>JBBQAL010000075.1:0-14181 GCA_038316135.1 Candidatus Nanopelagicales bacterium | reverse complement strand
ACATCTGGGGGCCAGAACGACGCATTCCTACTGATCGATTCCCCGAACTGGGCCCCGCCGTTGTCGAGACGGCTCACCGCGTGGCAGCGTTGCTGGCATGACGATTCCCGATTGGCAGTCAGGTCCGTCCAACCGCTGGTCGTTTCAGCACGTTGACGAGATCGTTCCCAGCGTTGCACTGTCCCGAGGTCAGGGGCCCGTGCTCGAGCTTCGTGACGCCCCGCTGCCACTCGGACCGGAGGTGGGCGACTTCTTGGACCGGTCGTACACCGACGGCTTCATCGTGGTCCGCGGTCGTGACGTGTTGTACGAGCAGTACTTGAACGGGATGACTGCCACGACTCGGCACCTGCTTCAGTCGGTGTCGAAGTCCATGTGTTCGGCCGTCTTCGGTCAGTATGTCGCCAGGGGCGTTGTGGTCGTCGATGAACCGGTTTCGCGCTACATCCCGGAGCTCACCGATTCTGCGTATGGCGATGCCACCGTCCAGCAAGTTCTCGACATGACGGTGGCGGTTCGCTACGACGAGAGCTACGCCAACCCCGACTCTGAGGTTCAGACCCATGAGCGGGTCGGTGGATGGCGCAGTGCAATCCCGGGGGATCCGGTCGACACCTACTCGTTCCTCGCGACGCTGAAGAAGTCGGGAGAACACGGGAAGACTTTCTTCTACTGTTCGGCTAACACAGACGTGTTGGCGTGGGTTCTCGAACGGGTGACTGGTCGCGGGTTTGCCGACATCCTCACGACTGATCTCTGGGCCAAGATCGGAGCAGAGCACGATGCGTCTGTGACCATCGATGCCTCGGGTTTTCCGATGGCCAACGGCGGGATGAACGTGACTCTGCGCGACCTTGCTCGCTTCGGTCGAGTTCTCCTTGATCGCGGGGCAGGGCCGGACGGTCAGACGGTGATTCCGCCCGGCTGGATTGATGACACGCGTCGAGGGGGTGATCGCGACGCTGCGGCTGCCGAGATGGGCAATGTCCACCCAGCGGGAAGCTACCGAAACCAGTTCTGGATCTCAGGTGACTCGCACGGGTGCTTCTATGGGGTCGGGATCTATGGCCAGTACGTATGGATGGACCCCACGTCAGATGTCGTGGTTGCCAAGATGTCGTCCTTGCCAGAGGCCGACGACGCCGCCGTGTGGGCCGAGCATGTCGGTTTCTTCGACCGTCTGACCCACAGATTACTGGCGGACGGCTAGCACCAGGACTCTCCGGCAACCGCCAACAACGGCGGGCTGCTCGGCTCGGTGGTCTGGTTCTCTGACACGCTGGTACCTGTGGCGCCCAAGAACCTGCTCAACCTCGAGGACGCCCATAAGACCTTCGGGCGCGACCCGATCTTGAACGGTGTGTCTCTCGGGGTTGCCGTTGGCGAGCGGATCGGCGTGGTCGGACGCAACGGCGGGGGTAAGTCCACCTTGCTCAAGGTGATGGCCGGCACCGAGTCGGCCGACTCCGGCCGAGTGACCCGCGCCAGCTCGCTGCAGCTCGGCGTCCTGTCGCAGGTGGCGCGATTCACCCCGGACGAGACGATCGCCGCGTTTGTACTCGGTGATCGAGACGAGCACGACTGGGCGTCGGAGGCGCGATCTCGCGAGGTTCTCGCTGCTTTGCTTGGCGGTTTCGACGCCCCGCGGCTGGGACGCGTGATGGGTCAGCTCTCCGGTGGTGAGCAGCGCCGCGTCCAGCTCGCCCACCTCCTGCTGCAGAACCTTGACCTGCTGCTGCTGGACGAGCCGACGAACCACCTCGATGTCGAAGCCGTTGACTGGCTGGCTGGGCACCTGCGGTCGCGGCCCAGCCTGTCGGTCGTGGTCGTGACGCACGATCGCTGGTTCCTCGACGAGGTCAGCGACCGGATGTGGGAGGTCATCGACGGTCGGGTTGAAGAGTACGACGGTGGCTACTCCGCATTCGTCCTCGCCAAGGCCGAGCGTGAGCGGCAGTCCAGCGTTGAGCAACAGCGGCGTAGCAACTTGATCCGCAAAGAGCTGGCGTGGCTGCGCCGAGGTCCGCCGGCACGCACGTCGAAGCCAAAGTTCCGGATTGACGCTGCCAATGAACTGATCTCCGGTGAGCCGCCGCCGCGCAACCAGGTCGAGCTGCTCGCTTTCGCCGGTGCTCGGCTCGGCAAGACCGTGTTCGAGGCGCACGATGTCTCGCTGGCATTCGGTGATCGCCTGCTGCTCGACCACCTCACGTGGGACGTCGGCCCGGGTGATCGATTGGGAGTGATCGGTGTCAATGGTGCTGGGAAGACTTCACTGGTGCGGTTGCTCCTCGGGATGCAGCAGCCAACTGCAGGACGGGTCGTCTGTGGCGTCACCGTGAAACCGGCCTACCTGTCACAGCACCTGGAGGAGCTCGACCCCAGTTGGCGGGTGCTTGAAGCCGTCGAGAAGGTGGCTCAGCGCGTCGAGCTGAGCAAGGGCCGTGAGCTGTCGGCGACTCAGCTCTGTGAACGCCTCGGCTTTGGCGGCGACGCGCAGTGGACGCCGGTCGGGGACCTTTCGGGCGGGGAGCGGCGCCGGCTGCAACTCACCCGGCTGCTGATGGGTGGCCCCAACGTACTCGTGCTCGACGAGCCGACGAATGACTTTGACGTCGAGACGCTGACGGCGCTGGAGGACTTGCTCGACTCATTCGGAGGGACATTGCTGGTCATCTCGCACGACCGCTACTTCTTGGAGCGAGTGTGCGACCGGTTCGTCGGTCTGCTGGG
Organism: Candidatus Nanopelagicales bacterium; assembly: GCA_038316135.1. Taxonomy (GTDB): domain Bacteria; phylum Actinomycetota; class Actinomycetes; order JAHEKZ01; family JAHEKZ01; genus JAHEKZ01. The sequence goes on along the minus strand of JBBQAL010000075.1, from coordinate 11,448 downwards.
GGACGGGGCGGTTCGCGACCTTCCCGGCGGGCTGGAGCAGTACCTGGAGCTGATTCACGTCGGCCAGGCTCGACAGCCACCGGTTCAGTCGCGTGCGGCACGCAGTGGGTCACCGACCAAGACCGCCCGCGTTGACGAGCGGGCCCAGCGGAAGGAGCTCGTGCGGTTGGAGCGGCTCATTTCCCGATTGGACGCGAGGGAGTCGCAGTTGCACAGCCAAATGTCTGCGAATGCGACAGACCACGTCCGGGTCAGCGAGCTGCACGAGCAGCTACGGGAGATCAGGAGCGAGAAGACCGAAGCTGAGGACGCGTGGCTCGCCCTGTCCATCGAGGCCGAATAGGCCTAACCCTCATCTCGACGGCGTAGCCATCGGATCGGGTCACCGGAGCCTGGGAGTGGTCGCCCGAAGATCTCCAGGCCGGGTGGCGGCACCCATAGCTGGTGAGCGCGCCGTGCTTCTTTTCGTCGCCACCGAGTGGCCACTTCCACCGGCGTGCGGCGGATCTCTCGATCGACGTACCGCATAACGAGGATCCCCAACTCCTCCTCCAACCACTCCTGGCGTAGCTTCTCGGTCCAGACCGGATCGGCCGGTGCCGCCGGGCCGTCGTACTTTCCTCGACCGTCAGCTTCCCCGGCGATGCCGAGACCGTTCCACCAGTGGTCAGGCCTGACCTCCACCTGCCCCAGGCGAAGACTCACGTTGTTCCAAGGGCGCGGTACGCCCTGCAGCATGAGTTCACCCCGCCCGCGCGACTCCAGCGGCGACTCGGAGTGACCGTCGGCCCAATCCAGGGTGCGTCGCGCTTCCCGACACCCACGCACCGGCCCCGTAGCTTCAAGGATCGCCAGCATCACTGACCGGTCTGCTCCGCGCCGAAGCGCGGCGTCAATGGTGATGAGGGCTTCGGGGGTCGGGAGGTCGAGGGCGATATCTACAGCGGTTCGCTCAAGGTTGGTTACCGGCACGTGGTTCACCATGACGATCTGCTGTGGGTCGGGAGACCGCCGAATCACTCGGGCGCCCTTGAGTTCGGCCGCGTGAGGAGGACGAAGAATCTCTGGACGAGGTAGAACCTGTGAAACGGGCGGGCCCCATGCGAGTGCGGCGGACCTCAGGCCGGCTTCCTTGCCGTTGGCCACGATGGCAGACACCGCCCGAAGGTGGTCCGAGCGTTGTCGTTGCCATCGGTCATCTGTGTCGCCACTCCATGGCAGCACGAAGTATCTGCGCCCTTCGCGCCCCACCGCCCACGACCATCAGTTGTTGGACGGCCCAAGAGCAGACGTCGTCCGGGTCGGGGTTCACCTGTGCACCATTGACCGCTTGGTGCAGGCGCGCAGTGGATTGGCCCTCCTGTGGACAGTGCCCGCTAACGATCGGAGCAGCAGCGGAGTCTATGTGAGGGTTAGGTACACGTGAGTAGCTCAAAACGGCTGTGAGATGTACCGAACGCTCACATCTGTGTTCCGAGATGGCGCTAGCGTGGCGGGATGACGACAGGTGAACTTGCCGCGCTGGCCGACGCCGTGCGCGACGGTCGGGTAAGTGCGGCTGAGCTGGTAGCAGAGGCCCAGAGCCGGATCGACCAGCACGATGGCGCCATCAATGCGGTCGTTGCCAGATGTGATGACGCGGCAGCGCGTGCGGCGGCAGCTGTGGACGCCGCGGTGGCTGCTGGGCGTGACCTGGGTCCACTCACCGGTGTACCCGTTCTCGTCAAGGACCTCGAAGACGTCGAGGGAATGGTCACGACCCAGGGCTCGCTGCTCTTCGTCGACGCCCCACCCGCTTCGGCGCACGGAACGGTGCCCCAGCGGCTGGTCGCCGCCGGCGCGGTGATCGTCGGCAAGACGAACCTTCCCGAGTTCGCGACCGAGGGATACACCGAGAACCTGGTCTTCGGGACCACTGGCAACCCTTGGCGCCTGGAGTACTCGCCGGGTGGGTCAAGTGGTGGAAGTGCTGCTGCGGTGGCCTCCGGAATGGTGCCAATCGCGACGGCTACCGACGGCGGTGGATCCATCCGAATACCAGCCGCCTTCTGCGGGCTCGTCGGCATCAAGCCGACCCACGGCGTCATCGGCCGCTGGCCGGCCCAGGACTGGATCGACATGTCAACGGAGGGCCCCTTCGCGACCACCGCAGATGACCTCGCGCTCCTGTGGCAGGTGCTCGCGGGCCGCGTCGATGGCGACCCCGGTGCAATGCCTCCGACCATGCTTGACCGCGTGGCCGAGCCCTCGCCGGTGCGGCGCGTGTTCGTCGTCGACCGGTTCGCAGCAGACGCAGCTCTCCCCGAGAACGTTCGTGCACCGTTCGAGGACGCCGTCGCGAAGATGGGCAAAATGCTCGGCGTTGCACCGGTGCGGATTTCAGCGCGTGACTTATGTGGTGACGTTGATGTGGACGACGACTGGTTCACGATCGCGACAGCTGAGCATGTCGCCCGCTTCGGACGTGCATGGGTGCAGCAAGGGCTCGAGCAGATGCACCCAGCGGCCCGCGGATTCATGGAGTGGGGGCTGGGCATCGACGTCGACCACTACCTGGCCGCCAGACGGCGACGTTTCTTGCTCGTCCGTTCGCTCGATGCGCTCGTCGGTGACGACGGGGTTCTCCTCAGTCCGGTGAATGCCGCGGCCGGGTGGCTGGCAGACGGACGAATGAACGATGACGATCGACCGGGCATGCTGCCGCCGGATGTGTTCAACACCCCCTACACGAACATCAGCGGGCATCCCACGCTGTCGCTCCCGGCCGGGATGACCGACCTCGAAGTTCCGTTTGGGCTCCAGGTGGTCGGGCCGCGTTACCGCGACGGCATGCTGCTCGACCTCGCCCGCCGCTGGGAGGCGGCCCATCCTTGGCCACGGGTCGCGCCTGGCTACCGGACGTGGGCCGCCGAGTTGCTCTGAGCTTCCGCACTCGGCGGCGGTGTGCCGCCCGAGGCGTCGGCGCTCTCTGCCGTCCGGACGATGTTGCGCACCATCGATCCGAAGACGATGCCGTGGAAAGGGGCCACCATCCACCAGTAGGCGTGCCCCCACAGGCCGCGCGGGTGGAAGATCGCGCGCTGGTGGTACGTGGTCGGGTTCTGATCGATACTCATCTCGAGCCAGGCCTGACCCGGGAGGCGCATTTCGGCGCGGAGCCGCAGAAGTTCTCCCGGGATGCGCTCCTCGACCCGCCAGAAGTCGAGTGACTCGCCCACCATCAGCCGGTCCGGATCGCGGCGGCCACGGCGCACGCCCACTCCGCCGATAGCGCGGTCCATCAGGCCTCGCACCTCCCATGCCAGCGGGAACGAGTACCAGCCACGGTCTCCGCCGATGCCCTCGATCACTCGCCACACGGCGCCGGGTGACGCGGACGTGGCCCGCTCGCGTTCATCGGTGTAGAGCGAACCACCGGCCCAGTCGGGGTCGCTGGGAAGCGGATCGCTGGAGGCGCCGAGTACTGATGCGTTCGACCAACGGGTGGCGACGTCGGCGTCCTTGATACGCCGGAGCGCGAACTCAACGGCGCGGTCGAATCCGATGAGTCCGTCTTCCGGATCGGGGATGTAGCGCGCGATATCGTGCTCGCGGCAGAACACCTCGTGCTTGAGCGACGCCACAAGTGGACGCGCGATAGCGCGTGGAACTGGAGTCACCAGTCCTACCCAGTGGCTCGACAACGTCGGTGACAGCACGGGGATCGGGACGATGACGCGGCGTCGCAGTTCGGCCACTGACGCGTAGCGCTGCATCATGTCGGCGTAGGTGAGGACGTCGGGACCACCAATGTCGAAGGCGCGATTGACGTCTGCTGGCAGGTCGGCCGCAGCCACGAGGTACCGAAGGACATCGCGGATCGCGATCGGTTGGATCCGGTTACGCACCCATTTCGGTGTCACCATCGCTGGAAGGCGCTCGGTCAGGTAGCGCAGCATCTCAAACGAGGCTGAACCCGATCCGATAATGACGGCAGCGCGCAACTCAGCTGTGGGGACGCCGCAGGCGCGCAGGATTTCTCCGACCCGTAGTCGGGAGGAGAGGTGGGCCGACAGAGGCACACCAGAAGCCGCACCGTCGCGCAGGGTCGGGGGAGTGAGCCCGCCGAGGTAGACGATCCGACCGATGTCCGCGCTACTCGCTGCGTCCGCGAACGTCTGTGCCATCGACGCTTCGAGCTGGTCGAACCCGTCCCCCTCGACCAGGGAGTGCAGCAGGTAGTAGGCGACATCGACGTTCTCCATCGCGGCGGAGACGGCGCCGGGGTCGGTCGCGTCGCCGGCGAGGATCTCGATGTCGCCGGCCCACGGCCGATCCCGCAGTCGGTCCGGCGACCTGGCGAGGACACGGACGTCGAAGCCGGCAGCCAGCAGTTCTGGGACGAGGCGACCGCCGATGTAGCCGGTGGCTCCGGTTACAAGGGCCCGTCGGCGCTGGCTGGAATCGGGGAGCATAGACCCAGTGTGGTGCTCTTTCGGCTCCCGCACATCTGCGCGCCTGCATGACACGATCTGCTCATGAGTCCGTGGCTGGAGATCGTGGTGGCAATTGTGCTCGCCGTCGGGCTGGTAGGACTTGTTGTTCCCGTTCTTCCAGGACTGGCGCTGATGTGGGGTGCCGTTGGCGTCTGGGCCCTCTTGGACGGTGGTGGTGCCTGGCGCTGGGCGACCCTCGGGGTCGTGACGGTGCTGGCGGTCGTGGGAACGGTGGCAGCGCTGACGCTGTCCGGGCGCAAGGCCACAGGTGCCGGCGCGCCCTGGTGGGCGCTGCTGATGGCGGCTGTGGGGGCGGTCGCCGGCTTCTTCCTGATCCCGCTGCTCGGGATCGTGATCGGGGGGATCGCGGGCCTCTGGTTGGCAGAGCTCATCAGGCTGCGCCACCCCAAGGCGGCCTGGGACACCACCTGGGAGGCCCTGCAGGGCTACGGCACCGGCACCCTGGTCCAGATGGTGGCCGGGATCGCGATTATCGCGGTCTGGGGCATCGGCGTCGTCCTCTCCTGACCAGCGATTTGGCTCGACTCGCCGGGTCGATGGTGGCTTGACTCGGCTCATTCAGGCACAATGCGGTCAGCGTGATGTACGCATCCGGCGTCCGGCCGGCGAGGTAGCTGGGGAAGGCGACCCTCGCAAAGGAGGCCGGAGATGTCGCTTGCTCCTGCAACTCGTGGGGTGGTGTTTATCCACTCCGCGCCAGCTGCGCTGTGCCCGCATGTTGAGTGGGCGATGGCCGGTGTGCTCGGTGGCCACGTCAGTCTTGAGTGGACGCCGCAACCGGCCCAGACTGCCAGCTACCGCGCAGAACTCTCCTGGCAAGCCGCTCCTGGAACGGCGGCCACTCTCACGTCCGCCATGCGCGGATGGGAGCACGTACGGTACGAGGTCACCGAAGAGGCGTCCCCAGGCTTTGAGGGCGAGCGCTACATGTACACGCCGTCGCTCGGCATCTTCCATGCCGTTATGGGGCTGCACGGCGACATCTTGGTTCCGGAGGACCGGATCCGGCTGGCCATGCTCGACGCCGAGGCTGGCAAAGGTGCCCTTCCTGAAGCGCTCGACCATCTGCTCGGACGCCCGTGGGACGACGAGCTCGAGACCTTCCGTTACGCCGGTGATGGCGCGCCGGTCCGTTGGCTGCACCAGGTGATCTAGCCGATCGATACCTGGGGCATGTAGCCGGACGAGTCCCCTTCCCTGTCCGGTTGCGACGAGGCCCCTCCCGCGGCGACGTGGGAGGGGTTTCTCGCGCTCGCTTCAAGGCTTGCAGCTAGGGAACCAATCCCTTCGGTGGTCTTGGCGGTATCGAGTCGTACTGGCCCGCCACTTCGCCGTCGTACGACAGGGTCAGGGGGGCTGTCGGCGGTTGTTCGAAGTCACAACCTGCGAAGGCCCACGCTGTCTTATCTGGCCATGCCAGGTACTCATTGTCGGAGTCGTCGCCCCAACATCGAGCCCCCTGCTGGTTGGCATCAAAGAGCACGACACGCGTCCAATCCACTGTCCTGAGTGTTTCCCCGGTGTTCGAAAAGCTCCAAACAAAGGCGACGCCAAGTCCGGTGGAGCCAAGGTTCAACGCGAGTAGGCCTGACTCAACATCGGAGCCTCCCATGGTTTCGGGGCATCCCTGCCTGTAGGCAACGTGACACGCTTGATCGTGAAACCACCTCACCCCAGCCAGGACCGCGACTACCAGGATCAGAACTGAGATGGCCACGACGGTGGCGATGACCCACGGGCGAAACGATGTCGACGCGTCCGTATCCGTTCTGCCCTATGTCATCTGCCGAGCGTTCTAGCGTCGACCCACTACGAGGGGCGGCCGGCGCACCGGTGTCCACCAACGCGTGAGCAAGTTGTCCCCAGGATGACGACGGACCTTGTTCCGCCAGTGCGGGTGAATGCGTCGTTCTTGGGTAAGGGGGTGGGGGGCTAGAGCGGGATGTTGCCGTGGCGTCCGCGGAGCGGGGCAGCGGCAACGATGGCGGCAGCCAGGGCTGACCGCGTCACCGCAGGTTCGATGACTTCGTCGACAACGCCGAGCGACTTAGCTTTCTCCAGGCCGCCGGCGATCAGCTCGTGCTCTTCGGCGAGCTCGAGCTCGACCTCGGCTCGGATCTCGTCCGGCAGGTCGGCCAGCCGCCGACGATGCAGGATGCGGACCGCAGCGATCGATCCCATGACGGCGACGGTGGCTCCGGGCCAGGCGAACACCCGGGTGGCGCCGAGAGCCCGAGAGTTCATCGCGATGTAGGCGCCGCCATACGCCTTGCGTGTGACGACGGTGACGCGTGGCACGACTGCCTCGGCGAAGGCGTGCAGCAGCTTGGCGCCGCGTCGTACGACGCCATCCCACTCCTGACCGACGCCGGGCAGGTAGCCGGGAACGTCGACGACGACGATCAGCGGCACGCCGAACGCGTCGCACATGCGGACGAAGCGCGCGGCTTTCTCAGCCGAGGGGGAGTCGAGACAGCCTCCGAGTCGGAGTGGGTTGTTCGCGATGACACCGACGGTACGTCCGCCGAGACGGCCCAGGGTGGTGACGATGTTCGGTGCCCAGCGTTCATGTAGCTCGACTGATGAGCCTTCGTCGAGCAGGTGTGTGACAAGAGGGTGGACGTCGTAGGCGCGTTTGGCCGACTCGGGAAGATGCTCTTCGAGGTCGACGTCGACGATCGGGGTGCTGGACTGCAGATCGCCCTGCGCGCCGAACAGGTGCGTGAGTGCTCGCGCCCTCGCAAGCGCCTCCTCGTCGGTCTCGGTCGCGATATGGACGACACCACTACGCCGCGCGTGCGGCTCGGCGCCGCCGAGGCGCTCCATGTTGACGTCCTCGCCCGTGACCGAGCGGACGACGTCGGGACCGGTGACGAATACTCGGCCGTTAGGGCCGAGGATGACGATGTCGGTGAGCGCTGGCCCGTAGGCAGCACCACCGGCGGCGGCACCTAGGACGACCGAGATCTGCGGGATGCGCCCGGACGCCCTTGTCATGATGTTGAAGACTTCGCCCACCGCGTGCAGCGAGACGACGCCTTCGGCAAGGCGTGCCCCGCCGGAGTGCCACAAGCCGATGACGGGGATCTCATCAGCGAGAGCCCGTGCGTAAGCGGCGAGGATGACTTTGCAGCCGTCGGCGCCCATGGCGCCGCCCATGATGGTGGCGTCTGAGCAGAATGCGACGGCATGAGTCCCGTTGACGAGGCCGTGTCCGGCCAGCATCCCGGAGTCGCCGTCTGCGGTAAGTGCGACGTAGGTGCCGTCGTCGAAGAGGGCGCGGAGCCGCTTGTTGGGGTTCCTTGGGTCTTCGTCGCGGGGGACCTTGGGCTTCCTGGCGGCAGGAGCTGGCTGCTCGGTGGTGGTCATGGATAACTCCGGAATGCGAGGGCCACGTTGTGACCGCCGAACCCGAACGAGTTGTTGAGCGCGACGGCGCCAGGAAAGCGGTCGTCGGCCAGTTTGCGTGCCTGACCGGCGACGATGTCGAGCTGCACCTCTGGGTCGAGGTTGTCCAGGTTGATGGTGGGGGGCACCAGCTGGTCGTGCAGCGCCATGACGCAGGCCAACGACTCGACGGCTCCGGCAGCCCCGAGCAGGTGGCCCGTCATCGACTTTGTCGAGGTGACGGCGACCTGTGCTGCAGCGTCTCCGAGCGCGGTGCGAATTGCGAGTGCTTCGGCAACGTCGCCTTGTGGCGTGCTCGTGCCGTGCGCGTTGATGTGCACGACGTCGGTGGGCTCAGCCCCAGCGTCTGTGAGAGCCATCCGCATCGCGCGGGTGGCGCCCTTCCCCTCTGGGTCAGGTTGGGCGATGTGGTGACCATCGGCGGTGATTCCGGCTCCGGCCACCTCGCCGTAGATCTTCGCGCCGCGCGCCTTCGCGTGTTCGGCCGTCTCGATGACCAGCACTGCGGCGCCTTCTCCGAAGACGAAGCCGTCACGGGCGGTGTCCCAGGGGCGGGAAGCGGCAGCTGGGTCGTCGTTGCGCTTGGAGAGCGCGCGCATGGAGGCGAAGGCGGCTAGGGGGAGTGGATGAATGCAGGCCTCAGTGCCGCCGACGAGGACCATGTCGGCGCGACCGCCGCGAATCATCGCCAGGCCTTGTGCAACAGCCTCGGCGCCCGAGGCGCAGGCCGAAACGGGCGTATGAACCCCGGCGCGGGCCGTGACCTCCAGGCCCACAACTGCAGCCGGGCCGTTGGGCATGAGCATCGGAATGGTGTGCGGGCTGACCCGGCGGGGCCCGGACTCGCGGTAGAGATCCCACTGGCTGAGCAGGGTGAGAGCGCCGCCGATACCGGTGCCGATGCTGACGCCGAGTCGTTCGGGGTCGACGTCGGGCGTTCCGGCGTCAGACCATGCTTCGCGCGCAGCGACCAGTGCCAGTTGCTGGGTTCGGTCGAGCTTGCGAGCTTCGACGCGGTCAAGAACCTCGCCTGGGTCAACTGCCACGCGAGCGGCGAACTGCACCGGCAGCTCCGACGCCCACTCCTCAGTGAGGGAGCGGACGCCGGAGCGACCTGCGAGCAGTCCGTCCCAGGTCGACGCGACGTCGCCACCGACTGGCGTTGTGGCGCCGAGACCGGTGATCACGACAGTCTGCGCGTCAGACCTGGGTGTAGCGGACATCGGTCAGGCACCCGCCTGCGCGATGTAGGTCACTGCATCACCGACGGTGCGGAGGTCCTTGACATCGTCATCAGGGATCTTGACGCCGAACTTCTCCTCGGCGGCAACAACGACCTCGACCATCGACAACGAGTCGATGTCAAGGTCGTCGGTGAAAGCCTTGTCGAGCTGAACGCTGTCGACGGGCACGCCGGCAACCTCGTTCACGATCTCAGCGAGGCCGCTGAGGATCTCTTGTTGGTCCGCCATGGGAACTCCTTGTTCTGGCTAGGTCTAGCTATCGGACTGTTCGGTTTACTGCGTTTCGATTTACTGCTTTCCCGCCGGGGCGGGAGGTCACGATGACTATGGCACGACGACGACCTGGGCTGAGTAGACCAAGCCGGCGCCGAAGCCGATGAGCAGGGCGAGATCACCACTCTTGATCTGTCCCTCTTCGAGCATCCGACCCATGGCCAACGGGATCGACGCCGCAGAAGTGTTGCCGGTTTCGGCGATGTCGCGGGCAACGACAACGGATTCGGGCAACCCCAGTTTCTTGATCATGGCGTCGGTGATCCGCATGTTCGCTTGATGGGGAATGAACACGTCAAGGTCGTCGGCCGCTATCCCTGCACTGTCCAGGGCCTCTTTCGCAACTTTGGCCATCTCGTAGACCGCCCAGCGAAAGACCTGCTGCCCATTCATCCGGAGTGACGGGAACTTGTGGGTGGCGCCGCCTTGAAAGACCTGCCATGGGACGTCCTGGATGATCGCCTCGGTCTGGGCGCCGTCCGAGCCCCACACGACCGGACCGATGGCTGGAACGTCCGAAGGGCCGATCACGACGGCGCCGGCGCCGTCGCCGAAGATGAATGCGGTGCCCCGGTCGGTGGGATCGGTGATGTCGGACAGCTTCTCGACGCCGACCAGGAGGACGCGGGTGGCGCTACCGCCGCGTATGAGGTCTTGGGCGATCGCCAGGCCGTAACTGAAACCGGCGCAGGCGGCGCTGATGTCGAAGGCTGCTGGGGCACCGGCTCCGAGTTTGAAGGCGAGCTCGGCCGCCGCAGATGGTGTCTGAAGAAGGTGGGTGACCGTGCCGACGATGACCGCGTCCAGCTGGTCGGCGCTGATGCCGGCGCCCGCGAGCGCCTTCTCGGCCGCAGCAGCTGCCATGTCGACGACGCTCTCGTCATCGGCGGCGAAGTGTCGGGTGATGATGCCCGTGCGCTCTCGGATCCACTCGTCGGAGGAGTCGATGTGCTCGCATATCTCGTCGTTGGTCACCACTCGCGACGGGCGGTAAGCACCGACGCCGAGAATGCGGGCGTACTTGGCGCCGGTGCGGGGCGCCAGTGCCATGCCGGTCACGCCGCACCTTCATGGGGATGCAGCCGGATGATCGGCTGCCCGGGGGCGATCGGGTCGCCGTCCTCGACGAGCCACTCAACGATGGTGCCGCCATGGGGGGCGAGGACGCTTTGTTCGTCGCGGTTGGTCTGGACGTGCCCGACTTTCGTGCCCGGCTCGAGGTCGTCGCCAACACTGGCGTTACTGCGATGGAAGATCCCCTTTGTCGGGGCCACGAGCATGCGCCACGAGGGGGAGGTGTCGAGCGGGCTTGGCGTGCCGTGGCGTTCGACGAGGTCGCGCGCTGCGTCGAGGTCGTCTGGCGTCTTCAGTGCTACGACCTCGATGCCTGGCATGGCTCTCTTGGCAAGCCCCGCAAGGGTTCCTGCTGGCGGGACCTCGATCATGGCAGTGACGCCGAGGTCGACCATCGCCTGCATGCAGAGGTCCCAGCGCACCGGGTTGCTCAACTGCATGACCAGCCTGGTGAGGTACTCGCGCCCGCTTTGCACGACCCCGCCGTCGGCATTGGAAAGGAGGCGCGTGCGCGCGTCGTGGGTGTAGATCGCGCGGGCGAAGCCACCCATGGTGTTCACCGCAGTGGCCATGTGCCTGGTGTGGAACGCGCCCGCCACGGCGAGCGGCCGGAGCCGCGCGCCTTCTGGCGGATCGTCTTGGAAGGCGGCCAGTTCATCCATCGTGCCGGCCGCGACGATCTGGCCGGCCCCGTTGATGTTGGCGGCGTCGAGGCCATGCTTGTCGATAGCGGCCAGGACGGCGTCCGTGTCGCCACCGAGGACAGCTGTCATGCCCGTCTTGGTGATCGCGGCCGCCGCAGCCATGGCCTTGCCGCGCTCGCGCACGAAGACCATCGCCTGCTCGGCAGACATGACTCCGGCCGCCGCGGCAGCCGTGATCTCTCCTACGGAGTGCCCGGCGCCGACGCCGACCTTGCCGAAGGCATCAGCGGGGTGTGGGAAGAGGCTTAG
>JBBQAL010000137.1:0-6527 GCA_038316135.1 Candidatus Nanopelagicales bacterium | reverse complement strand
TCGAGCGCGAGGCCGGGTTCACCGCTGCTGACATTAACGGTGGAAGTTTCGAGGTGGACATCGCCGGCACCCGCGTACCCGTGAAGGCGTCACTGCGGCCGTTCTTCGACGCCGAACGAAGCCGCCCGCTGTCCTGACCTCGGGTCGCGGCGTGATTCCATCGTGGGTATGAATCTTCGTTCGCGTGCGATTGTCGCTGTCTGCTTCATGTTCGTTTTCGGCACGTTGGCCGGATGCTCGAGCAGCTCCGAGCCGACTCCTGAGCCGAGCGACGGAGGGATCGAAGGGGTCCAAACATTCGGGGAACTCACCCGCGATCACACCACTGACGACGTCGTTTACCCACAGAGTCCTCCGGTCGGGGGCGACCATGACCCGGAGTGGATGGACTGCACAGGCACCGTCTACGAGCAGCCGCTGCGGAACGAGAACGCGGTGCACTCGCTCGAGCACGGCGCGGTGTGGGTCACATTCACCGACGCGGTCTCTCAAGCCGACATCGACGCCCTGGCAGCCAAGGTCGACGGACAGCCGTACTCATTCATGAGCCCGTATCCCGACCAAGAGTCGCCGATCACGGTGACTGCGTGGGGTGTGCAGCTGGGCCTCGACAGCGCTGACGATCCACGGATCGACGAGTTCCTGACGACGTACCGTGCTGGCCCCCAAACGCCTGAGCCCGGTGCCACCTGTGAGTCCGGGCTGATGGAGTGAAGATCCTGACGGTGGTCGTCGCGGCGGTCGCGGCGCTCATCCTCGGCCTCGTGCTTGGCGCGCTCCTGTTGGGGAGCGACAGCGAGCCGGGGGACCAGTCGCCCGAGGCCGGGTTTGCGCGCGACATGTCGGTGCACCACGCCCAAGCGGTCGAGATTTCCTTTATCGTGCGCGACCGCACGCAAGACCCTGAGGTTCGCACCATGGCCTACGACATCATCAACACCCAGCGCGCCCAGATCGGGATGTTCAGCGGCTGGCTCCAGCAGTGGGAGCTTCCGCAAACGTCGGTTCGCCCACCGATGGAGTGGTCCGACCATGGGCACGGCGGGGTGCTGATGCAGTCCTACGACGACATGCCAGGTATGGCATCCGACGCAGATGTGCAGAAGCTGAGGGACGCGTCCGGTGTTGAGGCCGAACGGATGTTTCTCGAGCTGATGATCGAGCATCACAAGGGCGGGGTCGAGATGGCAGAGGCAGTGTTGCCGCTCACCGATCGCAGCGAGGTGACCTACCTGGCCGACACGATCGTTGCCGGTCAACAGGCCGAGATCACGACCATGGAAGCCATGCTCGCCGCCCGCGCCTAGATACCAAGAACGACGCATTCACCCGCACTCGAGCAACAATATCCGGGGTCATGCTGTGGTTCACCGAGGGCCACCTGAAAGTCAGCGGGGACAGGTGGTCGCTGAGCTCGGGCACCGCGGCGTTTGTGGGACGGGCTGCCCACAGCGTGAGCGCGGACTTTGTTCCACCCATGCGGGTGAATGCGTCGTTCTTGGGTTTAGTGGCCGCTGAGTAGGCCGAGCGCTTTGTCGAGGACGGTCGCGTGACGACCGGTGCGTTCCTCGCGGCTGTCGACCCACGTGGCAAGTCGCATACCGGCGTTGACACCGGCGAAGCGAAGGGGCTCCGGCTCGAAGGACCGCGACTCGTGTCCGACCCACGGAAGCGTGGTCAGGTCGCTCGCTGCCCCGGTGATGAGGTCAGCGAGGGTCCGTCCGGCGAGGTTGGTGAGTGTCACGCCGTCACCGGCGTACCCACCGGCGGTGGCGAACCCGGTTGAGCGGTCGAAGCGGACTGTGGGGAACCAATCACGCGGGACGCCGAGGACGCCGCCCCACCGGTGGGTGATGGAAACGTCATGCAAGGCGGGAAAAAGTCTGACCAAGCTATGGCGCAGGGCCTCGTGCACGCCGCGAGGGTGTTCGAAGGCGGGGTCGATGCGTGACCCCCATCGGTAGGGCGCTCCGCGACCACCGAGTGCGATGCGGCCATCGGCCGTTCGCTGTGCGTAGATCAGGAATCGACGGTCGTCATTGAGGGTCTCGCGCTCGCGCCACCCGATTTCGTCCCAGAGATGGTCAGGGAGAGGCTCAGTGGCGATCATCAGCGAATACATTGGCAGCATCGCGCGTCGATACTGCGGAAGGCTTGCTGTGTAACCCTCCAGAGCGCGAACCACTACCTCCGCGCGCACAGTCCCAAGCGCGGTACGCACCGCCCCCGGTTCGATGGCCGTGACCTCGGTTCCCTCGTAGATGGTCACACCGCGGCGCTCGGTCGCTGCTGCGAGTCCGCGCACCATCCGCGCGGGGTGGATGGCAGCGCAGTGCGGCGTGTACAGGCCACCGAAAACCCCATCGGCGTCGATCCGAGCTGTTGCCTCGCGACGGTTGAGGAGCATGAGGTCAGCGTCGGTCTGGTCCCACTCACGCGCATGGGCGAGCTGCTGTTGCAGTCGGTGCCACTGAAGTGGAGAAGTGGCAAGCCTCAGGTAGCCACCCTTTGCGTAGTGAGCATCAATACCTTCGTCAGCAGCCACCTTGCCCACAACATCAACAGCGACGTTGGCAACTTGCTGCATACGCAAGGCTTCGTCGCGCGAGGATTTCTGAGCGACGGCCTCCCAGCTAGTGGGCAGAAATGCGGACGCCCAGCCGCCGTTGCGGCCTGAAGCGCCAAATCCGGCGAACTCCTTCTCGAGTACCACGATGCGAAGCGAGGCATCGCGCTGCGCGAGGTAGTAGGCAGTCCAGAGCCCGGTGAAGCCTCCGCCGACGATGGCGACATCGGCGTCGATGTCACCGGGGATCGCGGGACGCGGCACATCGAGATCGCCCTCGGGGAGGGAGTCGTGCCAGTAAGAGATCGAGTGCGGTGCGGCGTCCATGGCTCCCTCATCGTTTTCGTATCGACATACGGTATAACGGTGGGTATGACCGACGTCAAGCGCAAGGGACGACCGCCGGCGCATGATCGCGATGAACTCTTGCGACAGGCCCGCACAGTCGCGGTGGAGCGGGGCTTTGAGGCGCTGCGCTTCGCCGACGTTGCGGAGGCGACCGGTGTTCCGGTGAGCTCGCTGCAGTACGCCTTCGGCACCAGGGACGCGCTCGTTCGCGAGGTTTTGCGAGCTGGTGTCGCCGAGGAACTGACTCGGCTACGAGCGGCTGTCGAGCGTGAGCTCGACCCCTGGACCAGGATCGAGACGTTCATCCGACTTGGAATCTCGATTGACGACGGCCAACGTCGCGAAGGATGGCTGCTCTGGATGGAGTACTGGCGAGCCGCCTCTCGCGACGAAGAACTGCGGGTGGAGTCAGCGGGCGTGGCCCGTGGCTGGCGACTCCTCGTTCGGCGCGCTGTCGAAGACGGCGTCACGACCGGCGACTTCGTCATCGACGGAACTGTTGAGGAAGTCGCTGCCTCATTGGTCGCACTCGTCGACGGGCTCTCCTTGCAGGTGGAGGTCGGTGACGACCGAATGCGCTCAGCTCGCGCGACCAGGGCAGCGATGCGCTCGGCCCGCCGGATTCTTGGTATGACCGGCCCGTGACAGCGATCCTGCTCGCGCTGGGCTCGTCCATCGCCTTCGGCCTCACCGACTTTCTCGGCGGACTGGCTGCGCGTCGCGCGCACATCTTCTTGCTCGGTGCGCTTACTCAGCCGCTGGGGTTGGTGATCTTGCTGCTCGTCGCGCCGCTGGTCGGGGGGACCGTCACCTCTGAGGTTTGGTTCTGGGGCGCCGTCTCGGGTCTGGGCGGGGCCTTCGCCTACGTGATGCTCTTCCGGGCCTTGGCGATCGGACCTATGAGCGTCGCGTCACCGATCTCAGCCTTGATTGCAGTGGTGCTCCCGGTTATTGCCGGGCTGGTATTCGGCGAGCGGCTTCCGCCGCTGGGTTGGGTCGGGATCGCCGTCGGCATGGTGGCGGTGGTGATGGTCAGCCAGGTGCACGAGGACGCCCCTCACCCAGTTTCGCTGCGGGTACTGCTGCTGTCGTTCGGTGCTGGAGTGTTCATCTCGATCTTCCTGGTGGCTCTGGAGCGCGCTCCCGACGACAGCGGGTTGTGGCCCTTGGTGGTCGTCCGCATCGTCACGTCGGGCCTATTGGTCTCTGCTGCCCTGGCGACGAGGGTCCTGACCCGGCCGTCCAAGGACGTGGTGTGGTTGGGCAGCACATCGACGCTTCTCGACGTGGCAGCGACCGCGATGTTCATTTTCGCGACCCGAGAGGGGCTGCTCACCGTGGTTGCGGTGATCACGGCGCTGTATCCGGCGGCCACCGTGATCATGGCTCGCTTCGTCCTGAAGGAGCACCTGCAAGCGATGCAGCGCTGGGGCCTCGCTCTGGCGGCGGTGTCGGTCGCCGTTCTTGCCGTCGTAGCGTGAAGGTCGCCCGTGGTTCGGCCGAAGGAGACGTGTGACCTCACAGAGTCTGGGACGCGTGATGGTCGTCGATGACTCTCCGACGATCCGTGAGTTGATCGCGCTCAATCTCGGTTTGGAGGGGTACGACGTCCAGACCGCTGAGGACGGGCAACAGTGTCTACGGCTGCTCAACGAGGTCGCCGAGGGCAGAGCTCTCGCCCCACAGCTGCTCTGCTTGGACGTGGTGATGCCTGGCCTGGACGGGGTCGAGCTCACGGCAAAGCTCAAAGCCACGCCGTCGATGGCGTCGATACCGATTCTGATCGTGAGCGCGTCGGCGCAACGCCGCGATTTCGAGCTGGCCCAGGGAGCTGGCGCTGACGGCTATCTGACCAAGCCCTTCGACCCCGACGAGCTGCTCGCCGAGGTGCGGCGACTGATCGCCAAGACGTGATCTGAGAGGATCCCCGGCGTGCAACTGCTAGCAGTGGGTCTCTCCCTCCTCCTCACACTCCTCGCCGTGATCATCGGCCTGGCCAAGGTGCAGCGCTTGCCTGCCTCGCTGCAGATACGTGACCGTTCCGGGATCTCGGCCGGTGTCTGGACGACGTCCGGCTGGATCGAGCTGGTGGCTGCTGGATTCCTCGTCGTCGGGGTCTTCGCTGCGCACGAGATCGCTGCCGTAGCCGCCGTGGTCCTTGCGCTTTCGTATGCGGCCTTAGCCCTTCGCCAGCTGACGCGACGAGTGCCTATCGCGGTGGCCTCACCTGCCATTGTGTTGGTGGCCCTGTCGCTTGGCGCTGCGGCCGCGATCATCGTCGCCGGCTGAGGTACTCGTCGGAGTCGGTCGGCCGCTGACTACCCTTGCCTGGTGACTCCCGCCGAGCTTTCGTCTGCACTCTTGTCGGTCCTGGATGCCGCCGTGGCCGCTGGCGAGCTGGACGTTCCTGCTGACCGACTGCCGACGAGCGTGACCATCGAGCGTCCGAGGTCAGCGGAGCACGGGGATTACGCGACCAACGTGGCCCTGCAGCTGGCAAAGGCCGTGGGCCGGCCACCCCGTGACGTTGCGACGGTGCTGGCGACGCGAATCCAGTCACTCCCCGGAATCGCGGTCGTGGATATCGCCGGCCCCGGGTTCCTCAACATCACCCTGGAGGCTGCGGCGCAGGGCGAGCTGGCCCGGACGATCGTTCGGCAGGGGGATGTCTACGGCCACGGCGCGACGATGTCCGGAGTTCGGGTCAACGTCGAGTTCATCAGCGCCAATCCGAACGGGCCCCTCCATCTGGGGCACACTCGCTGGGCCGCTGTCGGGGATGCAATCGCGCGCGTTCTTGAGGCGGCCGGTGCTGACGTCGCCCGCGAGTTCTACATCAACGACCGAGGCGTCCAGATGGAGCGCTTCGGGGAGTCGCTTCGTGAGGGGGCGAATGGACGACCCACGCCAGAGGACGGTTATCAGGGCGGCTACATCACTGACCTCGCGGCGGCAATCGTGGCCGAGCACCCGGAGTACCTCGACCTCCCGGCCGATGAGCAACTCATCGCGTTCCGCGAGGCTGGATACGCGCTGCAACTCAAGCAGCAGCAGGATGTCCTTGCACTTTTCCGCACCGAGTTCGATGTCTGGTACTCCGAGCGGTCCCTTTACGAGTCGGGTGCGGTGGAGCGAGGCTTGGCGCGACTTCGCGAGCAGGGGCATACCTACGAGGAAGGGGATGCATTGTGGCTTCGGACCACCGACTTCGACGACGACAAAGACCGCGTGCTGGTCAAAAGCGATGGTGAGGCTACGTACTTCGCTTCCGACTCCGCCTACTACCTCGACAAGCGACGGCGCGGATTCGACATCAACATCTACCTACTTGGCGCGGACCACCATGGATACGTCAACCGACTAAGGGCCATCGCTGCATGCGCTGGCGACGATCCCAATGTTTCTATCGAGGTGCTGATCGGTCAGCTCGTCAAGATGTACCGCAGTGGCCAAGAGGTGCGCCTTTCCAAGCGGAAGGGCGACATCGTGACCCTCGAGGACCTGGTCGACGAGGTCGGTGTTGATGCGGCCAGGTACACCCTGTGCCGCTATCCGGTGGATACACCTCTCAGCCTCGACTTGGATTTGTTGGTCAGGCAAACCAACGACAATC
>JBBQAL010000131.1:0-6922 GCA_038316135.1 Candidatus Nanopelagicales bacterium | reverse complement strand
CGGCTGCCGATTCCCAGGCTGTGACCGACCCCCCGCCCACACCGACGCTCACCACCTGATCTCCTGGCTCGACGGTGGCGTAACAGATGTGGCCAACGCACTGCTGCTCTGCCGCCACCACCACCGAGCCGTCCACGAAGGCGGCTGGACCCTGCACGTCACAGACCCCGAACGCCGAACACACGGCCCCATCGAAATGATCAGCCCAACCGGGCAACGACTGCCCAGCCACCCCCGCGCACCCTGAGCGGGCGCTGAGCGGGCCTTCGCTACCGCCTTGCCCACTTCGTTACCGCCATGCCCACTTCGCCGCTCCGCGTTAGGTTCTGGGTGTGCCTGACTCCCCCCGCGTCCGCGCTGAGCTAGCTGCCATTCCCGCATACCAGGCCGGACGTTCCGCGCCGCCAGGGGCTGTAAAGCTCTCCAGCAACGAGAACCCTTTCCCACCGCTGCCGGGAGTCGAGGCGGCGATTGCCGATGCCGCTGCGTCGGTGAACCGCTACCCCGACTTCGGATCTGCACGGCTGATCACTGCGCTGGGGCTGCGCCTGGGCATCGATCCCGACCACATCGCGGTCGGCACCGGTTCGGTCGCGGTGCTTGCCCAGGTCATGAACACCATGGCCGGTTCTGGTGACGAGATCATCATCCCGTGGCGGTCCTTCGAGGCCTATCCGATCCTTGCGACACTCGCCGGAGCATCGCTCGTCCGCGTCCCGCTGCGGGGTGACGGCGCCCACGATCTCGACGGGATGGCCGGCGCCATCACCGATCGCACCCGGCTGGTGATGGTGTGCACCCCCAACAACCCCACCGGCCCGGCCGTCCGACGTGACCAGCTCGCCGCCTTCCTCGACCGCGTCCCACCCGATGTCCTCGTTGCCATCGACGAGGCTTACGTCGAGTTCGTCAGGGATCCCGCATCGCCCCCCGCGATCGACCTCGCCTTGTCGCGCAGCAATGTCGTGGTGCTGCGGACCTTCTCGAAGGCCTACGGATTGGCTGGAGTGCGGGTCGGATTTGCCGTTGGGCCAAGGTCCATCGTGAGCGAGCTCCGCAAAGCGCAGTTGCCGTTCGGCGTGACATCGATGGCCGAGCAGGCAGCGATCGCTTCACTTGCCGGAGAGGATGAGCTGCTACGCCGCGTGAATGTTCTGGTCACGGAGCGGTCGCGCATTCAAGAAGCGATCCGCATCATTGGTTTCGATATCCCTGATGCCCAGGGAAACTTCGTCTGGCTGCCACTTGGAGACCGGACTGATGGGTTCGCCGAGGCCACAGCCGAGGCAGGGGTCGTGGTGCGCCCCTTCTCTGGCGAAGGTGTTCGCGTCACAGTCGGCGAGCCGGCTGCCAACGATCGTTGGCTAGCCGTGCTGCGCGACTTCCTCCGGCTCTGACTGCCGCCCGGGACGTTCGCCGCGAACAACCATGGAGACGCCAAACACCGCAAGCGACCCACCGACCACCACCGGAAGCGTGACTGGCTCGGACAGGATCAGCCAGCCAAGGAAGACCGCGACAACCGGGTTTACGTACGCGTACGTAGTCACCAATGATGGTGGGGCGTGGCCCAGCAGCCAGACGAACGCTGAGAACGCCACGACCGACCCGATCAGAGTCAGATACACAAACGCCCACCAGCCCTCGGCAGGAACGGCGCTCACCGAGAAATCAGCGAACTCACCGACCACGGTGCCGGCAACCAGCAAGACGACCCCTCCGCCGAGCATCTCGTAGACAGCACCGACGAAGTTGTCGTCGGGCAGCGTCAACCGAGGTGAGATGAAGACCCCGAAGGCCCAGCAGACGGTGGCAAAGAGCACGAGCAGGATGCCCCACAGCGCGACGTCGCCCTGCGTGTCCGGTCGAGCGAGGACCGCGATTCCACCGAGACCGATAGCCGTTCCCACCCAGGTGAGCTTCGCCGGACGTTCGCCGCCGAGCCCGGTTCGCATGAGGACGACCCACAGCGGCATCGCGGCGACGAGGAGTGCGGCCAGGCCAGAGGGAACCGTCTGCTCGGCGACGGTCACCATTCCGACGCCACAGAAGAGGAACAGGAAGCCGAGTAGGACGCTGCCGGCGATTGCCCGGAGCGGGACTCGGAATGACCGCCAGCCCCGACGAGTCGCCACAGCCGTGGCCAAGATCGATCCGGCGATCATGAAGCGAACGCCCGTGGGAAACAGCGGCGGCTGTTCAGCCACGTCCACAACCACTCGAATGCCCAGGTACGTCGACCCCCACACGATGTAGACGATGCCAAGGGCGCTCCACAGCGCCGCTGGTGACGCTGAGCGCGTCCCAGACGATGCGGGTGCGGCCATGAGACCACTCTCACACGGTCGAACGTGGGGAGTCGCACAGGGATTGGGTCAGGACTCTGGGTCAGGACTCTGGGTCAGGACTCTGAGTCAGAACTCTGGTCCAGGACAAAGGTCCCGGTTCTGCAACCGGGACTTCGACCCTGATCGAGCAGTCGGGTGCTCGTCGATTCTGGCTCCGACCGACCTACCATCTCGCCAGGGGCAGCGGCCCCACGTGGCTGCATCCTGCCGACCATGGGCCCACGAGGGACCCGGCGTCCTAGAGTGACGGGGTGACTCGTGGAGCGGCTCAGCCGGCTGATGTTCCGGACGTCCTGCTGGACGCAGTGCTCGGAGTCGCGGGTGATCTGGCGCTCTCGCAGACACTGCGGCGCATCGTCAACGCCGCCGTCACCATCGTGGATGCTCGATATGGCGCACTCGGCGTCCTCGGACGCGAAGGTCTCATCGATGAGTTCATCGTTGAGGGCATCGATGCCGAGATCGCTAAAGGTCTGGGAACTCCCCCGGATGGCAAGGGAATCCTCGGCCTCCTGGTGCGTGACCCCAGCCCCCTTCGGCTTGCCGACCTGACCGAGCACCCGGAATCGGTAGGCTTCCCCGCTGGTCATCCCCCGATGCGTCGCTTCCTTGGCGTGCCGATCCGCGTCCGTCACGGGGTGTTCGGAAACCTGTACCTCACGGACAAGAACGACGGCACCGAGTTCACTGAGCGCGATGAGCGTCTCGTCGTGACCTTGGCTGCCGCCGCAGGGGTCGCGATCGACAACGCACGTCTCTACGCCGCCGTGGAACGTCGCGCGCGGTGGTTACGTGCCTCATCAGACGTTGCTTCGCTTGCACTGATGGGTGCCAGCTCTCAAGAGGTGATGACCGCCGTGGTCGAGCGAGCGCACGAGGCTTCTCAGTCGCAGGTCGCTGCTCTGGTCGAGCTTCACGACATCGGAATGGGGCGCGCGACGCACGTGGTTGCCGGGCCAGACTGGACCCACTCTTGGGACAACTGCGCAGTGCGCGTCTACGGTGATGGCGACGAGGTCGTCGCCGCAGAACTGCCGGGCGCTCCCCTGGCTGTTGTTCAGGTGCCGGTTCGTTCATTGCGGAGGCAGTTCGGAACGCTTCTCATGGCATCGAACGCACCGGACTGGAATGAAGCGAGCGATGAGTCCGTCGCGGCACGAGCGTTCGGCGAGCAGGCGGCACTCGCGATCGGGCTGACGCAGGCGCGCGCCGAGCACGAGCGCCTCGCCCTTCTCGAAGAGCGTGACCGAATCGGGCGCGACCTCCACGACCTGGTGATTCAGCGACTTTTCGCCACGGGAATGGTGCTGCAGGGCGCGCAGCGACTGACCAACGACCCGGCGGTCTCTGAGCGAGTGTCGCGTGCTGTCAATGAGCTGGACCAAACCATCCGCGAGGTGCGCAGCACCATCTTTGCGCTGCACAACACGTCCGGAGGTGGTGGCCTGCGATCGCAGGTTCTGCAGGAGGTTGCTGCCGGGTCGAGTGCCTTGGGGTTCGAACCGACGGTCCGTTTTGACGGGCCGATCGACAGTACGGTCTCCGACGATGTGCGCGAGCACGTCATCGCAGCGCTCCGGGAAGCGCTGTCGAACGTTGCGCGTCATGCAGAGGCCACTCAGGTTCGAGTCTCACTTTCGGTGGAGTCCGGCGAGGTCGTGCTGATTGTCACCGATAACGGGTTAGGCGTACCCGACACCCAAAGCAGGCGTAGCGGGTTGGCCAACCTCGCCGACCGTGCCCAGGCATCGGGCGGTCGATTCACCGTTGAGCCCGTCCCCGACCAACACGGTGGAGCCCGCGGCACCCGCGTGGTGTGGCGAGCTCCCACCAATGACGGCGTGACGCAAACCACCTGAGTCCGCACAGAGCGTGACCGCGTAGTCCATTGGATGACGCATTGCGCGAGTGACTTGACCCCACTGACCTGAAGGGTCAGGCTCTAGCAGTGCAGAGAAAACCGGCGATGCTAGCCACCGTCGCCGTTGGGGCGGCGGCGCTGCTGTTTGGGTCAGTGCTCCCAGCCGAGGCGGGTACGGCGGCGACGCTGAGTGTTGAGTACACGTTTGACACGCTCACGCCGCTCCCAACGAGTCCGCCGACGTCCACAACCGCAGACCTCACCGGTCGGGGTCACTTGCTGACCCTCAGCGGCAACTACTCGACCGTTGGCGGCCCGGCCAGCCCTGCGGTCGCTTTCGCTCCGATCGCGAGGGCTGCCACCCCGAACAAGGCTGACCTCAACCCCGTCGGCCGTGACTTCGCTGTGTCGGTGGTCTTCCGGATTGCTGGTGACACCAGCGGGCTCCCGGACACCCCTAACCTCGCGCAGAAGGGGCTCTACGGCGATCTAGGGCAGTGGAAGATGCAACTCAAGCCGGACGTCGCCGCTGTGCAGTGCCGGTTCAAGGGCTTGACAGGCGCACGTCTGATCACCTCGCCGGTCACTGGTGTGGACGACGGCGTATGGCACGTCGCCACTTGCTGGCGGACTGGCCCTCAGCTGGGCGTCACCGTGGATGGCCAGGACGCGGCCTTTACGACGGCGGTGGGTGACATTGCAAACACCAAGCAAATGTTCGTCGGAGCCAAGAGCCTCGTGTCATCGTCGGACCAGTTCACCGGTGAGATCGACTATGTGGCCGTGGCCATGGGTGCCGGCGCCGCGGCCGTGAGTCGAGCCGGGGCGCCTGCACTTTAGGGCCGGTCGTGCTCGTCCAGTCGGGCAATGTAGGCGGCGGCTTGCGTACGCCGCTCCATGCCGAGTTTGGCCAGCAGCGATGACACGTAGTTCTTGACCGTCTTCTCGGCCAGATGCAACTGGTCACCGATCTGACGATTCGTCATCCCCTGGCCGATCAAGTCGAGGATGCGACGCTCTTGTCCAGTGAGCGATTCGAGACGCTCGTCATGTGGCTCACCTCCACGCAAGCGGTGCAGGACGCGTTCAGTGGCCTTCGGGTCGAGGAGTGACTCGCCCTTGGCGACCCGGCGCACCGCCCCGACGAGGTCAGCCCCCCGAATGTCTTTGAGCACGTACCCGGCGGCACCGGCTAGGAGCGCGTCCACCATCGCCTCGTCATCTGCGTACGAGGTGAGCATCAGGCAGTTGACCTCTGGCATGGCCGAGCGGATCTCGCGACACACCTCGACGCCGTTTCCGTCAGGCAGCCGCACGTCCAGCACCGCGACATCAGGGCGTACCGCGGGGATTCTCGCCAGGGCCTCCGCTGCAGTGGCGGCTTCGCCAACCACCTCGAGGTCGTCCTCGAGGTCGAGGAGGTCGTACAACCCTCGGCGAACCAACTCGTGGTCGTCGAGAAGGAAGACCCTGGTGGGGCCATCGGTGACATCGTCGGCCTGGCTCATGGCCCTCCTGGGTCGGCTGGTGCTGGGTCGGCTGGTGCTGGGTCGGCTGGTGCTGGGTCGTTCGTTCGTCCAGCCTCAGGCTATGCCCAGCTGAACCCCGCTGTGCCCCTGGATCTTCTCCGAAGTCCACCCTCGGACTCCGAGGCGGGCGCGGCGAGTTCGGTGAGGAGGTTCACCCAGTTGATGTAGTCCGATGGGGCCATTTCAGGGGCACCATGGGATCATCGACGACGTCAAAGGAGTACACCCCCCACACTGTCCACACAGTGCAGCGGAGCCGAGCGCGAGTAGGGAGGGTCAGCCATGACTATCTGGCGGCACTCTTCTGCTTGGTTCGCTGCGAGCGCTGAGACCGCTGGTGGTGCTGCGGTAGCTGTGCTTCTGGCCGGGGGGCTGGTGGCCGGCGGCCTAACGACGATGGCGGTTGTCGCCAGTCATACCCTCGATGCCGCGCCCCGACCGCAAGCCGGTGTCACGGTCGCCCCCACCCCGGATTCAGGCGAGCCGCTGCAGGTTGACTCCGAACCAGGGGGATCCCCGACCCCTACCCCGACCAAGTCAGCGGGCCCGAAGGCCCCGAACGTGGTGCCCGGCTCTGGCCAAGGCGCTCCGGGCACTGGCGGTGAGACAGCGCAAGATCCACCTGGTGTTCCTGTTGTTCAACCACAGCCCAGCGCCGGCGACCCGACAACCCCTCCAGGCGACCCGACCCAGGATCCCACCCAGCAGCCGACCCCGGACCCGACCCAGCAGCCGACTCCGGACCCGACTCCGGACCCGACAGATCCTGGGCCTACGGGTAAACCTGACCCCACTGACTCACCCAAACCAACGAAGCCACCGAACAACGGTGGGGGCAACAACGATGGCGATGGGAACAACGGCGGGGACAACAACAACGGTGGCGGTCACCCCGGCGGCGGAAACCCCCATGACCCCAAACCGGACAAGCCTGGGAAGCCGGACAAGCCTGGGAAGCCGGACAAGCCTGGGAAGCCGGACAAGCCTGGGAAGCCGGACAAGCCTGGGAAGCCGGACAAGCCTGGGAAGCCGGACAAGCCTGGGAAGCCGGACAAGCCCGGGAAGCCGGACAAGCCCGGGAAGCCGGACAAGCCCGGGAAGCCGGACAAGCCCGGGAAGCCGGACAAGCCCGGGAAGCCGGACAAGCCCGGGAAGCCGGACAAGCCCGGGAAGCCGGACAAGCC
>JBBQAL010000008.1:0-47453 GCA_038316135.1 Candidatus Nanopelagicales bacterium | reverse complement strand
GTAGTCGGTGAGATCCTCGGACATCTTCTTGGTCAACGTGGTGACCAAGACCCGCTCATGGCGTTCTTCCCTGAGCCTGATCTCGTGGATGAGATCGTCGATCTGCCCAGAGGTCGGCTTGATGATGACCTCAGGGTCGATCAGGCCGGTGGGACGGATGATCTGTTCGACCGCACCCTGACCTAGGCCGAGTTCATACTTGCCGGGAGTTGCCGACAGATAGACGGTTTGGCCGACCCGTTCGACGAACTCGTCGAACGTGAGGGGCCGATTGTCCATAGCGCTCGGCAGCCGGAACCCATGGTCGACCAAGGTGCGTTTGCGGGACATGTCTCCTTCGTACATTGCACCGATCTGAGGCACCGTTACGTGTGACTCGTCGATGACCAGAAGGAAGTCTTCCGGAAAGTAGTCGAGCAGGCAGTTCGGTGGGGTACCCGCCGCTCGACCGTCCAGGTGTCGTGAGTAGTTCTCGATGCCTGAGCACGAGCCGACCTGCCGCATCATCTCGATGTCGTACGTCGTTCGCATCCGCAGGCGTTGGGCCTCCAGGAGCTTGTTCTGCTGCTCAAGCTCGGCGAGCCGGTCGGCCAAGTCAACCTCGATCTCGCCGATGGCGCGCTCCATGCTCTCTGGTCCTGCTGCGTAGTGCGACGCAGGGAAGATGTACATCTCCTGGTCTTCGGTGATGACCTCACCGGTCAGCGGGTGCAGCGTCGACAGCGCCTCGATCTCATCGCCGAAGAACTCGATCCGTACGGCGTGCAGCTCGTAGACCGGGATCACCTCAACGGTGTCACCCCGCACTCGGAAAGTTCCTCGGGTGAAGGCGATGTCGTTGCGGGTGTACTGGACGTCGACGAGATGGCGAAGCAGGCTCTGTCGGTCGATGGAGTCGCCAACCCGCAGCCGCACCATTCGATCGACGTACTCCTGGGGCGTCCCAAGACCGTAGATGGCCGAGACCGTGGCCACCACGATCGTGTCGCGCCTGGTGAGCAAGCTATTGGTGGCTGAGTACCGAAGTCGCTCAACCTCGTCATTGATCGCGGTGTCTTTCTCGATGTAGGTATCGGTCTGCGGGATGTACGCCTCTGGCTGGTAGTAGTCGTAGTAGGAGACGAAGTACTCGACTGCGTTGTTCGGGAGCAGCTCGCGGAACTCGTTGGCCAACTGAGCAGCCAGAGTCTTGTTCGGCGCCATCACCAGAGTTGGGCGTTGCAGCCGCTCGATCAGCCAGGCCGTTGTCGCCGATTTGCCGGTGCCGGTCGCTCCCAGGAGCACGACGTCCTGCTCAGCGGCGCGGATGCGTCGCTCGAGGTCGTCGATGGCTTGCGGCTGATCGCCGCTCGGGACGAAGTCTGAGATGACCTCGAAGGGAGCAACGGTTCTGGCGATGTCAGTGGAAGGGCGCACGCGTCAACGCTATCCCTCGGCACTGACAGGTGGATCGTCCCCGGTGAGCCAACGCCACAACTGGGCTACCTGTCCGTGCAGCGCCTCATCGCCACCCCCGTTGTCCACCACCCGATCTGCGATGGCGAGCCACCCGGCGCGGGCCTGCTGGGTGGCCATCCTGGCCTCGATCTGGGTCTCGTCCAGCCCTCTTTGCTGCAGTCTTTCACGGCGGATTTCGTCCGGTGCGTCAACCACCACCACGACCGGCGGTTCGGCGAAGGGACTATGACCGGGAATCGGCACCTCGTATACGAGCAAAGCAGCGTGCCGGTGGCGGGCGAACCGCTCAGCTGCAGCGGCCTGGACTTGGGGGTGGATGATTGCCTCGAGCTTGGCGAGCTCGTCGGGGGCGTTGAAGACCCGCTCGGCGAGACCGGACCGGTCCAGCGATCCGTCGGCAGACAGAACCGCAGGTCCGAACGCGGCCACCACGGCTGCCAGGCCAGCACTTCTCGGCCCCACTACCTCGCGGGCCAGCGCGTCTGCATCGACGACGTACGCTCCCCACGCGCTGAGCAGGCTGCCGACCGATGACTTTCCCGAGCCGATCCCACCGGTAAGCAGAACGGGTCGAGGGGTACTCCGCTTGTGCACCACGCGTCTCTGACCCCTCTTCGCCTCGACTTGGTCCGGTGTCCCTCTGCGGGAACATCCCAACCCTAGATCTCAGCGGCTTAGCCGCACCTGACCTCTGCCCACCACCACCGCTACCGTGATCTACCGTGACCGACCTGCACGCCGACCGTTCCTATGACGACCTCCCCGAGTCGGACGTCGCCACCGTTCTGCAGGTGCCCCTGCTGTGGGGCCCGGCCCCTGTTGCAGTGCCCCCCACTCCTCCCGGAGGGTCTCGTCGGCGCTCACGGGGCCGACACCGATCGACGGCTCGGCGACAGAGGGCAACGACCGGAGGGTGGATCGACCATCCGCTGGCTCATACCGCGCGCGTAGGGATGGTGTCGGCGGCCCTGGTGCTGGCGTTGTTCGCGGTGGCTCTGCTGGCACTGGCTCGCTGGTTGCCCTAGCGACGGTCAGTAGGCACCCCGGCGCCGGAGCACCGCCAGCACCGTCTTGAGCATGATGGCGATGTCGAAGGCGAGCGACCAGTTCTCCACATAGAGCAGGTCAAGGCGAACCGACTCGTCCCACGAAAGATCTGATCGTCCGGAGACCTGCCAAAGTCCGGTGATCCCCGGCTTCACGACGAGGCGCCTTCGGACGAGTGAAGCGTAGCGATCGACCTCGGTCGGCAAGGGCGGACGCGGACCAACCAACGACATCCGACCGAGGAGGACGTCAAAGAACTGTGGCAGTTCGTCCAAGCTGAATCGACGGAGGTAGCGCCCGATCGGCGTGATTCGAGGGTCCGTGCGCGCCTTGAACAAGGCGCCATCAGACTCGTTGAGATGGTCGACGTCGGCACGCTGGTCCTCAGCGTCGAGGCGCATGGTCCTGAACTTGTGGATGACGAATGGTTCACCGTGCCGACCGACGCGTACCTGCCGGAACAACACCGGCCCGCGTGAGGTGAGCACAACGGCAATCGAGATCCCCACAAACACTGGCGTCAGCAGCACGATTGCCGCCAGCGCGAGCAGCCGATCCATGCCGCCCTTCACGATCCGACGTACACCGGTGAACTCCGGTTCTTCGACGTTGAGGAGCGGGAGGCCGGCGACGGGTCGAATATGAATCCGCGGCCCGGAGATGTCGGTCAGCCGTGGGGCGACGAGCAAGGTGACGCCAGATCCCTCAAGATCCCATGAGAGTCGGCGGAGGTCATTCTGCGACACGTCGGACCACGCGGTGACGGCAACAGTGTCAGCCCCCACCTCCGCCAATACGTCGAGGACGTGGTCGCTGTCGCCCAGCACAGGCACACCCTCGACACTGTCGCCTCGAGGGCGATCGATGCAGACGGCGGCGATCTCAAGGCCCGCATGTGGTTCGCGGCGCATCGACTGAATCAGCTCGGCGACAGAACGTTCGAGTCCCACCACAACCACGCGCTGCATGCAGCGGCCGTGACGGCGCAGCGTGTGCAGGATCTGTCGGGCAACCCAGTGCACGACCAGAGAGAGAACCATCGCCGACGGTAGGCCAACCACAACAACACCGCGAGTGAGCGCGATGTCGAAGGCATAGGCGAGGGTGCCGACAACGGCCAGGAACACCACGCTGGTGTGGAAGAGCCGCTTGTACTCTTCGCTGCCGTTTCCGACGAAGCGGTGCTCGTAGGTGCGCCCTATGGCGAGCGCCGCGACCCAAGCCGGGGGAAAGAGGCCAAGCGCCCAATGGTTGAACGGAGATGAGAAGGCGGTGATGGCGACGACTGCAGCGACCAGCGCTGCAAACCCATCCGCCAGAACCACCGAAGCGGTGTACCGACGCAGCCACGGGGGTGTCGCTCGGACCCCTGGACCGTGCTGCGCATAATCGCGGGGGTCGCGGGGGTCGCGGGGGGCATGGGGGGTTGGGTGCTCGGCTCGCGCCAGCGGAAGGTGCGTTATCACGGCGATCTCGTCGGGCGCAGCTGCGGGCGCGCCACTGACAGGCGCAGCGGTAGCTGGTTCTTCGAAGTGTCGCATGACCCCCCTCAGGTCGCTCGCATGAGTCTGCCTTGTCCTGGCCCGGTTCGGGGCGCGAACTGGCCATTGGACCTGTTGTTTTCACCCGAGCGCCGCGGCCGGGTCACTCAGGGTTACCGACAGGCTACCTCCCGTCACAGGTGGCCCCGGTTGATCGAGGTTGATCGAGGCTGATCGATGCTGATCAAAGGGAGCGCAGTCTCGGCGTTGCGCCCCGGGGCCGATCCCGGTCAGCCCTCCACTAGCGTTGCGGCCAGTTCTGCACCGACCGGCCAGCCCTTCGAGAGGCCTCCCACTCGAAAGGTCGCCAACCAGAAGGGTCGCCCACCAGAAAGGTCAAAGTGTCCGACCAGTTTGATGAGCCTCGCACCACCCAGTACACCCTGCACGGGGCCGATTTGTCATGGCTCCACCTCCTTCTCGAAGGTGCGCTGCCTGCGGCTTACCGGCTCCCCGGGGAACCGAGTCCGGCCTTCGCCCCGAGCCTCCTGGCACCCGACGTTGCGGTTCACCCCGGCAACCTGCTGGACCTTCTGGACCCGGAGGGGGTCACTCTCGCGACGGTGACGATCAGCGCCGCCTCCGAGGGATGGGTGGCCGGCACGGTCAGCGAGCGTTCCGGTTTCAGCATCGTCGACCACCTGGACCTACGGACCAGCCCAGCGGACGCAGCGGCATCGTGGCCGACCGAGCAGGTGTGGGCGCTATGGGTGGACGCCCCTGTCCCGTTCGCCATTCGAGCAGCTGCCCGCAGCACCGCACGCGCAGCCGGTGCCACGATCGCCGAGATCGTCGCACTGCCCACCGGTATGGAGACCAGTCGCCACGCAAACGCACCAGCTCGGCTCGCCGCTGTCGCGGGCACACGTGACGAAAAGGATCGAAGGTTGGTTGTGCCCTGGCCAACGGGCGACACCGTCTCCTGGGACGCCGACGGTGTTCTGCTACGCGCACGCGTCGCCGCCGCCTACGGGGCAACCGCATTGCTGGTCGCCCCCGGGGTCGCTCTACCTCCCGAAGGGGGTCCCATCCCGGTCAACACCGTCGATGTCCCCACGGCCCACGCAGCAATCTCCGTCGACATGCTCGATGCCTGGGTGAATGAGGGCGTCGCACTTCCTGCATGGGCGGCCGAGCCAGCCCTCGCGGCCGAGCTGCAGCTTGTGCACCGACCGCGCAGCCGCTCTGGCCTCACGGTTCTGCTCAGCGGGCTCTCCGGATCCGGAAAGTCAACCGTCGCCAGGGCGTTAGCGGTTCGGCTCATGGAGCACGAGAGTCGCTCGGTCAGCTTGCTCGACGGCGATGTCGTTCGTCACCACTTGTCCAAAGGGCTTGGCTTCAGCCGCCCGGACCGCATCACCAACGTCCTGCGAATCGGCTTTGTGGCAGCGGAGATCACCAAGGCCGGTGGCGTGGCGATTTGTTGTCCTATTGCTCCCTACAACGAGACGCGCAGAGAGGTGCGCGACATGATCGAGGAGCACGGGATGTTCGTGCTCGTACATGTTTCCACACCCTTGGAGGAGTGCGAGCGCCGAGACCGCAAGGGCCTCTACGCCATGGCGCGACGTGGCGAGATCCCCGAGTTCACCGGGATCTCAGACCCGTATGACCTTCCCACCGATGCGGACGTCGTCGTGGACACCACTGGACGCACCATCGACGCATGTGTCGACGACGTGTACAACGCACTTGTGAAGATTGGCGCGGTCGGCTGATCCGACTCGTCGACCGCTCAAGCCAAGGCAGTCATCGTAGGACTCGATTCCGTCAGATGTCGGTGTCGACCACCATGCCGGCAGCAACTGTGGCGCCAGATGCCTCGTCGATCAAGATGAACGAGCCGGTCTGACGGTTGCGTCGGTACTCGTCGACGAAGAGCGGTTGGGTGATCCGAAGGGTTACTCGGCCGATTTCGTTCAATCCCAACGACGTCGTCTTCTCGTCGCGGTGCAGGTCGTTGATGTCGAGGCGATACTGCAGGTCCTTGACGATCGTCTTTGCGGTGCGCGTCGTGTGCTTGATGGTGTAGCGATTGCCCTCTTGAATCCGGGTGCCCTGCTGCATCCACACGATCATGGCGTCAAGATCTTGGGTGGCGTGTGGGTGGTTGTGCGGACGGCACAGCATGTCACCGCGGCTGATGTCGAGTTCGTCGGCAAGTCGGATCGAGACTGACATCGGCGGATGTGCCTCCTGGAGCTCTTGCCCATAGAGGTCGATTCCCACGACACGACTGGTGAGCCCGCTTGGCTGCACCATGATCTCGTCTCCCACCTTGATGGTGCCGCCGGCAACCGTTCCCGCGTATCCGCGGTAGTCGTGGTACGCGTCCGACTGCGGCCGCACGACGTACTGCACCGGAAAGCGCACGTCGATCAGGTTCAGGTCGGACCCAATGTGGATGTTCTCCAAGTGGTGCAGCAGAGAGCTTCCCTCGTACCACGGCATGTTCTCCGAGCGTGTGACGACGTTGTCACCCTTGAGGGCTGAAACCGGAATGATGGTCAGGTCAGGGATGTCGAGCTTCGCTGCGAAGGCCCGGAAGTCGTCAGCGATCTTCTGGTAGACCTCTTCGCTGTAGTCAACGAGATCCATCTTGTTCACCAGCATGACCACGTGCGGCACGCGTAGCAGGGCCGACAAGAAGGTGTGACGCCGGCTCTGTTCGATCACGCCGTTGCGCGCATCTACCAAGATCATCGTCAGGTTGGCTGTCGAGGCGCCCGTAACCATGTTCCGGGTGTACTGAATGTGCCCAGGAGTGTCGGCGATGATGAACTTGCGCTTGGGCGTCGCAAAGTAGCGGTACGCCACGTCGATGGTGATGCCCTGTTCACGTTCGGCGCGCAAGCCGTCGGTGAGCAGCGCGAGGTTGGTGTACTCGTTGCCCTGGTCACGCGACGTGCGTTCCACCGCTTCGAGTTGATCCTCGAAAATCGACTTGCTGTCGTACAGCAGCCGTCCGATCAGTGTGCTCTTGCCGTCGTCGACCGAGCCAGCAGTCGCCAGTCTCAGCAGCTCCATCAGAAGTACCCCTCGCGCTTACGGTCTTCCATTGCGGCCTCGGAGGCCCGGTCGTCAGCCCTGGTTGCGCCGCGCTCGGTGATCCGGCTGGCGGCAACATCTTCGATGATCTTGTCCAACGTGTCAGCGTCCGACGCGACCGCGGCGGTGCAGGTCATGTCACCAACGGTGCGGTACCGCACCATCTGGTCGAACACCTCGGCGCCTTCGTCGGCAGGCGTGACGTCGGTGACAGCCATCAACATGTTGTCGCGCCAAAAGACAGGGCGCTTGTGCGCGAAGTAGATCGACGGCAGCTCGAGCTCTTCACGTTTGACGTACTGCCAGATGTCGAGTTCGGTCCAGTTCGACAACGGGAAGATGCGGATGTGCTCACCCTTACGATGACGCCCGTTATAGAGGCTCCAGAGCTCGGGTCGCTGCCCCTTGGGATCCCACTGGCCGAACTCGTCGCGGAACGAGAAGACCCGCTCCTTGGCCCTGGCCTTCTCTTCATCGCGTCGGGCGCCGCCGAAGACGGCGTCGAACTTGTTGTCGAGGATCCCCTTGAGCAGCGGAACGGTCTGGATGCTGTTCCGTGAGGCGCCGGGGCCGGTCGGGTCCACCACAAGCCCCTCAGCGATGGCGTCCTCGACCGAGGCCACGATCAGTCGAGCACCAAGCTCGGCGACGCGTCGGTCCCGGTACTCGATGACTTCCTCGAAGTTGTGGCCGGTGTCGACGTGCATCAGGGGGAAGGGGATCTTCGCCGGCCAGAAGGCCTTCTCGGCCAACCGGAGCATGACGATGGAGTCCTTGCCTCCCGAGAAGAGCAGCCCAGGACGCTCGAACTCAGCGGCAACTTCCCGCATGATGTGGATGGACTCCGCCTCAAGCAGGTCCAGCTGGGACAGCTGGTAGTCGATCGACGACACGCTTCTCTCCTTGTTCCGTCGGTCAGCCGTCAGGCCAACGCGGCGAGTACGCCTTCTGCGAGCTCGGGCCGGCAGATGATCAAGTCTGGCAGCAGGGTGTTGGCCTGGTTGTAGACCATCGGGCTGCCATCGATCCGGCTGCAGTGCAGCCCGGCCGCCCGTGCCACCGCCACCGGAGCAGCGCTGTCCCACTCATACTGCCCGCCCGAGTGGACGTAGGCGTCCCCCTCGCCGAGGAGGACGGCCATTGCCTTGGCTCCGGCCGATCCCATGGGGACGAGTTCGCCACCAAGTTCCTGCGCGACATGCTCAGCCTCGGCCGCTGGCCGAGTACGGCTGACCATGAAGCGCGGCCGACCCGATCGGGACGGCGCAAGGACAGGTACATCGTAGGTGGCCATGGTGAGATCTTTGGCCGGTAACGCCACAGCACCTGCCGTGAGTTCGCCCACACTGCCAGGACCTCCAGCCCCGCGCTCCCACAGTGCGACGTGGATGGCCCAGTCGTCGCGCGGTGGTTCGGAGAACTCGCGGGTGCCGTCGAGCGGGTCGACGATCCATACCCGGTCAGCGTCCAACCGAGCGAGGTCGTCGGCGCCCTCCTCCGAGAGCACCGCGTCGCCGGGACGGTAGGCCTTCAACGTCGCCGTGATCAGCGCATGTCCGAGCCGGTCACCGGCATCCTTAAGCGCCTTGGGGTCGCTGCCGTCGAAGCGCTGACGGAGTTCGAGGAGCGCCCGTCCAGCTGCGGTCGCAATGGCTGCAGCAAGCCGGCCGTCGTCGGACAGCGTCTCCTCGCTCAAGGCATGGTCGTCCAGAGCCTCGTAGCCGAGGGCGAACGAGGAATCAGCATCCTCAGAGTTGGTCACGCCTGACCGCTCACTCGCCGGCGCCGGTCAGCTTCTCGCGCAGGGCGGCGAGAGCCTCGTCGGTTGCCAATGACCCGCCAACGGCCTCTTCCGGGGCCTCTTCGGTGACGGTCTCCGATGAGTAGGTCGACGGCGTGCTGCCGACCTCGAGGGCAGCGTCCTGGTCAGCCTTCTGCGCTTCCCCCATCTGCTTCTTGTGTGCCTCAAAGCGCACCTGCGCCTCGGCGTACTGGCGCTCCCACTCTTCGCGAGCCGACTCGAAGCCGGGCTTCCACTCTCCGGTGTCGGAGTCGAAGCCGTCCGGGTAGACGTAGTTTCCGGTGTCGTCGTAGGTAGCTGCCATGCCGTACAGGGTCGGGTCGAACTCGACGGTGTCTGTGGCACCCTCGTTCGCCTGCTTCAGCGAGAGGGAGATCCGACGACGCTCGAGGTCGATGTCGATGACCTTGACGAAGATCTCGGTGCCGACCTGAACAACCTGCTCGGGGATCTCCACGTGACGCTCGGCCAGCTCGGAGATGTGCACGAGGCCCTCGATACCCTCCTGGACACGCACGAAGGCGCCGAACGGCACGAGCTTGGTGACCCGGCCAGGAACAACCTGGTTGATCTGGTGCGTCCTGGCGAACTGCTGCCATGGGTCTTCCTGCGTCGACTTCAACGACAGCGAGACACGCTCGCGGTCCATATCGACGTCGAGCACCTCGACGGTGACTTCCTGGCCGACCTCGACAACCTCCGAAGGGTGGTCGATGTGCTTCCACGAGAGTTCGGAGACGTGCACGAGACCGTCGACACCGCCGAGGTCGACGAATGCGCCGAAGTTGACGATGGACGAGACCACACCACTGCGGACCTGACCCTTCTGCAGCTGGGTGAGGAAGTCTTGGCGAACGGCCGACTGTGTCTGCTCGAGCCAAGCCCGGCGGGAGAGAACGACGTTGTTGCGGTTCTTGTCGAGCTCGATGATCTTGGCCTCGATCTCCTGGCCCACATAGGGCTGGAGGTCGCGGACGCGACGCATCTCGACGAGCGAGGCTGGAAGGAAGCCCCGGAGGCCGATGTCAAGGATGAGGCCACCCTTGACGACCTCGATGACGGAGCCCTTGACGACGCCGTCGGCTTCTTTGATCTGCTCGATGGTGCCCCACGCACGCTCGTACTGCGCACGCTTCTTGGACAGGATCAGTCGGCCGTCCTTGTCCTCCTTCTGAAGAACGAGGGCTTCGACGGCGTCACCGACCGAGACGACCTCGGAGGGGTCGACATCGTGCTTGATGGAGAGCTCGCGGGAGGGAATGACACCCTCGGTCTTGTACCCGATATCGAGCAAGACCTCGTCGCGGTCGACCTTGACGATCGTTCCCTCGACGATGTCACCATCGTTGAAGTACTTGATGGTCTCGTCGATAGCGGCGAGGAAGTCCTCTTCCGACCCGATATCGTTGACCGCGATCTGGAAGCCCGTCTCGGGCGTCTCATCGATCGTTGCGGTGGGGGTGGGGGCTACCTCGGTGCTACTCGTCATGGGTTAGGGGACTCCGTGCGGACAGTTAGTCGTGATCGTGCGCGCGGAGGGCCGATTTCGCGTGCCGAGACCCCCTGAGTTCGGGTGGAAACCGACCCAGCTGAAAACGACATGGTGCGAGCGCGAGCCTGCTCCGTCCGAGGACGCGCGGGCCCACAGCGCTGGGTCAGTCTACGGTGGCCGCCGTGACAGGGTCAATCGAGGGTCGGCCGAGCCGCAGGCAGGTGAACGACTCCACCAGCCGAGCGGCTTCCCGAACGTGGTGGGACGTCGCTGCTGACACTTACCAGGCCGAACATGAGCGGTTCCTTGGCGCCCAGCGCTGGGGATGGGGTCCGGAGGGCTGGGACGAAGCCGATCTCGACCTCCTGCGGGCACGGCCAGGCTCGGCCGCGCTCGAACTGGGCTGCGGGGCCGCGGCCGGCAGCCGATGGCTGCGATCGCGAGGAGTTCGGTCGGTGGGCCTGGACCTGTCGCACCGGATGCTGCAGCACAGCCGGCGGCTCGACCATGAGACGGGACAGGCAGTCCCGGTGGTGCAGGCGGACGCCGGGTCGCTGCCATTCGGAGACGCGACATTTGACCTGGTGGCCACCGCATACGGCGCACTCCCCTTCGTGGCCGACGTTGATCGGGTGCTCGGCGAGGTGGCGCGGGTGCTGGTCCCAGGGGGTCGCACCGTCCTGGCGGTCACCCACCCGATCCGATGGGCCTTCCCTGACGACCCTGGCCAGGGCGGTCTAACGGCCATCCGCTCGTACTTCGACCGATCGCCCTACGTGGAGACCGACGACTCAGGGGCAGTGACTTACGTCGAGCACCACCGCACAGTTGGCGACTGGGTCGAGCTCGTCGTCACAGCTGGCCTGCGCCTGGAGCGTCTCATCGAGCCACCGTGGAACCCGCAGAACAAGTCGATCTGGGGCGGTTGGAGCCCGCTCCGCGGTGCCGTGCTGCCCGGAACCCTCATCATCTCCGCCCACAAGCCCGCCGACGGACGGCGCGAACTCTCCTGAAGAGCTCTCGTGAAGACCTCTCGTGAAGACTCAGTGCGCCGCGTCGTGCCAGGTGCGGCCAAAGCCGACCGAGATGTCCAGGGCCACCGACAGCGAGTACGCACCGCGCATCTCATCGCCGACGAGCGTGGCAACGGCGTCCTCCTCCCCCGCGACCACCTCGAGGACCAGCTCGTCGTGAACCTGCAGCAGCAACCGGGAGCGACGGTCCTCGTCGCGGAGCCGTCGTTCTACCGCCAGCATGGCCACCTTGACGATATCGGCTGCCGACCCCTGGATCGGAGCATTGAGCGCCATCCGCTCGGCCATCTCGCGGCGCTGCCGGTTGTCGCTGGTCAGGTCAGGCAGGTAGCGGCGGCGGCCCAGAAGCGTTTCGGTGTAACCAGTACGGCGAGCATCGTCGACGACTGAAGCCAGATAGTCGCGCACACCGCCGAACCGGCTGAAGTAGTCGTCCATGAGCGCTTTTGCCTCTTCAGCCCCGACGTCGAGCTGTTGACTCAGCCCGTAGGCCGACAATCCGTACGCCAGGCCGTAGGACATCGCCTTGATTCGACTTCGCATCTCTGGGGTGACGGCATCCGGTGCGACATCAAACACCCTGGATGCCATGGTCGTGTGCAGGTCTTCGCCGGTGTTGAACGCCTCGATCAAACCGGCGTCCTCGGACAGGTGCGCCATGATCCGCATCTCCACCTGGCTGTAGTCGGCGGTCATGAGCGTGGCGTACCCCTCGCCGACGCAGAAGGTTGAGCGGATACGACGCCCCTCCTCTGTTCGTACCGGAATGTTCTGCAGGTTGGGGTCGGTCGACGACAGCCGGCCCGTGGCAGCGACGGTCTGCATGAAGGTGGTGTGAATGCGCCCGTCACCGGCAACCGCTCGCTGCAGACCCTCGACGGTGACCAGCAGCTTGGAGACGTCGCGGTGCCGCAGCAGGTGTGCCAAAAAGGGATGCTGGTTCTGAGTGAAGAGCCAGGTGAGTGCTTCGGCGTCGGTGGTGAAACCAGTCTTGGTGCGCTTGGTCTTGGGCATCCCTAGCTCGTCGAAGAGCACCACCTGCAGCTGCTTGGGCGAGCCGAGGTTCACCTCGTGTCCGATCTCCGCGTAGGCCAGCTCGGCAGCCCGCTTGACCTCGGCCGCGAACTCAGCCCGCAGGGCATCCAGCGCGATGGCGTCAACTGCTATGCCATCGCGTTCCATCTGCACGAGAAGACCGGTGAGTGGAAGTTCCACGTCACGGAGCAACGCGGCTGCCCCAATCTGCTCAACCTCCGGCTCGAGGGCCGCCGCGAGATCGAGAGTGGCCCGCGCGTGGCTGCCGACCATCTGGGCTCGATTGTCGTCGGCATCTGTATCAAAACTCAGTTGACCGTCGTCAGCGGTGTCGGTCAGATCGCGATGCAGCCACCGAATCGACAAGTCGGCGAGGTCGTAGCTGCGTTGGTCAGGACGCAGAAGGTAGGTAGCGACAGCGGTGTCGAACGTCGGAGCTTTGGTGGGCAGTCCAACGGCCGCCAACGCCAGCATGGGTCCGTTAGCGTCGTGGACGACGAGCTCTGCCTCGGCGAGCCACGTCGCCAATACCCTGCGCGCCTCTTCGTCGAGCGGATCGAGGTCAACAGCCGCCACGGCCCCGTCGGCCGACGCCAGGCCGATCGCCACGATTGATCCCGTCCCTGAGCCCCAACTGCCACGAACGGCGAGTCCGACCCGCCCAGACCCGTGTTCGCCCAGCCATGAAACGAGTTCCGGTGATTGCAGGGACTGTACGTTCACAACCGGAGCCTCGTCGAGCGGCTCGCTGGTGTTCTGCAGCGTCTGCGCCAGTCGATCTCGCAAGATACGAAACTCCAGGGCGTCAAAGACTTGGTGGACCAGCTCGCGATCCCAGTCGACACGCTCCAGATCGTCAGGGGCACGATCGAGCGGCACATCCCTGACCAGCTCGGTGAGCTGACGATTGGTGATCACCTGGGCCAGGTTCGCCCGCAGCGACTCACCGACCTTGCCCTTCACCTCATCGGCGCGCGTCACCAGCTGGTCGAACGATCCGTACTCCCTGATCCACTTCGTGGCCGTCTTCTCACCGACGCCGGGGATGCCTGGCAGATTGTCGCTGGGGTCGCCGCGAAGTGCCGCGAAGTCGGGGTACTGCGACGGCGTCAGTCCGTACTTGTCCTCGACCGCCGCTGGTGTCATCCGCGCGAGATCTGAGACACCCTTTCGCGGGTACAGAACCGTGACGTGGTCTGAGACCAGCTGGAACGCATCGCGGTCACCGGTGATGATGGAGATGTCGTAGCCTGCGCCGGATGCCTGGGTGCTAAGGGTTGCGATGACGTCGTCAGCCTCGTAGCCGTCCACCTCGACGACCGAGATCTGCAGGGCCTCGAGTACCTCCTTGATGAGGCTGACCTGACCCTTGAACTCATCGGGAGTCTTGGCCCGATTTGCTTTGTACTCCGGGTACCGCTCACTTCTGAACGTTGTCCGCGAGACGTCGAACGCAACAGCAACATGCGTTGGCTTCTCGTCCCGCAGGGCGTTGATGAGCATGGAAGTGAACCCGTAGACCGCGTTGGTCGGCTGCCCTGTGGCTGTCGAGAAGTTTTCGACCGGAAGGGCATAGAAGGCGCGGTAAGCGAGCGAATGACCGTCCAGCAGCAAGAGCGACCGATCAGGGGACATGCGCTGATCGTAGGCTGACGCCGTGACAGTAGACCTCCCCCCAGTGCCCATCCACGAACGCCTTGGCATCGCCATAACGAGCGCAGCTGCCGACGAGGTAGTCGGGACACTGCCGGTCGCCGGCAACGAACAGCCATTCGGCGCACTACACGGAGGCGCCTCGGTCGTCTTGGCCGAGAGCCTGGCCTCCGTCGGATCTGCACTGCACGCCGGAGCCGGCCACAGCGTCGTTGGCATCGAGGTCAACGCCACTCACCATCGCGCTGCTCGGTCTGGGCTGGTCACCGGACGCGCCGTTCCGCAGTATCTGGGACGTCGTATCGCCACCTGGCAGGTGGAACTGCACGACGACGCCGGCAAACTGACCTGCACTGCCCGAGTGACGTGCGTGCTGACGCCCTTGTAGGAAGCCGCCTACGAACGCCGGAGACGACGACGACGCTCTGCCCTGCCAAGCTCGCCAGCCAGCCGCTTCTGCAGGGCGGGAGTGGCGATGGCTCGCCTCATGACCAAAGGGCTGAAGCCGAGTCGAGCGAAGAACCTGTTGCTTTCACGCGCACCGGGAAAAACCCCAACTGTCACGTATTCGGCACCAAACTCCGTGGCGAACTCCGTGGCCGCCGAGACAATGGCTCGTCCGACACCCCGTCGACGCCGGTCGTCCCGAACGTGCATGAAAGAGATCTGCACCGACTCCACATCGCTGATCGGCGTGACCGGAAGCCTGCTCAACACGGCGAGGCCCACGACGTCATCGACGATCTCAGCGACGATGACGCGGTGTGCCGGATCAGTCCGCAGCGACTCCAGCCGCTCGCGAATGACCACTGCCGAGGCAGGAGGACCGAATGGACCAACGCGCCCACCCTGAACCCGGAGCTCGTCCCAGAGTTCAACGATCGCGAGAACATCGTCCTCGGTCGCCTCACGCGTGCGGACAGTGACGGCAGACACAGTGGTTCTCAGGGCTCCTCGGTTCGTTTCGCTACCGATCGACGCTTCCGACGCCCTCGGCGGCTACGCTCCCCCGTGGCCTCCTTCAGCGTAGCCGCTCAAGCCGGAACGTTGATCGACGCACCGATGTAGTCACCTGACCTGAGGGGGAGGCGACGTGCCAGGCCTGGGCACCTTGCTCAACGTCGCAGCTGTCCTGGTCGGAGGCACGCTTGGGACTCTGCTCGGTGACCGCCTTCCGGCCCGGGTCCGCGATGTCGTCACCGACGGCCTAGGCCTGGTCACCTTGATGGTGGGCGGCCTCAACATCGCAGCCGTTCTCGATCCGGAACTCGTGGCCGAAGTGGGGCGCGGTGTGCCACTGCTGATTGTCCTGGCCTCAGTGGTGATCGGTGGGATCCTCGGGGCTGGCCTGCGGCTCGAATCGCGCCTCGAGAGGCTCGGTGCCACTCTCCAACGCCGACTGGCAGGCAACCAGAGCGCGCCAGACAGCCGTCGTCGCTTCGTCGAGGGCTATGTCACCGCGTCGCTGGTGTTCTGCGTTGGCCCCCTGACAGTTCTGGGCTCTCTCCAGGACGGCA
The DNA here is from genome assembly GCA_038316135.1 of Candidatus Nanopelagicales bacterium. GTDB lineage: Bacteria > Actinomycetota > Actinomycetes > JAHEKZ01 > JAHEKZ01 > JAHEKZ01. The sequence continues at coordinate 31,827 of JBBQAL010000008.1, read as the reverse complement.
TCGGGGACGGGATCGAGCTTCTCGCGCTCAAGTCGGTGCTCGATGGATTCGCCGCACTCGCGTTCGCCGCCTCACTCGGCTGGGGTGTTGTTGCATCCGCTCTGACCGTATTGGTCGTTCAGGGCACCTTGACGGCCTTCGGCGCTCTGCTCGGTGACGTGATGACCGATGCCCAGGTCGCGGCGCTCTCAGCGACCGGCGGCGTCCTGCTGCTCGGCGTTGGCCTTCGATTGCTCCGCGTCAAGCCACTTCCGGTGGGAGATCTTCTGCCTGCGCTGCTTGTCGCACCAATACTCACCGCCTTCTTGGGAACATTTCTCGATTCGTGACCCCGAACGGGTGCCATGCCGGTCTGACCGTGGCTATGCTCCGCAACGACCGCCTGGCCGTTTCCCGTCGGGTCAGGCCTGACGGTCACCCGCACCACGCGAGGGAGCCATAAGAGTGGTCCACTGGTCGGTCACGCGGATCGTTGCCCTGGTCGTCGCCTGCATAGGGCTATTCGGCGGGGCAACCGCGCTGGCGGCAACTGCATACGCTGCCCAGGACCAGCCAACCGGACTCCTCCAAGGCTTCCTCCGTGACCTGGCCGGAAACCCAGTCCCCGGCGTTGATGTGACTGCCACCGACTCTGCGGGGTTCACCGGGATCGGGACCAGTGACGATGTCGGCCGCTGGGAAGTCGAAGTTCCCGGGCCCGGCACGTACAGCGTCGAACTCGATGAGGGAACACTGCCGGATGGTGTCGCCCCTCCGACGAAGAACCCGATCGACAACGTTGTGGTCACCGGCTCGACCCGTACGGTCCTCTTCACCCTCGGTGAGCGTGAGCGCAACCTCACCAGCAAATGGGACCAGGCAGCGCAACTGAGCGTCGAGGGCGTGCGCTTCGGCCTGATCATCGCGCTCGCTGCAGTCGGGCTTTCGCTGATCTACGGCACAACTGGCCTAACAAACTTTGCCCATGGCGAGATCATCACCTTCGGCGCCATCATCACGTGGTGGCTCAACGTCACTCTAGGTATCCCGTTCATTCTGGCTGCGATTTTGGGTGTTGTCCTGTCCGGCGCCTTCGGCTTCGTCAATGACCAAGCATTATGGAAACCACTGCGCAAACGTCAGACCGGCCTGATCGCCATGATGATCGTCTCGATCGGGCTGGCTTTGGCGCTGCAGAACATCTACCTGATCTTCTTCGGTGGCGCGAGTCGCCCGTTCGGATCCTTTGAGACCCAAGCCGGCATTGAAATGGGTCCGGTCAGCCTGACGCCGAAAGATATGGCAGCGATGATTATCGCCGCCATCGTGCTCACCCTTGCCGGCCTGGCTTTGCTAAAGACGCGGTTTGGCAAAGCGACGAGAGCGGTCTCTGACAACCCAGCGCTGGCCGCATCGAGCGGCATCGACGTTGAGCGAGTGATCCTCGTCGTGTGGGTCGTCGGCGCCGCCCTGGCCGGGCTGGGCGGCATCCTGCAGGGGCTCACCCAGCAGGTCTTCCCCTTGCTGGGCGCGCAAAGCCTGCTACTCATCTTTGCCGCTGTCACTCTGGGGGGTTTGGGAACAGCCTTCGGCGCCCTCGTCGGCAGCATCTTGGTCGGCCTCTTCATCAACCTTTCGACCTTGATACCGGGAATGACTCCAGAGCTGAAAAACGTCGGTGCCCTGCTGCTGCTCATCGTTGTGCTCATGGTTCGGCCACAGGGGATCCTGGGCCGCCGGAGCCGGGTCGGCTGAGGAGGCCACTATGGACTGGACATTCATCTTCACCGCGTCGGTCTCCTACGCGCTGGGGGCCCTCACGGTGGCCTACTGTCTCGCCGCCATCGGCCTCAACCTCCAGTTCGGCTACACCGGTCTGCTCAACTTCGGGCAAGCTGCCTTTCTTGCTGCAGCTGGGTACGGCATGGCAGTCATGGTCACGACCTTCGGGCTTTCGTTTTGGGTGGGGCTCGCTGTTGGCGTCTTGGCCACTCTGGCGCTGGCTCTGCTCCTCGGACTTCCGACCCTTCGACTCCGCTCCGACTACCTCGCCATCGTCACGATCGCCGCCGCCGAAGTCGTGCGGCTCATCGTTCGCTCAGTGAAGTTCAAGGAGACGCTGGGTGGTTCGGACGGATTGCAGCAGTTCGCCAATCGATTCTACGAGCTGAGCCCACTCTCAGCCACCTTCCGGATCGACTTCGGCCCGTTCTTGTTCAGCAACCAAGAGCTCTGGGTCATGATCGTTGGCTGGTCGATGGTGGCAGTCTTCTCGCTCATCACCTTTCTGCTGGCGCGAAGCCCGTGGGGTCGCATCCTGAAAGGAATCCGTGAGGACGAGGACGCCGTTCGCAGCCTCGGCAAGAACGTCTACTGGTACAAGATGCAAGCGCTCATGCTGGGAGCCATGATGGCCGGCTTCGGGGGGTTCGTCGTCGGGATCTTCTTCAACGCCGTGTCGCCAGACATTTACGCCACTGCACTTACATTCGCGATCTACACGATCTTGATCCTGGGTGGAGCCGCCCGGGTGGCTGGTCCGATTCTCGGCGCGATCCTTTTCGGCTTCCTCTTCCAGTTCGTCAACGTCACCCTCAGCGAGGCAGTCAATGCGAACTACATCACTTTCCTCGACTCGAGCCAGACCGCTCAAGTCCGCCTCGTTCTTGTCGGGATAGGGCTGATGTTGCTGATGATCTACCGTCCGCAAGGAATCCTCGGAGACCGGAGGGAGATCGCACTCGATGCCCGCTGACACCCCTGACACTCATGAAACTGCTGACAACACTGGCACCGACGGCACCGCAGCCGCCGCTGTCGCTGTCGCCGAGAAGACGCCGCGCAAGGAGGCGGCCACCGCTGCCCTCGCGAACGTACCCAGAGAACCAGGGGCTGCTAAGCCAGACCCAGTCTTGGTGGCCGATGGCATCGTGCGGCGATTCGGCGGCCTCACTGCCGTCAACGTCGATCATATCGAGGTGCAACGCGGCGCCATCACGGCGCTGATCGGACCGAACGGCGCCGGTAAGACGACCTTCTTCAACCTGCTGACCGGGTTCGACAAGCCGGACGAAGGCACATGGTCGTTCAACGACAGGGCATTGAATGGGGTGCCACCCTTCAAGGTCGCCAGGATGGGCATGGTTCGCACCTTCCAGTTGACCAAGGTGTTGTCCAAGCTCACCGTCATCGAGAACATGCGTCTTGGCGCGACCGGTCAGCGGGGCGAACGGCTCTTCTTCGGGCTCGTTCCACCGCTTTGGCGCAGCCAGGAGCGCGACATCACCGCGCGAGCCGACGATCTACTGGCTCGCTTCAAGCTCGACGCCAAGCGGGCAGACTTCGCCGGCTCCCTCTCCGGAGGACAACGCAAACTGCTTGAGATGGCACGCGCGCTTATGGTCGAGCCGGAGCTTGTCATGCTCGACGAGCCGATGGCCGGCGTCAACCCCGCACTCACCCAGTCCTTGCTGGGGCACGTCAAGGACCTGCGCGAGCAAGGCATGACCGTACTCTTCGTCGAGCACGATATGGATATGGTGCGAGACATCTCGGACTGGGTCATCGTGATGGCCCAAGGGGCCGTCATCGCTGAGGGTCCACCGCTCGAAGTGATGTCAGACCAGCGAGTCATCGATGCCTACCTTGGCGCACATCACGACCTGTCACTAGCCGAAGTGGCTGAGGTAGAGGGCATCGATGCCCCAGAGCTCCTTGACACCGACGACTCAAATCCCAGTCCCAAGGACGCATCGTGAGCGACCTGACCCCGTCTCCCGGTGAGAAGAACCGCGAAGAGTCTCAACTACTCGGAGATCGGGACAAGCCATCGACGCCGATCGACCGAACGGCGCATCTGGACGGCGCATCCGACTCACTGGTGGTGGCCGACGATCTGATCGCCGGGTACGTCCCTGGTGTGAACATCCTCAACGGCTGCGACCTCTACGCCAGGCGTGGCGAACTCGTCGGCATCATCGGACCCAACGGAGCGGGTAAGTCAACGCTGCTCAAGGCGCTCTTCGGTCTGGTCAACGTCCGCTCGGGGACGGTGACCCTTGGCGGGCAGGACATCACCAACGTCAAACCGAACAAGCTCGTCAGCCAGGGCATCGGCTTCGTCCCCCAGAACAACAATGTGTTTCCTAGCTTGACCATCGAAGAGAACCTGCAGATGGGCGCGTTCCAGGCACCGGGCAAGTTCAAGGAGCGCTTTGAGTTCGTCGCCTCGCTCTTCCCTGCGTTGGCCGACCGACGCAAGCAGCCGGCGGGGTCGCTGTCGGGTGGCGAGCGCCAGATGGTGGCGATGAGCCGGGCGCTGATGATGGACCCGTCCGTCATCCTGCTCGACGAGCCGTCAGCTGGCCTCTCCCCCGTACTCCAAGATGACGTCTTCATCAGGACCAAGCAGATCAACGCTGCCGGCGTCACCGTCATCATGGTCGAGCAGAATGCCAGTCGCTGCCTACAGATCTGCGACCGCGGCTACGTCCTCGACCAAGGCCGCAACGCGTACACCGGCAGCGGCGCATCGCTGCTGAAAGACCCGAAGGTGATCGAGCTCTACCTCGGTACCCTCACCCAGGCCTGACACATACCAGAGCCGGCCGATTGAACGCACGGGCGGTTCATTCGCCCCGACATGCAGCGCCCCCAGACGACAGAAGGGGCCCGGCATGAGCCGGGCCCCTTCTGTCGTTCGCTACTCGGTCACGGACTGTTCGGACCGATGCCCTGCTTGACGAGCTCGTCGACCACCTTGGCCGACTCGTCGAACCCAATCAGAACGATCGCATCGGGGTCGAGTGCCTTCACCTGGCTGACCTCAGCGCTGAAGGACTGCGCGGTGGGGTCGTAGAAGATCGCCTTCTCCACGCTGTCCGGCTCCGTTACCACGGTGCCGCCGCCCTCTTCGAACGGGATGTTGGTGTACTTCGCCAGACCCTCACCGTAAGCGTCCTGAAGCGAGAGGATGGCCACGTTGGTGACACCGTCCTCGAGCAGGAGGTTCGCCAAGATCCGACCCTGAAGCACGTCGGCCGGTGCGGTACGGAAGAAGAGCCCGCCGTCCTTGGCCGTGGTCAGGTCTGGTGAGGTGTTCGCCGGCGAGATCTGCAGGATGCCTGCATCTGTGACCTGCTTCAGCGTGTTCAAGGTGACGCTGGACGAAGCAGCACCGACGATCGCGTCGACCTTCTTGTTGATGTGGCTCGCGATGGTCTGTGCGCCCTTCTCGAAGTTCGAAGAGTCGCTGGAGTCACCGGGAACCCACACGATCGGCTTGCCGAGTACGCCACCCTCGTCGTTGATCTCACCAATGGCGAGCTCAACGGCAGCAACCTCGGGCGGGCCGAGCGAAGCAAGCGACCCCGTCAACGGCAGATAGCCACCGATCTGGAGCTGTCCGTCGGCGCCGTCGTTCTTGGTGTCTGTCAACGCCGGGGCCGTGCCTTCAGTCGGCGCGACCGTGTCGTCAATGTAGCTCAGAGCCGCACCATCAGCGTTGTAGCCAGGAACGGTGTTCTGCGCGTCGTACTGGTAGATACCGATTGACGCCGATGTCGGGTCACCGAACGAGTCAAACTCGATTGGCCCAGAGACACCGTCATAGTCGATGTCTTCGCCGTTCTTGATGAGGTCGTTGCACTCAGCGAACGTGGTGCACTTCGTGCCGTTGGCCGACACTTCCTGCATCTGGGCTGCCATGTCACGACCAGCATCAGAGTTGGCCTGCTGGGCAGCGAGCGCCGTCACGATGATCGCGTCGTAAGACTCCGGGGAGTACGAGTAGCCGATCTTCTTCAGGCTGGGGTCCACCTCGTTCAGGCGTGTTTTGAGCGCGTCATCGATCTGCGCACCCGGAAGCGTTCCCTTGACACCCTCAAGGGTGCCAGGAGCCAACTCACCGAGAGGTCCGTTGCCCAAGTTGCCGTCAACGAGATAGAGCGGCGTCCCAGTCGCGGCCGGCTCGGTGGCCGTGTCGGTGGTGCTTCCACTATCGCTGCCGCAGGCGGCGAGCACGACGCCCGCAGCTCCAGCGACGGCGACCAGACGCCATGTGGCGTTTGCTCGAATCATTCATTACTCCTTGCCGATCGGGCCAGATAGCCCAGGGCCCGGCGCTATGGCCGGTTGATGATCGAAAACTAGTGCCGGAATGCGGTCAACGCAGCCCGGGAAGGGTGTCTAGGGCAGGGTCGTTGCGGCATCGTGACCTACCAGTGACGATCTGTGACCATTCAGCAGGATTCTGGCCGCCGTCCCATGCTGAGAGCGGGGGCTGGCTGATCGGTAGACTGCCGTGGCCCCGCCGACTGGCGGTGGCCCCGGTGGCCCCGGTGGCGGAATTGGCAGACGCGGCGGATTCAAAATCCATTGCCGAAAGGCATGAGGGTTCAAGTCCCTCCCGGGGCACCCCTCAGGCAGGGCCGGACTGCGCGATACGCCCCAGGACGCCGTTGACGAAGCCAGGCGACTCGTCCGTTGACAGTTCCTTGGCCAGCTCGACTGCTTCGTCGATCGCGACCGCCGGGGCGATGTCCGCCCCCCACAGCAACTCGAAGGTCGCGAGTCGCAGCAGTGCTCGGTCGACTGCGGGCATCCGGTCGAGGCTCCAGTCGATAGCGTTCGCCTCGATGAGTCCATCGATCTCTTCGAAATGCTCAACAACACCGGAGACCAGAGCCTCGGTGTATGCGTTTCTGGCAGGGTCCCCCCGCCCTGCGCGATCGGCAAGGACGACGCTGATCGACTCACCCCGCTGATCAGCCTCGAACAGGATGTCCAGCGCGCGCTTCCGGGCCTTGTGTCGGGCTCCCACTGGTCAGGCGCGACCGAGATAGCTGCCGTCGCGGGTGTCCACCCGGATCCGCTCACCCTGAGTGATGAAGAGCGGGACGCCGACCTCAAAGCCGGTTTCCAGGGTGGCTGGCTTGGTTCCGCCAGTCGAGCGATCGCCCTGCAAGCCCGGCTCGGTGTAGGTGATCGCGAGCTCGACGGATGCGGGAAGTTCGACGTAGAGCGCGGTTCCCTCATGAATGGCGACCGTGGCGTTCTGGCCTTCGAGCATGAAGTGAGCCGCGTCACCTACAGTCGGCGCAGGCACGTGCAGCTGGTCGAATGACGCGGTGTCCATGAAGACAAAGTCGTCGCTGTCCTGGTAGAGGTACTGCATCTCGCGCTTGTCAACGCTGGCAGTCTCGACCTTCAGGCCAGCATTGAACGTCTTGTCGACGACCTTTCCGGACAGGACGTTCTTCAGTTTGGTGCGGACGAAGGCACCGCCCTTGCCAGGCTTGACGTGCTGGAACTCGATGACCGTCCACAGCCCCCCATCGAGGTTGAGGACCAGACCATTCTTGAGGTCGTTGGTGGTGGCCACAGCGCGTTCGTCTCCTCATGAGGCTTCTGGCCGAGCGTCGTGCTCAGCCGACGACCAGCAGGTCGCGGGTTGTCGTGGTGAGGAACTCGACGTGGTCGGCATGGACGACGACGGTGTCCTCGATCCGCACCCCACCACGGCCGGGGAGGTAGATCCCCGGCTCGACGGTGACCGGCACGGATGCAACGAGTTTATCGGGGGAGGTCGTGCCGAGGAACGGCGCCTCGTGGATCTGCAGTCCAACGCCGTGACCGAGGCCATGTCCGAAGAACTCTCCGAACCCGGCAGAAACGATGACTTCCCTGGCCGCCGCGTCGACGTCTACTGCCGCTCTGCCGACACCCAGCGCGTCGATGCCGGCCTGTTGCGCCCAGCGAACGATATCGTAGATCTCCTGCTGCCATTGATGGACCAACTCACCCACGACCACGGTTCTCGTCATGTCGGCGTGATACCCACCCACCCGAGCGCCGAAGTCGATGGTGACGAAGTCACCACGCTCGAGAGCACGCTCGGTGGGCTGGTGGTGCGGGATCGCACCGTTCGGCCCTGAGGCCACAATCGTGTCAAAAGCTGCACCCTCTGATCGGTCCCGCAGGCCGTCATCGATCCACCGGGCTACCTCGCGTTCGGAGATCCCTGCCCGGATCCGCGACAGGACCTCGGCAAGGGTGTCGTCGCTCGCCAGACAGGCCTGACGAAGCAGGTGGAGCTCGACGGCGTCCTTGGTCATTCGCAGGTGATCGATGGTTCCGCCCATGGGCGCCCACTCGACACCAGGAGAGAGGTCTCGCCAGGCGGCGACTGACAGATTCTGGTCTTCGAACCCCGCCGCCCCCGAGTTCTGCTCGAGAACACGAAGGGCCAGTTCACGACGCCCGCTTCTGGTGATGCAAGCTGGTACATCGGGGCACTCCTGCTCCACCTGCAGCGCGTAGCGGCTGTCGGTAGCGATCTCGGCTTTGCCACTGGCACTCACCAGAAGGGCGCCGGCTGAGCCGGTGAAGCCAGTGAGATACCGGACGTTGAGCAGCGTGGTGATGAGGGCAGAGCCAAGCCCAACTGAACCTAGCAACCCAGCGAGCCGTTGCCGTCGCTCTTCGTGGATCGCTGGCACGGGGGCTCCTTCGGGAATGGGACCGGCGTCGGCCCGCTCGAGCATTCAACCCGATCCACCGCGATCCATCGCGATCCACGCTGCCCGTAGGCGGCCCACACCGCCCAGAGAATCGGTCAAGTCGGACATCGTCAATGCCGAAGATCGTCAGAGTGGGGCGAGCGACGCGCCACGGAGGAGGCTGTCGTGAAGCGTTCGTTCGTCTCGTTGCTCGTGGTGAGTGCGGTCGGAGTGGGCATGTTGCCCGCCGCCATGGCACTGGCAGCAACGCCGGGCCCCGCCAACCTCGCTCCCGACGACAGCAACACGTGGGCCAAGAACGTCGTCCTGACGTGGGACGAGGTGCCCGGCGCGACTGGGTACGAGGTCGAGGTGACCAACGACGGCTTTGGTACCGAGAGCGAGGTCCTGGCCGACACCGCCACGAACAACCGCTATGCCATGCCCGTCGATGTCCCCCGAGGTGACTACCTTTGGCGCGTCCGGGCGACCCTGCCAGCCGGCACCAGTAACTGGTCATCGTCGGCGGCGCTGCTTCGCGGCTGGGATCCCAGCGTCGCACCAGCAATCAGCGCTTTGGGCGCGAACAGCTTCGACTGGTCCATCACGTGGGCCCCCATTCCCGATGCCTCCTTCTACGAGGTGGAGTACTCCAAAGAGCCCGTCGAGCCGGACAACGGAGGGACCCCGGTTGCCAAGGGCGACGTGATCACCTGCTTCACTACGCACACCACCTTCACCGGTTTCCTCATGACTAAGGGCAGTGAGCGCACCGTCGCCGAGGGAGCCGACTGCTCCGGAAACCTCGAAGGCCCGCCCACGAGCTACACAGTGCGGGTACGCGGACGCGATGGTTCAGTTGATGACCAGACAACGCCGTTCGCCCAGCCGGTCAACACCTGCACCGGTGTGTGGCAAAGCGTTGTCGGAGCCGGTACCACTGGCAACGTCCCGGAGTGCACCGGATGGTCCAACGAGCTGCCCGGCTTTGACCTCAACACAAGTATCACCGAACCGAGCTTGCCGACCGGCCTCGCCACTGACGACACCAATGGGCCCTGCTCCGTCGGCAGCCCCTGTACCGACACCCCGGTGATGAGCTGGGACCAGGACCCGAACGCCACGAGCTACCGCGTATACCTCTCACGCGACCGATCGGGCAATGACATCGATCGCTTGTACGAGAACATCATCGGCACCCACTTCCAGATGTCAGACACCATGCTGGACCGAGACCTTCCGTGGTACTGGCGGGTGCAGGCCTGCGGTGCTGGCACGGACGCAGATGCCTGCGGACCGGTTTCGGATGCAGAGTCCTTCGCCGTCTCCAACAAGGCGCTGAAACTGACCGGCGCAGCGCCCGTCACCGGCGACCCCGACGTCAAGGACCTGTTCGTCGACTTCACCATCCCGACGGAGATCGCCCAGGCCAACCACCAGGCCAAGGCCTTCCGAATCCAGGTCTCGACCAAGTCCGACTTCAGCGCTGTGGTGGCGACGGATACCTTCGACCAGCAGGCGGGTGACGCCATCACCACGACCTACCGCTGGGATGACGTTGCTGACGGTACCTACTTCTGGCGCTACCGTGCCCTCGACCAGACCGGACTCACGAGCCCGTGGACCTCGGACAGCGCTCTGAAGTTCACCGTGAACGCCTCGATCCCCAGGGTCAGCATCAAGGATGCTAGCGGCTGGGGGCTTTCGGACTCCATCACCCTCACATCCGACAAGGCACTCAGCGGGGTGACCAGCAACAGCCTCGGTGTCACGTTGAAGAATGGGGCACGCCTCGACGGAAGGATCGTGCAGCTAACCAACAGCAGCTGGAAGTTCACGCCCGACACCAAGTGGATCGCGAATGCGGCCTACGTTCCGATCGTCGGCGCCACGGTGACCTCTTCCAACGGCAAAGTGGCCGTTGGTGACGACGTCGCCCGGCGTCCAGGTGGCATGGTCGACTCGAAGACCGGCTCGATGAAGAAGGTCAACGGCGACTTCGACTGGAACACACTGTCCGCATCAGATGCCATCGGGAAGAGCTACGTCGCCGCCAAGCACAAAGCCTCGAGCAACAAGGTGCCATCTGTCAGCGTGAAGTTCGGTGGCTCATCAATCGCCGTGTACGCCTGCAAGAACTCGGCCAGCGGCGTCGCGGACATATACGTCGACGGAAACAAGGTCAAGTCCATTGATCTCTACCGAGCGACCAGCAACTGTGGTCAGGTGTGGGAGAAGAAGGGCCTCACCGATGCGGTACACACCATCCAGATCAAGGTGACCGGCAAGAAGAGCGCTGACTCGAGCGGTTCGTACGTCGGGATCGACGCGGTCAAGGCCGGCTGACCCTCCAGCAACGATGCAGAAGGCCCCTGGGGATTCTCCAGGGGCCTTCTGCTGCGGTCACGAAGGTTCGTGAGCTATTGCCTGAAGCGCCAGCAGGTAGGACGCCAACCCGAAGCCGGCGACCGTCCCACTCGCGACCTCGGCGACCACCGAGTGGCGGCGGAAGCTCTCCCGCGCGGCCGGGTTGGTGAGGTGCACCTCAATCAGAGGTGCCGTCCGCATCGCGACCGCATCCCGCAGCGCATAGGAGTAGTGCGTGAACGCGGCCGGGTTGATCACCACGGGCATCGACTCCGTTGCTGCCTCGTGCAGCCATGCCACCAGCTCGGCCTCATCGTCGGTCTGCCGCACCTCGACGCTGAGGCCGAGGGACTCCCCCGCTTCGCGACAGGCGCGCTCGAGATCAGCCATCGTGGTGTGGCCGTAGATGTCAGGCTCACGCGCACCCAACATGCCAAGATTGGGGCCGTTCAGCACCAGGACGCGTCGGCTCGTCACGTTGACTCCTCACCAGAGACTTCTGCGTACGCGGCAGCCAGCAGCGCTGGATCCGGGCCCTCGAGACGACCGGGACGAGCAAGCCCGTCGAGCACGATGAAGCGCAGCGTGCTCCCTCGCGTCTTCTTGTCGACCTGCATCGTCTCGTACAGGCGCCCCCACATATCAGCCCGGTAGCGCGTGGGCAGACCCAGGCTGCTGAGGACACTGCGATGACGTTCGGCAAGGTCGACATCGGTACGTCCGGCAAGCCTGCCGAGCTCGGCGGCAAACACCAGCCCGACCGAGACCGCGGCACCGTGCCGCCATTGGTAGCGCTCGTTCTTCTCGATCGCGTGCCCGAGCGTGTGTCCGTAGTTGAGGAACTCCCGATCTCCGGCCTCGCGAAGGTCGGTTGCGACCACCTCCGCCTTGACGGCCACCGATCGAGCCACGAGCTCGGCTGTCACTCCCCCATCGACGTGCGCTGCCGCCTCGGGATCAGCCTCGATGATGTCGAGGATCACCGGGTCGTGGGTGAACCCGACCTTCACCACTTCGGCCAAACCAGCCCGATAGTCGTTTTCCGGAAGTGTGCGCAGCGCGCTCAAGTCGCACAGGACGCCGAGCGGAGCATGGAAGGAACCGACGAGGTTCTTGCCGTCGGCTGTGTTTATGCCGGTCTTCCCACCGACCGCGGCGTCGACCATGCCGAGCAGCGTCGTGGGAACGTGCACAACCGCGACCCCGCGTAACCAGGTCGCCGCCACGAATCCTCCGAGGTCGGTCGTGGCACCACCCCCGACCGACACGATGGCGTCAGATCTGGTGAATCCGCTCTGTCCGAGGACCGACCAGCAGAACGCCGCGACCTCAGCGGTCTTGGCCTCTTCGGCGTCTGGCACCTCGATCAAGATGGCCGTTCTACCCTGGGTTTCAAGGTCGACGCGGATCGCCTCGCCGGTCTCGGCCAACGCCCGCGGGGCAATCACCGCAACGCGCTCGGCGCTGCTGGGCAACATCCCGCCGAGCTCCCCGAGCAGCTGTTCGCCAACGACGACCGGGTACGGCGAAGGGCCACCAACCGTGATCCGGCGGGGTTCATCGCTCACTGCTCGGTCTCCTCGTCAACGGCGGCTGCCACGGCCTCCACGACCTGAGCGGGGCTCAGGCCATCGGTGGACACCGTAACGGTGGCTACCTCGAGATACAGCGGTCGCCGTTCATCGGCGAGCTGCTGCCAACGCCCGCGCACATTCCCGACCAGGAGGGGGCGGGACCGGTTCATCTCCAGCCGCCGCATAGCAGCCGCAAGTCCAACGTCAAGATGGATCACCAGGTAGCCGGCCAGCCCGGCCCTGACCTCGTCGCTGAGAACCGCTCCCCCGCCAATAGCCAGGACACCGCGATGCTCGGACAGCGCTCTGGCGACCGCCGCTCGCTCCAGCGACCGGAAGTGGTCCTCACCCTGCTGGACAAAGAGATCAGATATCGTCACGCCGACGGCGGTCTCGATGTCGCGGTCGGTATCGCGAAAGCCAACGCCCCACCTGGCAGCCAACTGCTTGCCAACGGTCGACTTACCAGAGCCCGGCGGACCGACCAGGACAGCTCGAGGTCCCTGAGCGCTCACGAGCAAGTCACCGGATGCGGAGATGATCGAGGTAGCTCGCGACGTTACGCGAGGTCTCCACGACGCTGTCGCCGCCAAACTTCTCCAGCACCGCATTCGACAGAACCAAGGCCACCATTGCCTCGGCAACGATCGCCGCAGCTGGAACGGCGCAGACGTCCGACCTCTGGTTGATCGCCTTGGCCGGTTCACCCGTCGCGACATCGATCGTGTCCAGCGCACGCGGAACAGTCGAGATGGGCTTCATCGCCGCGCGGACGCGAAGGACTTCGCCGGTCGTCATGCCACCCTCGGTGCCGCCGGAACGTCCGGTGACGCGGCGCACGCCGGCGTCGCTCGGCACCATCTCGTCGTGGGCCAGCGAGCCGCGCCGACCAGCGGTGGCGAAGCCGTCGCCGATCTCGACTCCCTTGATCGCCTGGATCCCCATCAGCCCCGAAGCCAACTGTGCGTCAATCCGGCGGTCCCAGTGGACGTGGCTGCCAAGTCCGGGCGGAAGCCCGTGCACAACGACCTCGACAACACCACCGAGCGTGTCACCTGCCAACCGGGCGGCCTCAATCTCTTCGACCATCGCCGCGCTCGCCGCCGGATCCAGGCAACGGACCGGATCGGCGTCGATCAAATCGCGCTGACTTCTCGTGGGAACGATGCCTTCAGAAAGCGCAGCCGCACCGATCGACACGACATGGCTGACCAACTCTGCACCAACGGTCTGTCGAAGAAACGCCTGAGCCACCGTTCCAAGGGCAACTCGGGCGGCTGTCTCGCGGGCGCTGGCCCGCTCGAGGATCGGTCGCGCGTCGGCCAGGTCGTACTTCTGCATACCGACGAGGTCTGCGTGGCCCGGCCGCGGACGTGTCAATGGCGCGTTGCGTGCCTGGGCAGCCAGAACCTCTGGATCCACCGGGTCGGCCGCCATCACCGTCTCCCACTTGGGCCACTCACTGTTACCAACCTCGATCGCGACCGGGCCGCCGATGCTCAGTCCGTGCCGTACCCCGCCGACGATGCGCACCGCGTCTTGCTCAAACTTCATCCGCGCGCCACGACCGTGTCCCAGACGGCGACGAGCCAGTTCGACGTTGATGTCTTCGGTGGTGACGGCGACCCCGGCCGGAAAGCCCTCGGCAATAGCCACCAGCGCAGGGCCGTGTGACTCACCGGCGGTTAGCCAACGCAACATGACTGACAGTCTCCCAGACTCCGGCAGCTGCCCGTGGCGCGGGGAGCATGTACGTGGGGCCCGCCAACTTCTGATGGCGGGCCCCACGTCGCAATGTGTCCGAAGCAGCTACAGCTTGAAGACCACCGTGTCCTTGACGACCAGTTCAACCGGTGCGTCCGAGCCGAAGATGACGGTGGCGCTGTCCTTGCCCGAGGGCAGCTCACCGACCCGCGTGAGTTTGAAGGGACCGGTCTTGCTGTTGGTGAACATGTCCTTGACCTTAACCACGTAGCGCTTGCCGTTGACCTCGATCACTGCCGAATCCTTGGTCACGTCGACCGAGGCAAGGGTGACCTTGTACGAAGTGACGGGGTCCGCAGTGGGCGTTGGTGATGGCGTCGGTGTCGGGTCCGAAGAGACCGTCGGTGCCGGGTCAGGCACAGTTCCGGTGCCACCGCCGGTGCCGGAGGTGCTTGTCGTGGTGTCAGTGCTGGTGTCGTCTGGCGCCGGGGCAGGCGCGACTACGACCTCTTCGGCCGGCAACGGGGCAAAGGGGTCACGACCTACCCTGAAGTCACTGTCTACCTCGGCAGGCACGTTCTGATTGCCCTTGGTGTCATTACCGTTGGAGCCCGTGTCCTTCTTACCGCCCGACTCCTGAGCTGCCGCGGCACCGCTGGGAACAGGACCTAGGTCCTCCTCACCGCCGGACAAAAACAGGAAGTAGGCACCGACCCCCAGGACCACCAGAAGGGCTGCCCCCCCGACGACCATGAGGAGGCGGCGCTGACCGCCGGCCCCCGACCCGTCTTGGTTCGGCAGGCTCTCTGTCGAGACTGTGTTTGACATCGCGATCTCCTACGGGGCCGGAGCTGGGCTGGGAGCGGTCGACGTGGTGTCGGTCGCTGTCGTGACTGATACCTCGGGAGTCGAGGGGACCAGATAGATCCGGGCGTTGACCGTTGCCGTCAGGTCAGCGGTGCCATCCTCGGAAGCGATTGCAGTGCCTTCGGAGTCAATCACGTAGCCGCTGACGAGCGTGTAGCGGGAAGCCGTCTCGAGGTTGTTCATGAACTTGGTGATCTCGAAATAGCTGCCGGTCACCACCAAGTCGACGTTGAGAGCGGCCAGCGTCTCTGGCACAAGCGCCCCACCTTCGGAGCTCACTCCGCCAACGGTGACCGGTGCGGTCGGCGTCAACGAGGTGAAAGCCACACCGGACTTCCGCCCAACATCCTGCATTTCGCGGATGTAGGTAGGAAGGTCAGGCGCATCAGGAATTTTCGTCTGTAGGGCAGCAAGCTCAGCTTGCTTCTCCGGAAGGTTCTTGTTCTGTTCCTTGAGCACCGCCAACTCAGTATCCAACGAGCTGTTGGTGTTCTCCTGAGCCTGCGTCTGCGCCTCAAGATCAACAACCTGGGCGCGTTGCGGCGAAATCAGCAGGAACCAGCCAGCCACCACGATCAGCACAGCGACGAGCACCGCGCCAAGAGTCCACTTTCGGGTATCAGTCATCTCACTCACCGTTCGCGATCTCGAGGTAGCGCCCCGAGGACGCCTCCAGGCTCAGCTGTGTGCTCGACTCGACGTCGTAGTAGGTGCCTTGAGAATCGGCAGCGTCCGCCTTCGCGACGTTTTGTACCGAGGGTTCCAGGTATCCGTTCTGACGTGCCAGCGACTGAAGCCATGCCGCTACTGCGTCGAAGTCGGTCGACCGCCCCGTGAAAGTCAGCGAGCCCATCGACACCTGGCCGAGGGGGGATACAACCTGGCCCGTTGTCGAGAGCGATCCTGACAGCTGTGCTGCCGCTGCGTCGTTGATCGCAGTCATGGTGACGAGCCTGGTAGAGCGAGGGATCGTCAGGCTGAGGTCATTGAGGTAGAACGACCATCGGATCTCCGGGGTCATCGCGGTTTCAAGGTTTACCTGAGCGGTGCCAACCTCCGCCAGCACCTGCGGCACCTCGGCGTACGTGGCAACATCGGCTTGAAGCTGTGCCCCATCGGCCTGCGCGACTGCCAGGGATTCTTCGGCACCACCGATGCTGCTGCTGGCGACGATGTATCCGAGAACGACCAACGCCATGGCTGCCAGCACGAGCATCCCGAGCATCAGCTTTAAATGCCTCAACTTGGCCGCTGCCGCGATCTCCGGCGGCAGGAGGTTGACCCGTGGCATCTGCGCCAGTCGGGTTGGCGTCAACGTGGTCATGAGGCGCCTCCCAGAGCAAGACCCACTGGCACAGCAGCCAGTGGTTCGACGAACTCCATCTGTTCTGGGCTGAGCCCGGTCTTGCCCATCACCAGCTCGCCAAAGGCCGATCCTCGCTCCACCTCGACACGCGTCGAGTTGAAGATCCGCTCTGCCAGTCCGGCGAGGCGAGAGCCGCCGCCAGTGACCACGATCCGCTCAATGGGTCGGGCACCCGGTGAGGCCGTGTAGTAGTCCAGCGAGCCTCGCACCTGATCGATGAATGCCTGGCCAGCGGCCTCCATGACCCTTCCGGCTGCCTGAGCCTTGGGGTCGTCATTGTTGGCCGACATGCCCATTTCGTGCTTGAGGGCTTCGGCCTCTGTCTGTTCTGACCCGGTGCGTTCGGCAAGTGCGTCTGTGACGTCAGCGCCGCCCATCAGCAAGATGCGCACGAAGCGCGGTACGCCACCCTCGTGGACCACGATGTTGGTAACCCGGGCTCCGACATCAACAAGGGCCTCCATCCTGCTGCCCATCCCGAGGTCGTCGCTGTCGGCCAGGGAGCGGAGCACCGCAAAGGCCGTGAGGTCGACCATGATCGGCTGAAGCCCAGCGTCGGTAACGGCCTTTAGCTGCGCTTCCACCATGTCCCGCTGCGCTGCAACGAGCAAGCCGCGGTAGGTTCGCGTGCCGTCTTCGGTGGTCAACTCCTCGAGCGGGTAATAGTCCAGCAGTGCCTGGTCTACCGCCATTGGGATGCTGTCCTTAACGGCGAACGGAAGCGACTCCTTCAGCTCGTCCAGCGGCTGCCATGGCAGATCGACCTGGCGCACAATCACCTTCTGGTTCGCGACACCGACGATGACGTCCTTGCCGCTGAACTTGGTGTGTTCCCAGAGCTGTTTGATCGCTTCGGTCACGGCACCAGGCTGAACCACCTCGCCGTCACGGACGGCCCCCTCAGTGAGGGCCACCTGACCGAATTTCTCGAGGGTGATGCCTGACTTGCCGAACGTGAGCTCGGCTGCCCGGACGCCGGACGTGCCAATGTCCAGGCCGATGGCGGTTCGTGCTGCCACGTCTCTCCCCTTCACACCGACGGCCGGGTTCGGCCAGGTGGGTGAGTCCTTTCGGACTATGTCAGCGGAATGATCGGCGCATCGGGGCCCACCCTTGAGTGCTAGCTGGCAATTCCTCGTGCGAATCCCGCCCTGGCCCCAGACCAATCAGGTGAGGGTGTCAAGGTAGGTGCCCCAGAGCTGGCCGCCCCACACGATGGCGAGCAGCGCACCGAGCAGCATGAACGGGCCGAAGGGGATCTTGCTCTTGCGCCCAGCCTTGTGGATGAGCATCAGCCCGCCACCGAGCAAGGCGCCCAGGAGGAACCCGAGGAATCCTCCGACCACTAGCTCGCCCCAGCCGAGCCAGCCCAGGGCAAGACCGAGGACGCCCGCAAGTTTGACGTCCCCAAAGCCCATCCCGGACGGGTAGATCACCGCCAGGAGGAAGTAGAAACCGAAAAGGGTTGCCGCGGCCAGCCACGCCCGAAGATAGGCCGACCAGTCGCCATCTGCGGTGGTCGGAAGGAGGAAGAGCAGACCCAGCACGACATAGCTGGGCAGCGTCAGGGTGTTGGGCAGCCGTTTGGTGTCAAGGTCGATGGCCGCCAGCGCCAGGCCAACCGAAGCCAAGTACAGGTACGGCGGGAGCTCCCACGTCCAACCGAAGTTCCAGAGCATAACCAGCCAGAGCGCTGCATGACCGAGCTCGACCACCGGGTACCGCACGCTGATCGGCTCGGCACAGCGGCGGCATCGTCCACGGAGCAGCATCCACGACAGCACGGGGATGTTGTCGCGCGAGTTGATCTCAGCTCCGCAGCGCGGGCACCTGGACCTCGGGCGGACTACCGACTGGCCCGCTGGCACGCGGGCGATCACGACATTCAGGAACGACCCGACCAGCAGGCCGACGACCCCGAACAGGACAACGAAGTAGATCTCCACGAGTTCGATCTAAGCCCGGTTGGAACCCAAGGACGGTGCGCGACGCGCCGTCAGCGGGTGTACTCGAGCCAGAGAGTGGTGTTCACCACGCTGTACACGGGTGCCTCGACGGACTGGTCATAGGTGATCTGCATACCCTGGATGCTGTTAGGACCAGCCGCCACGCAGGTGTTGTTGGCGATCAGCGCCCCCTGCACCGTGGCGCTCGATGTCTTCAGGTCGATCTTGTCTCCGGCCATCATCAGACCCGACTGGGCACTGGAGTTCGCGTTCCCATCGAGCGAGCCTTGGGCGATAAAGAGAACGCCGCGTAGGTAGTTCTGGATGTCGTACTTCTTCCAGCTGATGTTGCCACCGTACTTGTTGCAGGTAGCGGCATTGGTGTAGCCCGATGGCGTTGTCGATTCGGCCAGCACGCTGACCGTTTGTACTGCGCTGGGGTTTCCGTTGGTGTCGAGATCTGCATTTGCGCCGTAGACGTAGTAGACGCCCGGGTAGCTGGTTCCCGCATACTTGAGTGCCCACGTTCCAGGCGTCGTGGCGTTACCCGCACTCCAGTACCAGTTTCGGTAAGGCGATGCCGACACTTGGGTCCCGGTGCAAGGACCGCTGGCCGAGGGAAGTTTCACCACACCGGTGTCGCAGAGGTCGTACCACTGGCCGGTGGTCAGTGCGTAGTCGGTGTAGACCGCACGCGGGTTGGCGACCGGAACACGCTCGGGGGCCTGGCTGGTCAGGCATCCGCCGGCGACACCGCCGCCGCATGCGTTGACAGTTCCCACGGCGGTGATGGCACCGGACACATTCAAGCTGCCGTTGATGCCGGTCACGTTCGCGTTCGTGTGGACATCGGCCGGCAACCCAGCTAGCGCGTTGATTGCTACGCTTCCGGAGAAGTCGATGGTGCCCCCGGTGAGCAGCGCCTTACCCGGGCGGTAGGGCGCAAAGATGTACTCCACTTTGAGGAGGCGGGACTCCGCATTGGCCGCCGCTCGGGACGGCGACCACCCCATCGAGTAGACGGCCTGGCGACCGGGCACCTTGAAAGACACAAACTCACCCTGGGCGTTCGTCTGGGTGCAGCTCGCAGGAAGAGCCTCGAGGGCCGCCCGAGCCCAAGCCTTCTCGGTAGCCTCCGTTGCGAACACGCTTGCAGCCGGCGTCGAGGGACGGCAGGACACCGGGGACTCGTAGTTCACGCTCGGCACCTGGTTCCGCGCAGACTGGACTTTGCTGAGCTCAGTGTCGACTCCCGACTCCGCGGCTGCCAGCGACTGCTCGAAGTTGACGTGTTCACTGCTGCTGTGGAGTGAGCGAATCGCGGTGGCGGTGATCACCGCAAGCAGGATCGCCATCATGGCGCTGATCCCGATCACCAGGATGAGGCCGATGCCTTCGTCTTGTTTCGCGAGTCGGGTCAGGGTGATCGATCGCCTCAGGGTTGTCATGTCAGCTCACATTCCGGATGCGTTCGGTAAAGGTGCTGGTTCGGGCGCTTGACCCGTAGTCGAGTGCCGAGTCGTACTGGAGAGTCACCTTGACCAGCCGGGTGTTCGCGGCGTTGGTAGCCGACAGGGGCGTCGCAAGGCAATCTGCAGGGTTGTCACTGGGTGCTGTCAGGTAGCAGAAGGCAAGGTTGCTCACCAAGGTGCGGGCTTGCGTCTGGACACTGCCACCGGCCGTCGATCGCAAGGTGTTGAACTGCTCTCCCGAGCCGTTGTCAACGACCGACCACGTGATGATCTCGTTCGGCTGGGCAGTTGCACTCCGGATGTAGTCGGAGTTGTAGTCGATCCAGAGGACGAGGTTGCCGCTCGTCGCGCCTGGGTCGACACCGCGGGATACCCGGATGTCGCGGCCCAGCCGCTCTACCACCACCCGAGTGTCGGAGAGGCCAGTGGCCTCGTCCGTGGAAATACGCACTTGCTTCTGGCTCATCAGCACCGCAGCGGACACAATCGCACCGAGAACGCCGATCAGCACCATGGACACCAGCAGCTCGACCAGACTCATCCCGCGTTCGTCGTGCCGTACCTCTCTCAGATGCCGCATGTCAGGCCAGGCTCACGTAGAGGAACGACTTAGCAGTTGGCTGCTCGTAATCCAGCCGGATCATCTGACCGGCGGTGCCGGTGGTCCAGAGTCGAACCGACAGGTTCTGCGGGGATCCCTGCACCTTGTTGGCCACCGTGAACGACGACGTGACGTTCATCGGAACGGTAACCCGAGTCCAGGTGTTGGCCGCGGCACAGCTGACGGTGGCAGACCCGGTCCCTTTACTCGACCAAGTGCCTGGGGACTTCTCGTTGAAGGTGCCGATCGCACCGTTGAGCGTCACATTGGCACCGGTCGCCGGGCACGAGACCATCACGCTGGCAGTGGCGGTACCTGTCGCAACTGTTTTGGTCGTTGCCGGGTTCCAGCGCCATTCAGCCATCTTGTTGGCCATGGCCACCGTGGTCGCGGTGGCGGCCGTGCCCCCAGTCGTCAGGGACCGACCGGTTCCATTGCCCGTGTCAGTCGAGTAGTTCGCAGCGGCTGGCTGGTTGAGGCAGGTGTTCTCGGTCATGGCGTTGAACAGCTGAGTGGTCGTGTTCCCGTTGATTGCGGAGACCCCATTCCGGAACCCGAAAGGTGTTCCGACCCCTGCCGGGGTCGGGGTGCACACCGTGTTCGGAGCCGTCGACGTTCCGCTCGGAGAGGGTGAGGCGCTTCCACCTGTGGACCCGCTGGTAACAGTCACCGTGAAGGGACCGACCGCCACTGCCGCACCCGATGCAGTGGGCTGGGCCGATGACAAGAAGTTGAACGTGACACTCGAGACGCCGACCTCAGTTGACGGAATGGCTCGTTGCGCTGTCATGCAGAAGGGCGGATTGTTGTTCGGCTCCAGCTTTCCGGTGTCAAGTTGAGTGTTGAGGGTGGGATCGGTATTGGTC
This sequence comes from Candidatus Nanopelagicales bacterium, assembly GCA_038316135.1. GTDB lineage: Bacteria > Actinomycetota > Actinomycetes > JAHEKZ01 > JAHEKZ01 > JAHEKZ01. Next base: position 10,587 of record JBBQAL010000008.1, on the reverse strand, counting down.
AGGGTGGTGTCCTCGCCGATGTCGCGCGCCCCGTCGCAGTCAGCGTCCACGTAGTAAGTCCAGGTGCCGGCCGACGCACTTACGTTGAAGGTGTCCCTGGCGCCCCGGTTGACGGCCTGGAACCCCCACGTCAGTGTCGAACTCGGAGTCGCAGTGAAGGTTGTCACCGATGTCGGTGTTACCCCATAGCGAGGCAGTGGGAGACCGCGAGTGGTCTCCGTCAGGATCGTCGAGATTGCACGTTGCTTGGTCTCCCCGTAAGCGGTCCAGCTGGCGACGATCGTTAGCCGCTTCTGATAGGGCTGTCCGGCGCTGTCGAGCGTGGCTCCGGGGGGCGTTGTCACATAGGTCTTGGTGGTATAGACGATGCCATTCGTGTCACCGGCTGTAACCGTTTTCACGTGCGGGGTGATCGAGCCAGTTGCCTTGGCCCACACGGACTCTTGGCCGATCCCGTTGGGCACGGTGTACTTGGGCGACGACCCGGTGGAGATGCTGCTGTCCCCGACCTGTAGATCGCTGGTCACCATGGCCAAGTTGGTGAAGGTGTAGCCCCTTGACTGTTCAACCAATCGATTCAACACGTCCACGGCCTGCTGGTTTTGCCTGGCCACGACCGAGGCGCGAACGCCGGCGAGGCCCGCCGCAGCCATGGCCGAGAAGATGACGGTGGCGATGGTCAGCGCCACGACGAGTTCGATCAAGGTGAAGCCATCCGCCTGGTGACGTCGACGCATCGTCGTCCGCATTGCTGTGATCACCGTTTGCTCCCTTGTACCTCGCCCATACCGCCCCATCGGCAGATTTGAGGGTGCCCTTGAACAAACGAGGGGCGGATCCAGTCGGATCCGCCCCTCGTTCACCCAGTCGGGCTACCGACTGGCCATGTCGCAGTTCTAGCCCGAGATCGATCCTCCGGCTGGTCCGCCGGTCGCAACCGGGCAAGATGCAGTTCCCTTGTCCTGAAGCCCCCCGGACCGGCTGTCATAGAACCAGGTCTCAGTGGACTGAGCACTCTTCCCGCGAAGGCAATAGCCCAGGTCGTCGTACGACAACATGGTGATTGTCACCGTTGGGGAGACCGCTAGGTCCGTCCCGTCCGCAATGATCTGCGCCACCGTGCCGTAGGTCTGGTTGGAGACGAAGTACGTCTCCTGACCTCGTGCCATCGTGCGTAGGTCACTCTTGACAGCTGCATCCGAAGCCTGGGAACGCTGGTTCAAGAAGATCGGAATTGCTATGGCCGCCAGAATGCCGATGATGATGATGACGACGAGCAGTTCGATCAGCGTGAAGCCTTCTTCCCGAAGTTCCGGATCCTTCCACTTCTGCTTTCTTCGCTGGAACATCTCCCCCTCCGTAGGTTAGGGCGAACGGATGTGAGTTCGACTGTGATGGAAGCAAGGCCCGGGTCGAGATCGACCCGGGCCTCACGTCCATCTAGAGGTGGTGCAGGTCTGGTCGACCTAGCAGCCGCCCAGAACCAATCCACCGTTACCGCTGTCGTAGCCCCAGTCGTTCGAGACCTTGGTGTTCGTCGCGTTGACGCAGTAGTCCTGACCGCCACCATTGAGCGTGTAGTCCATGATCGTCAACGGGTCGGAGACCTTGACGGAGTTTCCACCGGTGATGACCACATCGGCGCCGGCCGCCGCCTGGGTGACATTGGCGGTTACTGGGTACGCCTGGCTGTCCGTGAAGAACGTCTCCAGCTCGTTGGCCACCGTACGCAGGTCGGACTTCATGCCTGCCTCAGTTGCCTTGGCGCGCTGGTTGAGGAATACCGGAATTGCGATAGCGGCAAGGATGCCGATGATGATAATGACGACCAGGAGCTCGATGAGGGTGAAGCCACCCTCACGCTCTTCCATGGCCTTGCGGATGCGAGCGAGCATTAGTTTGTCCCTTTCCCACTGTGCGGTGAGCCGTGCGGCGCTCGCCCTTGGATGACTCTCAGCGGACGCATCCGCCGGGAAATCAGCCGAGGTGGCTGGGCTGACCGCGAGGGTCCCCTGGCTTTGCGACCCCGTCTTGCGACGGGTGTGCCTTTTCTGGCCGGTTGGCTCTTTACAGATAGTGCTTCGGCTACCGCCGGCCCGATCTTTAGCGACGAGAGGCTGACTTCACTCCTGGATGAGGTCGAAAACCTTGAAGATCGGCATGTACATCGCGATGATCATCGCTCCGACGATCCCACCGAGGAAGGCGATCATCAGCGGCTCGATCAGCGACGTAAGGGCTTCCGTGGTCGCTTCAACCTCTTGGTCATAGAACTCCGAGATCTTGTGCAGCATCTCGTCCAGCTGACCAGTGTCTTCACCGACTGACATCATCTGCACCACCATCGGTGGGAAGACGGCGTGCTGTGAAAGCGGTGCGGTCAGCGACTCTCCGTTTCGCACACTCTCCTGCACATCGCGTACCGCCCTCGCGACCACGACGTTGCCCGAAGTGTCTGCAACGATGTCGAGGCTCTGCAAGATCGGCACGCCGGCGTGCAACATGGTCCCGAAGTTCCGGGTGAACCGGCTGAGCGCGATCTTCTGCATCAGCGGGCCGAACACCGGCATCTTGAGCTTCAAGGGGTCGATAAAGTTCGCCACCTGCTGTTTGTGCTTGATCCGGCGCCATGTGAAGACAAAGGCGATGAAGCCGATGATGAAGAACGGGAAGCCGAACTTGACGATCTCGCTCAACAACACCAGGATCCGGGTCGGCAGCGGTAGAGGAGCCCCGAGCCCCTCAAACATCTTGGCGAAAACCGGAACGATGAAGAGCAGCATCCCGGTCACCGCCAGGATCGCCATGACGAAGACGACGACCGGGTACGTCATGGCGCTCTTGATCTTCCCCTTGAGCTTGACCTCGGCCTCGTAGTTCTCGGCAATCTGAAGCAGCACGCCGTCCAGGAAACCGCCGACCTCGCCAGCGCGGACCATGTTCACCATCAGTGGCGGGAAGATCTTGGGGTGAGCGGCTAAGGCGCCGGAAAGCGGGTTCCCGGTCTCGACGTCGTTGCGCACCTCTGTGAGCACCTTCGCCAGCACCTTGTTAGGAGTCTGCTCAGACAGGATGTTCAAGGCGCGCAAGAGGGAGAGACCAGAGTTGATCATCGTGGCGAACTGACGCGCCATGATGGAGAGGTCTTTGAGCTTGACCTTGCCGCCGAAGCCGGGGATGCTCAGCTCCTTCTTCATCCCCGCATTTGACTGGGAAATGCTGACAGTGGCGTAGCCCATGCTCGACAGCTTCTGCGCAACCGCGGCCTGCGACTCGGCCTCGATCGTTCCGGAAACAATCTTGCCGGTCTTGTCCCTAACCTGGTAGTCGAAAGTCGTGGTTCCCATGTCCAGTGCTCCCGTCAGCCCCGGCCGGTCAGCCGGTTGAAGTCTTCGATGTGGTGGCACTTCTCAGTGCCGGTTTCGTAGGTGATACGTCCCTTGTTGACCAGATCTGCCAGGTGTTGGTCCATCGTCTGCATGCCGAACTTGGTTCCGGCCTGCATCGCGCTGTAGATCTGGTGCGTTTTGCCCTCACGAATCAAGTTACGAATCGCTGGCGTCGCCACCAAGATCTCGCAGGCCACCACGCGACCCTTACCGTCGGTGGTCTTGGCGAGAGTTTGACAAACCACCCCTTGTAACGACTGGGCGAGCTGGGCACGCACCTGCTGCTGCTGGTGTGGTGGGAAAACGTCGATGATGCGGTCGATGGTCTGAGCCGCATCCTGGGTGTGCAGGGTCGCGTACACAAGGTGGCCAGTCTCAGCGGCTGTGAGGGCCACGCCGATCGTCTCAAGGTCACGCATTTCACCGACCAGAATGATGTCGGGGTCTTGACGCAGAACATGCTTGAGAGCGTTCTTGAAGGACTTGGTGTCTTCGCCGACCTCGCGCTGATTCACCAAGCTCATCTGGTGCCGATGCAAGAACTCGATGGGGTCCTCACACGTCATGATGTGCTCTTTGCGCTGACGATTGGCCAGGTCCAGCAACGACGCAAGGGTGGTCGACTTACCAGAACCAGTCGGCCCCGTGACAAGGACGAAACCACGCGGGAGAGCTGCGAAGTTGGCAACTTGCGTCGGCACCCCCAAGTCCTCGAGCTTCTTGATCTCGAAAGGGATGATGCGGAAGGCCGCGCCAACTGAGTCTCGCTGGCGGTACATGTTGACCCGGAATCGCGCTCGACCCGGGACAGAGTACGCAAAGTCAAGTTCGAGCTCTTCTTCGAAGTGCTCACGTTGACGCTGAGTGATGGCTGCGTACATGACCCGCTGGATCACCGGCGGAGTAAGCACCGGGTACTGATCCATCTGGGCCAGCTCGCCGTTGACCCGGATGGCTGGACGGGCGCCCGCGGTGATGTGCAGGTCGGATGCACCTTGGTCGAGCATGTGGAGCAGCAGCTCAACGAGGACAATCTCGTCGCCGTCCAGCGACGGTTCAGTGGAGGCACGGGAGTAAGCGACCTCTTCGGACTCCGCGTCAGCAAGTTCGACCATCTGCTCCGGGACGGCGTACGCCTCAGCGGGTGCGACCTCTGTGGTCGCTTCCGCTGCTGCACTCGATCCCACGTCAGCCCCGCTCGGAGGCTTGTCGACCGCAGCCACGCCCTGTTCCGTCGCGAGGGCTTGGTCCTCGTGAAAAGCCTCGTAGTCGAAACTCGCCGGCTCCAGGTCTTGCTCAACGTCAACCGTCGCAGCCTCCTCAGCCGCGATGGTCAGCGACATCGGCAACGCCGCGGCGTTGTCCGGTACCGCCTCCTCCGGAGCCAGCAACGAACCGGCGTTGAAGGATGTGGGATCAAAGCTGGGCACCGAGTCGGCAGAGGAGTCCTGGCCGGCCTCTGTGGCGTATTCGACGACGGCTTCTGATGCATACTCGACGATTGGCTCGGTATCTGGCTCGGCGATTGTCGTGGGGGCCGGCGCTGGACTGAAGAATCCCGCGTCCGAGTCTGGTGCGAGAGCATCGGGGCGAGAGTCATCACCCTGCGGCGCGCCGCTGAACTCAGTCGTCTCCACGTCGAAGTGCCTCCTTGGGCGTTTCACCACGAGCACCACCGTCGGTGATACCCCTGTTCCGGTCTTTCGGCTCATTGGAGTCACCCCTTGAGCCGACTCCTGGAGAACTAGTCACACAAAGTTCTGCGCCAGACTCTCCACTCGATCAGACGACGACGCGCAGAATCTCGTCCATCGTCGTGACTCCACTGGCAACTTTGAACATCCCGTCGTCGCGCAGGGTCCGCATGCCCTCAGAACGCGCTGTCTCGGAAATGACGGTCGCCGATGCGTGCTCGACCGCATGGCGCTCAACCGCCTCCGATACCGCCATCACCTCGTGCAGGGCGAGGCGGCCGCGGTAGCCGGTCTTGGAGCACGCCGGGCACCCCACCGCGCGGTACAGAGTGGGTAGCTCTTGGCCGTCGACCCAGGGGAAGCGAGCCTGAACCAAGGCATCGGGAGTCGGTTGGTACGCCTCCTTGCACTTGGAGCAGAGCCGACGAGCAAGACGCTGGGCGAGCACGCAGTCCAGCGCCGACCCGACCAGGAACGGTTCCAGCCCCATCTCGGTGAGCCTGGTGACAGCCGACGGTGCGTCGTTGGTGTGCAGCGTCGAGAGGACGAGGTGGCCGGTGAGTGCAGCTTCCACCGCGATCTGGGCGGTCTCGTGGTCACGAATCTCACCGATCAGCACGATATCTGGGTCACAGCGCAGGATCGACCTCAACGCCGCAGCAAAGGTGAGGCCGGCTTTGGCATTGGTCTGGACCTGGTTGATGCCAGGGAGCCGATACTCGACCGGATCCTCGACGGTGATGCAGTTGACCTCGGGGCGGGCGATCTGGTTGAGCGTCGCGTAGAGCGTCGTGGACTTTCCCGAACCGGTCGGTCCGGTCACCAGGATCATCCCGTAGGGCTTGGAGAAGCTCTGGGCGAAGACCTCACGGTTGAACTCGGAGAACCCGAGGTCAGAGAGCGCCATTTGCGCATTGGAGTTGTCCAAGATACGCATGACGACCTTCTCACCCCAGACGGTGGGCAGGGTCGCCACCCGGAGGTCGATCTTCTTTCCTTGGTGGTTGACCGAAAGTCGACCGTCCTGCGGGACGCGGCGTTCAGCAATGTTGATGTCAGACATGATCTTGAGGCGGCTGATCACGCCGGACTGGATGTTCTTGGGCGACTTCATGACCTCATGCAAAACGCCGTCGATGCGGTACCGGACGACGAGCGAATGCTCGCCCGGCTCGAGGTGAATGTCAGAAGCTCGGTCCTGAATGGCCTGGCTGATCAGCAGGTTGACGAACTTGACGATCGGGGCGTCCTCGACCACCTCCTTGAGGCCAGCGAGGTCCTCCTCGTCCTCGTCACCATGCATGACAGCGGTGAGATCGTCGAGGTCGGAGTCGGCGCGGAAGTAGCGATCGATGGCGCCCAGCACGTCGGCGCGCGTGGCAACGACCGGGCGAACCTCGAATCCGGTGACGGAGCGGATGTCGTCGATCGCAAACACGTTGGCCGGATCGGCCATCGCCAACAGCAGTTTGCCCTCGTCATCGATCCGCAGCGGTAGAGCCGAGTGCTTACGACAGATGGCTCCGGAGACTCGGGCGATGATGCTGCCGTCGACTGGGTAGTCACCCAGGTCGACGAACTCAAGCCCAATCTGCTGAGCGAGTGCTGCCACCAGCTGTGACTCGGTGAGAACTCCCTGGTCGACCAGGACCCGACCGAGCGCCTTGCCCTGTTCCTTGTGCTCGCGAAAGGCGGTGAAGAGCTGGTCTTCAGTGACCAGCCCGTCCTGCACGAGGATGTCGCCCAGCTGCTTCACGCCAACGCCCTCCACCTTCGGTCGCCCACTCGGGGTCTGTCCCCCCAGGCACCGATGTCGTCTTGGACTAGATCGGCCGATGACCGCCCGTCTTGAGGAAACCAAGCCATCGGGGCCTGTTCAGACGCCGACCAAAGTTCGCGCCACAGCCCGGAAGGCACTCACCCGCGGGTCGCCAACCGCGAGCTCGTGGTCAGAGCCGTCCGAGAAGCCCAAGAACACGCCGCTGGACACCGCCGTCTCCCGGGGTGCGTGTTCGGCAGTGACCGTCGACGGTTGAGCCGGCCGGATCTGAGCCACCCGAGGCACGACCCGTCCAACGGCATGTCGCCCCTTCGAGGGTGCCTGCGGGAAGCGGCGGGGAAGCCAGCGCATGTCAGATCCGTTCGGCGTCAGACGCCGGCGTTCGCCGTTTCGACCTCGTCCAAGACTGAGTAGAGCAGGGCCAAGAGCACGGCCTTGACCGACTCTTTGTCCGTAGCGTCACAGGGAACGAGTGCCACCCGGCTGTCGATCCCGAGGGCCTGCCGAATGCGGGCCTCCTCGACCTCGTCAACGCCAGTGGTGCGGTTCAACGCGACCACGAAGGGAACCCTGGCCATCCTTCGGAACGCCTCGAGAATGCCGACAGCCTCAGCCAGCGACTCGGGGCGATTGGCGTCGAGGAGCAGGACGTAGCCCAGCATCCCTTCACCCAGGATCTCCCACATAAAGTCGAAACGCTCTTGTCCGGGGGTACCGAACAGGTAGAGCACAAGCTCACGGTCGATCGTGATCCGCCCGAAGTCCATGGCGACCGTTGTCTCGTTCTTGCGCGACCTGGTGCTGTCGGTGATTCCGCGCTCGGTTGACAGCACGGTGATCTCACTGATGGTGCGGATCAGGGTGGTCTTCCCAGCTGCGAACGGGCCGGTGATCACCACCTTGACCGCCTGACCACCGTGCCTGCGACGTTGTTTGGTAGCCATCTCAGAGCCCCCTGACGCCGGCGATGAGGCGCAGCATCAAACTGCGATTAACGGTTGGATCACGTTCGATGGCACCTGCCGCCGCTGGTGCCGCGGCCGTCGCCACTCCGACGCCGCCGACTCCCCCAGCGATACCACCCGAGAGCCCACCGGTCATTCCCGGAGCTGATGATGGTGGCGCGCTGACCGGGGCAGGAGGAGCTGACGCAACTGGAGAGGCGAAGCCCGGCGCGCGACCAGGTTCTGGATGGTCGACCTCTCGCTTGGGGAGGAACGGCTCAGGACGCGGGGGAACGACGTCGGCCGCGTTGTAGGCGCCTGGCAGCAAGCCTGGGGTGGCAGCTGCAGCGGCCGGGGCTGGCACCGCAGCTGGAGCCGACGCCGGAGGGGCAGGGGCGATCAAACCGGCCGCGGCCAAGGGGCCGCCAGCCGTCGCGGGGACCGTGGCACCGGGTACTACTGCACCCTGCGGCACTCCCTGGGCTTGGCTCTCCACATCCGGTGAACCGGCAACACCCGACGAAGCCGTGGGCTCCCCCGAGACCTCCAACGGCGCCAGCAGCTGCTGACGACGAACAACGAGGGAGACGTGATCGGGACTCTCCTCATCCCGCAGGACCAGGAGACCCCGCTGGATGAGTGTCGACAGGGTGGACACGACGGTGTACTGCCCGGCACCGGAGACCTCAACGAGGTCGCCCACCGAGCGAATTCCGTCAATGAGGGCCAGCAAGGCCCACTCGTCTCGGTCCAAAGTGGTGTTCTCGGGGAGGACGACCGGCATCGTGAGGACGACATCTGGGCTCGGGATCAGGCGCGACAGCGCCTCCCATGACTCTCGTCGGGTCGTTGCCTCCCCGACGATCTGCTCAGCGGTCACAATGAGGCCGACGTCGTCAGGGTTCTCCTCGCCCATGCCAAAGGCGAAGTCGCCGTTGGGCCACCGCAACAAGTCGAAGACCGCGTCAACCGCCTGCTCGAGGGCCAGTCGCTGTACCAGCGAACCATCGACAGATCCCGCCTCGACGAGCGCGCGAGCAACACCAGCACCCTCGCTGACGGCTCGTTCGACAGCGCGCCTTAGCGCGGCGTCGTCGGTCGCACCGAGGCCAACCAGGCGGCGAGCGAGTGCTTGGCGAGAGACGTCTGACACTGCACCGGTGACCATGCCATCGGCAAAGTGGACACTGCCGGTGACCTGACCGTTGGTCAGGTGAAGTCCTCCGGACTTCTTCGTCAGACTGAGCAGCTGGAAGACATCCGGAAGACTGAAGGCGTCAAGCGAACCTTCGAGCTTCACGTCAGGTCACGATCCTTCGACGACGGGGTTGGCTAGGGCGAGTTCTTGAAAAGACCGGTCAGGACCAGGAGCTACCGTCGGACGCCACAACGGTGGGCCGACGGTCGTCTGGCTGGACCGGAGTGAGGTGTGGGAATCGATCGGTCGATGACGGAGCCGCTTCCCCTTCGTCAGCATTGCTCGGCTGCACCCCGTTGGACTGCGCAAGCTGCGGTACCGGCTCCTGCTGCACCTGCTGAGGCTGTTCCATGGGCTGAACCGGCTGCAGCTGTTGGGGCTGCTGCATCGGCTGGAGCTGTTGGGGCTGTTGCGGCTGTTGCATCGGCTGAACCGGCTGCATCGGCGGCTCGGGGGCCACCTGGACCAACGGCGGAAGCGCAGCCTCGGGGATGGTTTCGATCCGGAGCGCCGTGCCGACGGCAGCAGCTGCCTGCTTGACCTCGAAGAGCATCAGGCCGACCTTGGCGCCCACTCGTCCGACGGCAACGAGGACCGCCTCGTCGTCGGCGCTGACCAGGAAGACTGTTCCGTTGTCACCCTCGACATAGACCTGGGAGAGGTCCCCGCGGCCCAAGCCTTGCGCCGCCCGTTCGCCGAGTGAGAGGAGGGCAGCAGACATCGCTGCCACTCGGTCCTCGTCCATACCGGCCGGCAGCGCTGACGCCATCGGGAGGCCATCGAACGAGACGACCGCTGCAGCCTCGATGTCCGGGGCCTGGCGAAGCAACGCGCCCAGAACCTGGTCAAGCTGATGCGAACGTCCTGCGGCACCGCTCAGTGCGGCGGCGTAGGGATCTTCCATGGTGCACCTCTCGCGATCGGACCGCGTTGCCGGTCGAGTGAGCCGACCGGGCCTTAGAGGGTGCTTCGGCTGTGTTACTGCTCCGCTTGAGCGATTTCTCCCCGACCCGGCTCGACGCGACCTGCCGAGCCGCCGCGGACGGCCAACGCAGCAGATCCGGCGCTGCGCAACACGCCCATCGGCGGCCTCCTGCCCGTCATCAGGGTGATTTGGTCGACTGCTTGACGGATGAGGAGCTCGAGGCCGCCAACCACCGACCCTCCGGCGTCTTTCCAGGCAACAGCCAGAGGCGTCGGCCAAGGGTGGTAGAGAACATCGACCAGCAGGCCCGGGATCGTGGGAACCGGAAAGCCTGCGGCCGCGTCGGCCGGAACCGTGCTGACGACGACGTCGGCAGCGAGTGCCTCCGGTGACGGCGGCCAGTCCCCTGCCTCGGCGGTGATCCTGAGCTCATCAGCAACGGTGGCCAACTCCGCCACCGCTTCGGAGCGGCGAGCCAGAAGTACCACCCGCGGCACACCTACCGCAGCCAGAGCGGCCACCGTCGACCGTGCAGTCGCGCCGGCCCCAACGACCGTCGCCGTGCTGGAGGGTCCAATCTGGGCATCGGAAAGGATCGATTGCAGCCCGGTGATGTCGGTGTTGAAGCCCTTGCGACTGGAGCCGTCGAGGATCACC
>JBBQAL010000198.1:0-1866 GCA_038316135.1 Candidatus Nanopelagicales bacterium | reverse complement strand
GCCGCCGGACGAAGGTATTAAACAAAAACGAAACTAAAGAACGAAAGGATAAATATTATGTTAATAAAAACTAAAACACTAAAAGGTTACAAATTGGACAGTCTTGACGGAGAAGTTGGAAGGGTCAAAGAATTCTACTTCGATGACAAGCATTGGACGATTCGCTATCTGGTCGCCGATACAGGCAACTGGCTTACGGGCAGGCAGGTGTTGATCACCCCATATGCACTGGCTGATGCAAATAAAGAAGAGCAACACATCGCCGTAGATTTAACAAAAAAACAGATTGAAGACAGTCCGTCCTTGAGCGCCTCCTCGTCTCCCATCCCGACGCGCCCGGTCGCCCCGCCCTGCACCGCTGGGCGGTGGGCCTCTTCGTCGCCTATCTGGTCGCACTCGCGCTGATCGCGTTCTGGCCGACCCCGGTGGACCGGGACGCCCACGGCTCCCTCGTCGGGCTCCTCGACCTTCTCCAACGACACGGCGCGCCGGCATGGGTGCGTTACGACGTGATCGAGTTCTCGGCGAACATCGTCTTGTTCGTGCCGGTCGGGCTGTTCCTGGTGATCCTGGCCGGTGGTCGGCGTTGGTGGCTCGGTCCGCTGGCCGGATTCGGGGCGAGCTGCGCGATCGAACTGGGCCAGTTGGTGTTCCTGCCCGCCCGATTCGCCACGGTCAACGACGTGATCGCGAACAGCACGGGCGCGATCATCGGGACTGCGCTGGCACTGTTCGTGCTTCTGCTGCACCACCAGACATCCCGGCCGGACCCCTTCCGCTAGTCGCCAATCGACGGAGCGCTGCGACCGCTCGCCCCGGAATATTGACCGGAAAGCGCCCAACCCGATGAGCGCTCCCCGGCTGTCCCGCAAGCGCCATGCGCCCCGGGAACCCTCTGTCAGGTCGGCGGACTCCGCCGGCGGTCATCCCATCGTCTGTACCGACGGCTGGTAGGAGCCCAGGGTGTCGGTCTTGAACCCGTTCTGCACCGCCGTGAGCCCCGACCAGTCGATGTTCACGATCGACTGCCCGTCGCTCGAGGTGCCGGTGCCGTTGGTCGGCATGGTGAAGAACTCGACCTCCGGCTCGCGCACCGCGCGCAGCTCCCAGGCCAGCCCGGTCAGGTAGGCGGAGGTGAGGCCCTCGTCGACCGCGAGGAACGGCGTCACCGAGTTGACCAGGCTGGTGGTTTTCCCGACGTCGGCCAGCACGGACTTGTGCATGATCGCCACGAGCACCGCCTGGATGATGAGCTGCTGGTTGCGCACCCGCTGGAAGTCACCGTCGGCGAACGCGTAGCGTTCCCGGGCGAACGCCATGGCTTCCGTGCCGTTGAGGTGCAGCGGACCCTCTTCGAAGTAGTGCCCCTTGAGGTGGTACGAGTTGAAGCCGATCGGGTTGCTGATGTCGACCCCGCCGACCAGGTCGGTGACTCCCTTGAAACCGGCGAAGTCGACGACAGCCACGTGGTCGATTCGCACACCGAGAAGCGATTCAACGGTCTGCACGGCCAGGGGCACTCCTCCCCAGGAGAGCGCGGCGTTGATCTTCGCCGTGCCATGCCCGGGGATCTCCAACCAGCTGTCCCGAAGGATCGACATGACATAGAGGTTCTTGCGATCGGCGGGAACGTGCACGACCATGATGGTGTCCGAGCGTTCGCCACGGATGCCCGCCAGGTCTCGCCCGGTCGTGCCGCGGGTGTCGGAGCCCAGCAACAGGATGTTCTGGGCCTGCGCCACCGGCACGTCACCGCCGGGTGCCGGTGCCGCCGCGCCGGGCTCGATGCCGGGTTGCGCGTTCGGGTCGGCGGCTGCGGGGCCCGCGGCGGGTGCCACGGGCGGACGCAGCGCATCCTCGGGGAAG
>JBBQAL010000143.1:0-6144 GCA_038316135.1 Candidatus Nanopelagicales bacterium | reverse complement strand
ATCGACGGCGAGACCGGTCTGCCTCTGGCCCGAACCGTCAACGTCACCGGGAGCACCTTGACGGTGACTCCCGACGCCGGATTGAGTGCAACCCGCAACTACGCCGTTGTCCTCAAGGGTCTTCGGACTACCGGGGGCCGGGCCCTCGCCAACATCCGATCGGGGTTCCGCACCGCCAGCTGACCGTCGGCAGCACATCACCAGGCGATGGGCTGCCGGTCCTCCCACAACATCCCAGTCTGCGCCCCTACGGCGTCGCGGGTGGCGAGCCAGACGATGGTGTCCGCGCCCTGCTCGGCCGATCGAGGTGCGTCAGGACCGCCCATGTCGGTACGGCAATGAGCGGGGCACATCGCGTCGACCAGCACCCCTCTACGACCGAAGCCGGTCTCAGCGGCAAAGTTCAGCGTCAGGGCGTTGAGCGCGGCCTTGCTGACTCGGTACGGCGCCAGCCCCCCAGCCAACCCAGGGCCGGTGAAGCGCCCCAAGCAGGCCGAGACATTCACCACTCGGCCTTGCCGACGCTCAGCCATCAACGGACCGAACTGGCCGATCAGATGGATGGCACCGAAAAGGTTGACGTCGATCACCCTGCGCCACTCCTCCGGAGTCGCACGCAGAGTCTTGGCCATGCGGTCACTCATGACCCCGGCTGAGTTGACGAGCACCTCAACCGGGCCGACCGCGGCGATCTCAGCCCCGAGCCGGGCGACGTCCGCGGAATCGGTGACGTCGCAGACCTGGCCGATGACGTCATGTCCGGCGCCCACCATCTCCTCGACGGCACTGGTGACATGGGAGGCGTCACGACCAACGATGGCAACGGTGAACCCCTGCCCGGCCAAGCCGGCGGCTGCCGCCCGGCCGATCCCCCTGCTGCCACCAGTGACAAGGGCGATCCCTGACCCATTCATACCCCTACCGTCGGGGACGAACCCGCGCCGCGCAAACGCGCGGGACGTCCGACCCGGTGTCTTCGCTGCTGCGGGGATACGCTGACGGACGAGACGACGACAGCCAGCGAGGGGTAACAGCGCGAGAATGACCACCCAGCAGCAGTCAGCGGGAGCGCAGTTCGGGCCGAACCAGTGGCTCGTCGACGAGTTGTATCAGCAGTACCTCGCCGACCCAGACGCGGTCGACCCAGCCTGGCACGGGTTCTTCGAGGACTACCGTCCCGGCGATGGCACCGGAGGGCCAGCAACCGTGCCTGCGCCGCCTGCTGACCCCGGCCCTATCCACCTAGAGCCTGCGCCACCCTCGCCCACAGCGCCACCCGTCATCCCAGCACCACCGGCACGTGTCCCGGCTACACCCGCAGCCCCGCCCACCGCCCCCACAAGCGTGGCCCAGGACGTCGATACCCAGGTGCTCCGTGGACCCGCAGCGCGCGTCGTGACCAACATGGAGGCGTCGCTCGCGGTCCCCACCGCGACGAGCGTCCGGGCGATCCCGGCCAAACTGCTGATCGACAACCGCACGGTGATCAACAACCACCTGCGTCGCAGCCGTGGCGGAAAGATCTCGTTCACCCATCTGATCGCCTGGGCGGTTGTGCAAGCGCTCAAGGCGACGCCGGCGATGAATGCCAGCTACGCCGAGCTCGACGGCAAGCCGGTGATCGCGCGCCCGGAGCGGATCAACCTCGGACTGGCCATCGACCTCGTCAAGCCCGACGGCACCCGCCAGCTGCTGGTGCCAGCGATCATGGCCGCCGAGACGATGGACTTCACCGGGTTCTGGTCAGCCTATGAAGATCTGATCCGCAAGGCCCGCGCCGGAAAGCTCAGCGTTGACGACTTCGTCGGTACGACGATCAGCCTGACCAACCCGGGCACCATCGGCACGGTCCACTCGGTACCGCGTCTCATGCAGGGCCAGGGAGCGATCGTGGGCGTCGGGGCTCTTGAGTACCCGGCCGAATACCAAGGAGCGTCGCCCGAGACGTTGGCCAGGCTCGCCGTCAGCAAAACGCTGACGCTGACCTCCACCTACGACCACCGGATCATCCAAGGTGCCCAGTCGGGTGAGTTCCTCAAGCGAATTCACGCGCTCTTGCTGGGCGAGGACAACTTCTACGACGGTGTCTTTGCGGCGCTGCGCATCCCCTACGAGCCAATCCGCTGGGTCAGCGACATCACCGCGTCGCACGAGGACGACATCAACAAGACCGCCCGCGTGCAAGAGCTCATCCACGCCTACCGAGTGCGCGGTCACCTGATGGCCGATACCGACCCTCTCGGGTACGAGCAGCGTCGACACCCAGATCTCGACCTCGTCAACCACGGCCTGACCCTCTGGGACCTCGACAGGGAGTTCGCGACCGGCGGCTTCGGTGGCGAACCGCTGATGTCCTTGCGCGACATTCTCGGAGTGCTGCGCGACTCGTACGCGCGGACTATCGGGATCGAGTACATGCACATCCAAGACCCCGATCAGCGCGCGTGGATCCAGGCGCGGTTCGAGCGTGGGCACAGCCGGCCCACTGCGGAGGAGCAGCTGCACATCCTCAGGCGCCTCAACGCCGCCGAAGCATTCGAGGCGTTCCTGCAGACGAAATACGTCGGGCAGAAGCGCTTCTCGCTCGAGGGCAGCGAGTCGGTCATCCCCCTCATCGACGAGCTCATCACGTCCGCAGTGCACGCCGGCCTGCACGAAGTCGCCATCGGTATGCCACACCGTGGACGCCTCAACGTCTTGGCGAACATCGTCGGCAAGTCGTACGGCCAGATCTTTCGCGAGTTCGAGGGCAACCTCGACCTCGAGGCCGTGCAGGGCTCAGGAGACGTCAAGTACCACCTCGGGGCCGAGGGAACGTTCACCGCGCCGGACGGCTCGACGATCGACGTCTCGCTGGTCTCAAACCCCAGCCACCTCGAAGCTGTCAGCCCGGTGCTTGAAGGATTCACCCGCGCCAAACAGGACACCCTCGGACTGGGCGAGTCCGGATTCACGGTGTTGCCTGTGCTGATGCACGGTGACGCAGCCTTTGCCGGTCAGGGTGTTGTCGCTGAGACGCTCGAGCTGTCACAGCTACGCGGCTACCGAACCGGCGGAACCGTACACGTCGTCGTCAACAACCAGGTCGGCTTCACGACGTCGCCAGCTGCCGCACGCTCCAGCGTCTACGCCACCGACGTCGCACGGGCCGTCCAGGCCCCGATCTTCCACGTCAACGGCGATGACCCCGAAGCCGTCGTCCGCGTGGCACAAGAGTCATTTGAGTTCCGCCAGGCCTTTAAGAAGGACGTCGTCATAGACCTCGTCTGCTATCGGCGACGCGGACACAACGAGGCTGACGATCCCTCCTTGACCCAGCCGCTCATGTACAACGTGATCGATACCAAGCGCTCAGCCCGCAAGCTGTACACCGAGGCGCTCATCGGGCGTGGTGACATCACCGTCGAAGAGGCCGAGGGCGCGCTGCGGAACTACCAGGAGCAGCTCGAGAAGGTCTTCCGCGAGACACGTGAGGCAGCCGAGAGCACCGACGAGACGGTCGAGCCCGCCAGCGAGGTCGAGCAGCGCGGCGAGGTTACGTTGGCACCTCAGACGCCAGAACGAGATGTGGTCACAGCCATCACGCGCGAGGCAGTGGACCGCGTCGTCCAGACTCAACTCCAGCTGCCGGACGGATTCACCGTCCACCCCCGGCTCGCGCCGCAGCTGCAACGGCGTGCGCAGATGGTGCAGGACGACACGATCGACTGGGCCATGGGTGAGACCCTGGCGATCGGCTCGGTGCTCAGTGACGGCATCTCGGTGCGTCTCGCCGGCCAGGACTCGCGCCGCGGCACCTTTGGGCAGCGGCACATGGTCATCATCGACCGGAATACCGGTTGGGCCTACAAACCGCTGAAGCGGTGCTACGAGAATGGCGCCAAGCTCTACGTCTACGACTCACCGTTGTCGGAGTTTGCGGCCATGGGCTTCGAGTACGGATATAGCGTCGCACGGCCCGAGGCTCTGGTGATGTGGGAGGCGCAGTTCGGCGACTTTGCCAACGGTGCCCAGACGATCATCGACGAGTTCCTCGCACCTGGTGAGCAGAAGTGGGGCCAGCAGTCCGGTCTCGTGCTGCTGCTGCCCCACGGCCACGAAGGTCAGGGCCCCGACCACTCGTCGGCCAGGATCGAGCGGTTCCTGCAGCTCTGCGCGCAGGACAACATGACGATCGCCAACCTCACGACCCCGGCGAACTACTTCCACCTATTGCGCTGGCAGGCGTTGTCGCCGGTCCAGCGTCCTCTCGTCGTCTTCACCCCGAAGTCGATGTTGCGACTCAAGGTGGCGGCGTCTGCCACCTCGGACTTCACCTCCGGACACTTCAACCCGGTTTACCCCGACACCAACGAGTCGCTCACCGCAGACGGCGTCCGGCGCGTCCTGCTCTGCAGCGGCAAGGTCTACTACGACCTGCTGAAGTACCGCGAAGAGACCGGGCAGACCGATACCGCGATTGTCCGGGTTGAGCGGTTGTACCCATTGCCGACCAACGAGACATTCCGTGCCATCGCCAAGTACGGCCAGGCCGAGTTGCGCTGGGTTCAGGAAGAGCCGGCCAACCAGGGCGCTTGGCCCTTCATGGGATTGGCCATGACCGAGGCCCTCGGCCAGCCGATCCGCCCGGTCTCGCGTCCGGCGAGTTCGGCACCTGCAACCGGCTCGGCGCAGGCCCACGACCGCGAGCAACGCGCACTCGTCGAGCGCGCGTTCTCCGCTGGGTAAGTGGGGCCGCCATGTATTTCACCGACCGCGGGATCGAGGAGCTCTCGTCACGTCGTGGCGAGGAGCAGGTCAGCCTTGCCTGGCTCGCTGGCCAGTTGCAGATCTTCGTCGATCTCAATCCCGACTTCGAGACCGCCATCGAGCGGTTCGCTACCTGGCTGGCACGCATCGACGACGAGGACTGACTGCCTCGTCGGTCCCCCTGCCGCAATGGCGCAGGATCGGCTATCTTGTAGTGCATGACACCATCGCCGGCTCAGTCGTCCAGCCAGTGGCTGCGCGGCGTACTCGACCTCTGCCTGTTGGCCGTGGTCGAGCACGAGCCGGCCTACGGCTACGAGATGACGACCCGGCTGACCGAGGCAGGGCTCGGTGTCGTCGCGGACGGCTCGATCTACCCGGCGCTCGGCCGGTTGGAGCGCGGCGGCTTGGTGACCAGCTTTCGCGTCCCCAGCGAGGGCGGGCCGCCACGCAAGTACTACGAGATCAGCACTCCTGGACGGAAGGCTCTCGAACGCGGCCGACTCAACTGGGCTGAGTTCGCCACTGGCGTCGCCGGCGTCCTGCACTCCGAGCCCACAACCAAGAAGAGGTGACGTCATGGATGACGTACTACGTCGGTGCCGCAAGACCTGGCGGCGCCTTGGAGTGTCGAGCGACGCCATCGCATCGATGAGCGACGAGCTCGACGGTGATCTGCAGAGCGCCCAAGCAGACGGCATCACCTCGATGACCATGGTGGGTGGCGACCCCGACGGCTTCGCTCGGTCTTGGGCGGCCTCCCGTGGGTTGGTCCGGCCCAAGTGGCGGATCGTGTCGACCACGCTCGTCGCTGCGCTCGCCATGGTGCCTGGGGCCGCGATGATGCTGATCGGACCGCTGGCCGCCACCAGTTGGTGGTTCGCCGAGATGGTCGGCGCCAGCCCGGACTCGCAAGGGCGTCGGTCCGCGGGGAACTATGGGACGGTGTTGGAACCACCGATCTGGGGCATCCTCGCTCTCTACGGCCTGGCGATCGTCGTGGGATACATCGGGGCCCTCCTGGCGACATCTG
The DNA here is from genome assembly GCA_038316135.1 of Candidatus Nanopelagicales bacterium. GTDB lineage: Bacteria > Actinomycetota > Actinomycetes > JAHEKZ01 > JAHEKZ01 > JAHEKZ01. Next base: position 362 of record JBBQAL010000143.1, on the reverse strand, counting down.
CGTGGCTGCGACGGTGGTCAGACCCAGCGCGACTCAGAACCGTCCGGTTGCTCGCCTGGACCTTGCCCGTCGGCGCCTTGATCGCCGGACTCGCCGCGGAGGCTGTCGACCGGGCGCAGTTTCGTGCGGCGGTCACCGGCCAGACCGCGCCGCTGATCTCCTGGCCGACCGCCTTTGTGGTGATCGTGATCGCAACCGTGGCCGGAACCCGGGCGTGGGCGGTGCGCAGCGAGCGGCAGAAGCTGGCTTCGTCACCCGAACCGGTAGAGGCATTTGCCGTTTAGTCGGGCCAAAGGGCTCCTGGCGGGCAATCTTCCGGTCAGATAGACTCATGACCGTAGAATTACCTCTCAGTCGGGCTG
>JBBQAL010000073.1:0-14283 GCA_038316135.1 Candidatus Nanopelagicales bacterium | reverse complement strand
CCGGATGGCTCAAAACTTTCACCGCGGCGGCGCGTCCTGGTGCATATCTGCGTGTGCTAGCCCCTGGCAGTGTTCAGGGCGGTGATCCGGTAGAGATCACGCACCGACCTGACCACGACGTCACGGTGGCCATGGTCTTTCGGGCATTGACGACCGAGCCTTCGTTGTTACCACAAATCCTTGCAGCGCCTGACCTCGCTGATGAGACGCGCGAGATGGCCGAAGCTGGTCGCACCTTCAGCCTTGGGTGATGCGTGAGGTCACAGTGAACAGGACTGAGGGTGGAGCCGAATCCGGCCCCACCCTCATCACACGGCGTCGGGGTGGCGGGATTCGAACTCCGAAAAGCGTGTTTGGCCGAGGTCGCCAGCGTTCTTGGAAGTCGCGTCGTCGCAGGTCAACTACGTGCGGAGTTCGCGCGGCCTCGGAGCGGTTCACCGAAATCCGATGCTCCCGTGACCACTTCTGTGACCACTCGGGCCGCGAATCTGCTGGTTGACGTCGGTGTGGGGCGCCGCCCCGGCCGCCCTGTGGGCGCGGGATTGAGCAAGTCTCAGATCGAAGGCGAGACGCGTTACGAGGCCGCTGCAGGAGTCCGCGGGGGTTCGTGCCCGGGACGTGAGCGCAGGTCAGCGGCATACGCGACTGCGGTGGAAGCGGCTGGCACGACATGAACTGAGACCACAACTGAGACCACAGCCTGAAGTGTCGAACTCGTTAACCGTTCAAGCCAACCCACTCGCTTACCTCGCTTGACCACCAAGCGGGGCCCGGTCACACCGAGACGTGACCTGACGCACCTGATGAACCCGCTTTTCGACCGCCAACCCGACGCTGCGCACTACTGTCGGCGACGCCTACTCCTCTTGATGCATTTCGCGTACAACAATGCGCCCCAGGAGAACAGAGGTGGAGGGTTTTACCCTCGGCCAGGACCGCGTCGTTGGCGGTGTTCCACGCCACCCCGAGTCCCTCAGCGACACGGGCGACGGTCAGGTGCTGACACACGATGCCTTCCAGTGCCCACCGCAGGCCACGGCGAGACAACTTCGAGCGCGGCTCAGCCGCCCGGCTGGTGTCTTGGCGCCACACATGACCGCAGCCGGTGCAGCGATAGCGGCGGACCGTGACCTCCAGCACCGTGGGACGCCAACCCAGCGGTTCATGTGCCAGCCGCCGCACCACGGTGTCGCGAGGCACGCCCTCGCATCCGCAGCGGCGGCACCACTGGTCGGGTTCGACGACCCGGCAGGACAGCACCGCACGGGCAGGCTCAAGACGCTGCCCAACGACTTCAAGTCCGAGTTCTTCAACGCGACAGAACGTGGTCAGGTCCGGGCAAGCGAAGGTAGCGTCAGGCACGTCGAGGTCTTCCTGATGGGCGGTGTGAGAACTCCCATCATCGGAAGACCTCGACTCCTACCCAGCGACCGACGCGCCAACCCGCCCTACACCCTCAACTGTGAAGAGCCTGTTTAACGAATCGGCGAGTCAAGTGCTTGCTGAATCAGGCATTCGACTCTTGGAATTCGCGAAGTGAGTACCACAGACATTGAGGGACTGTCAGAGAGCGAGGTGGCCGACAATCTGGGACTGCGGCGGAGCACCACTCCGGTTGTAAGCGGGTGCACCCGGGGAGTTGGAAGCGCCGGGGGGCTGTACTGCCTCGACAAAGTCGATGCCGACGAACGGACCCTGCAACACATCGCGACGCAACTCCTCATTGGCTATCAGAACAATGACGCGATGCATGCCTACGTGGGTGCCATGGTCGCCTTCAGAGAGAAGGAGAAGGCGCATGGAGGCCAAGGCCAAGCGGAGGAACTGTGGCGCACGGCAACGGACCTGGAGGATCAAATCATCAGGGTTAGCGGCGGCCCCACCTCGGCATCACACCCTGATCCTGGGCCGCGCCCACCGAAAGATCGTCGGCGCGCGGGAGAGCCGCCGCTTTGGTAAACGGGCTTACGGCAACTCGTCCGTAAGTTGATCACCGAGGTCGTTCGTCGAAGATACATCGGCATCGCGAAGCACCTCATCACTGGTCGTCAGGGAGATGATCGAATCCCCACTGACGTCCAGAGCTCCCTGGACCATGCTGGCCAATACGAAGATTGGCTCGGGATCAGGTTGGTCGTTCAGGTCGGCTACGTCCGACACGTCGAAAAGCGGCGTCGACTTCACGACAAAGACGACTTGGCCGCCGCCGAAAGTCGCACCTTCCAGGTCGTCTGCCGAAACGGAGGTGGGCTTGGGCACTTCTACCGTCGCGGTGCCAAGCCCCGGCATGTCGGACTCCGCTACTTCGACCGTCAAAAAAGCCGATTCGAAATCCGAGCCGTCGTCGAAGCTGTACTTGGCACCGGGCTCAGCACCCACAATAGTGCCCCGGATTGTGTGTTCCGTGTCGGTCTTCGTGACGAGTTCCTCGGGAGTGTTCACCATCTCGTAGTCGGCATCGACGCGAAGAAGTGACCAGAGGGGCGAACCGGGCTGGGAGACAGTTGAAGTCGCCTCTTTTGGGTCCTCCGAGCCAGAGCATGCGCCAAGAAAGACAAGCGTCAATGCGCTGAAGGCAATGCCAGCCTTTCTCAGGATCATCTGTGACATAGGTTCTCCCCATGGTAGAAGCGTTGTCTATGGGACGGCGGCACTGCCGTCAAGGTTCCACCGTGCGGCACATTAGTAGCGAACATTGATGTGATCAGTTCGCTCGTGGTCATTGTATTCGTTGGCATCCGAAGGCTGCCCAGACACCATGCAGCCAGGGTGCCCCGCGCCGTCCGATCCGAAATGGCGTAGACCCACGGAATGGCCAAATTCGTGACATGAGGTCTTCCGGCGATGCGACAGGTCGTCCATTTGAGGCGGCTGAGTGTTGATGTATACGGAGGCCTCGTAGCAGATGTCACCCGAACGCCGTCTGCAATCGTACTGCCCGTAGCCGTAGTCCGTGGCCGACCCGTAATCGTTGTCGTATACATCCACGTCCGTTGTCGACCCACAGAACATGTTCTTCACCATGTCAGTCGTGCTGTCGAGAGTGTCGCGGGCGTTCTGGACTGCAGTAAGAGTCTTATCGGTCAAATTGTTGAAGCAGAAAGTGTGCTCACTGTTGTCTGCAAAGAAGACGCCGTTCGTATAGCCAGCGTCCGGCCCCCACGAATTAGCCATTGCCACGCCCGCCGGGGACAAGATCATTGCGCCTGTTGCGATCAATCCGACGACGAACCGTGGCGACCTCATGCAACCTCCTATGTTTCCGCGAGTTTCGAGAGGGTAGCGGTGGCCAGACAGATCTGGCTACAAGGGCGCGTTTGTCCTTGTGGGATCGACCCGTCTCGAGAGGCCACGTTATGGAGTTCAACCTTCGCGGGTTTGGCCGGATAGCCAACTGATTGCTGATCCGTCGCCGCTGGATGGTGCGGACTTCGCGCCGGACGGCGCTTGCAGTCCCGAGGGCCGGAAGTTGGGCGCTGGGGTACGACCCAACGCACGAGGGACCAGGCATCAAGGAGTGGGAGCAAGGAAACGCGCAACAACGAGGAATCCGGGTACGTTCATCCAAGTCGTCATTCGGGAGAGCGCGGAGGCTGCCCCCAGCAGGTAGCGGTGGCGGGTCCATTGAAAACGCGTTCCGGCTTACGACGGCCAGTAACTCCCAATGCCGCTATGCGGCGGACGCCAAAAAGGGACCTCATACCTTTCCCCCGGGATCGCCCAGTTCTGGCGCGACAGCGATACCTACGAAGGCGACCCACCCGCGCGGATCAGTGGCTGCGAGCCAATCGCGATCGGGAGACAGCTCGCGGCGCGGACTAAAGGGAACGGGTCAGTTCCATCCGATTGGAAATCGTTCCCTCACCTGGTTGGGGGGGCTGGAGCCGACCACTACTCCCTGACGAAATCCGGGGGAGGCGCCGAGTTGCATGGCCAAGATCGGTGCGTCCACGCTAGGGATTGAGTCGCTCCCCGTCCCACACAACTGCGTCCCCAACTTCCACTCCCTCGGGCCACGCATCGCTGGTCAACGAAGATTGGCGGGGCCCGCCGCCTGAGAGAATCGCCGTCAGGCTCGAGATGGATGACGCGGCGGAGGGAATCCGAACAGGCTTGGCAGTGGCAATGTGTTCACCGATCGAGGTTATGGAAACTCTGGTCTTGATTCTGTCGATTGCCCCCAGATTCTCACCTGTGTCAGGGTCTGGGACCTCTCTCGTCCTCTCATCAACAATGTCGAAAACCATGCTGAGTTCAACGCCGTCAGCCGATCCTCTGTTGATGATCAGCTCGTCGTCGGAGACCAACCTGGCCACTCTGCCTGCGATCATTCGCCACCCTCCGACTCTTTCTCAGCTTGGGCGATTTGCGCTTCGACCTCTTCCGACGCGATATCCCGCCAGTCCTCAATCGCATCGGTAACCGTCGCCGGATTTTCGACTGGTCAAGTCCGGTGGGGTGGTGTGCGAGTTCTGATCCTTCATCATTGGTTAGGCCGTGAGGGCCTGCAGAGTCAGGTCGTTGTTCACCTCCTCGGTGGTGTTGTTGATGGCTTGTGCGCGGGTGAGGACGTCGAGTCCGAGGTAGCGGCGGCCTTCGGCCCATTCGTCGTGTTGTTCGGCCAAGACGGCGCCGACCAGCCGGATGATCGAGGGTCGATCGGGGAAGATACCGACGACGTCGGTGCGCCGGCGGATCTCGCGGTTGAGTCGTTCACTGGGATTGTTCGACCAGATCTGCCGCCAGATCTCTTTCGGGAACGCGGTGAATGCCAGGATGTCTGGGCGGGCTTGTTCGAGGTGCTCAGCGACGGCGGGGAGTTTGCTTGCGAGTGCGTCCACGACGCGGTCGAACTGTGCGTGCACGGAGTCGGCGTCGGGTTGGTCATAGATGGAGTGCACTAGCGCTTTGACCCACGGCCAAGAACTCTTCGGGGTGACCGACATCAGGTTCGCGGCGTAGTGGGTTCTGCATCGCTGCCAGGACGCGCCGGGAAGGGTCGCGGTGACCGCCGCGGTGAGGCCGGCATGGGCGTCGGAGGTGACGAGCTTGACCCCGGACAAGCCGCGGGCGGTCAAGTCGCGGAAGAAGCCCAACCAGCCGGCACCATCTTCGCTGGTGGTGACCTGCAAGCCGAGGATCTCCCGGTGCCCGTCGGCATTGACACCGGTCGCGACCAAAGCGTGCACGGGCACGACCCGGCCGCCCTCGCGGACTTTGAGCACCAGGGCGTCGGCGGCCACGAACGTGAATGGACCGGCGTCCTGAAGCTGGCGGGTGCGGAACTCTTCGACATGGGCGTCGAGGTCTTTGGCCATCTCCGAGACCTGCGACTTCGACAGCGACGTGATCCCCAGGGACTGCACGAGCTTGTCCATCCGGCGGGTACTGACCCCGAGCAGGTAGCAGGTCGCCACCACCGACGTCAGCGCCCGCTCGGCACGCTTACGGCGTTTCAGCAGCCACTCGGGGAAGTACGTCTGCTGTCGCAGCTTCGGAATCGCCAACTCCAAGGTGCCGGCACGGGTGTCGAAGTCCCGAGGCCGATACCCATTACGCCGGTTCGTGCGATCAACGGACGTGGTGCCGTAAGCGGCCCCGCAGACCGCATCAGCATCGGATGACCGCCTGCCCGCCTTACCCTCTGGTGGAAGGTGCGCCGCGACGGCACCGGGGACCCGTTCATGACCGCGGGGGGATGCGGACCGGTCGTGAGTCCGTAAGACACCGATGCGCCGATCGGGGGCGCGTTCTCGGCGAGCGTGAACTGATCAAGCCAGGAGTCTCGGTGGCCGAACGCGCCGACCGACCGAGGGCGTCGGCTGTTGGACCGAGGTGCCCGGCGTGTCAGGGAGGGGATAGGAGGCCAACATCTCCGTTGGTCGCCGGCGGCCTAGAAAGCGGTTGAGCACGGAAGGCCAAGGATCTGTCCAAAGTTCGCGGAAGGGCTTGCTGGTACGTACGCGCATCCCCGACCGGATGACTTGTCCTGAGCGGCTGCGGACGACTGTTTGCTCGATCTGCCCTCGAAACATGGCCTCACCCGATGCACCGAGAGTTAGGCTGACATTCTCCGGCTGGGTCACGTCCCCCTGCCGCAAATGTCGGCTGGACGCACGGCCGATCGATTCGAGTCGTGTCCACTTACTGTCCACATTGGATCGGCTCCTCTCGGTACTGAGCCGGCTATCCTCAGCCCGGTCGAGCCGACCTTCGCCACCGTTCGGTTCCGGCAGCGAGTCGCCACGGGACCCGGCTCGCGGGCAGCAGGGGTGGCGGTGGCGTTCAAGCTCGTCGAGTCCGCGCAAACCCGCAGGCGTGCCGTCAACGCGCCGCACCTGGTCGAGCTCGTCCGCGCCGGAACCCGCTTCGAGAAGGGCCTGCTGGTCGAACGCCCGACGAACCGACCCACCAATCAGGAGGAGGTCAGCAAGTCGCATTGCACATCGATTCGCAGGTCTTGACGATGCCCTCCAGTACGAGTACACAAGCGTCATGATCAGTAGTCGTAGTGTGGTCCGATCACTTCTGGTGCCAACGTTCCCTTGGGTAGCGGCGGGCTTGATCCTTGCTGGCTGCGGCAATGGCGTTGCAACGTCACCACAAGGAGCTGTCGAGGAATCGCCCACTCCAAGCCAGGCCGGTGAGGCATCTGGTCTGCCGACACCGCCAGGGCCTGGTTCGCCCGAGGTTCGAGATATCAGCGATGTTCGGCTCCCCTTGGACAACGGCGACGGGGGTCCTCCGGCGCCTGTCCGCACCTACGAAGACTACGACGTAGACCAACGAGAACCTGTCGACACAATCTCGGTGTTCTACGGCTACACCGGACCTCTCTACTCGCAACTAATGTGGGATCGGGGTATGACGGTGCTTGAGCCCACGGTCGGAATCGACGACACCGCGACGTGGGGGGCAGACTTGTTGGTCCGAAACGACTCCCTCGAAACAGTTGGCGCGATCTCCGTTGAAGTCCGACTCATCGGCGGGGATGGCCAGGTCGTCGGTACTGCGGACGCGACTAGCCCCGTTCTTGAAGCGAGGCCAGGTGAACCCGTACCCGTCAGCATCACAAGCGATGTCGACCAGAGCTTGGTCAGCGACGTCAAATGGACCACCAGCGCCAAGGCTGCTCCAAGTCAGACCGAACGACACCTCAAGAGTCAGTTCGCGCCGACCGCCTATCCGTACGGGGACCGAGAGCCGATCAAGACCGACCTCTACGACGAGACGGGACAGTCGCCGCCCTATCCCTTCCTTCAGGGCATAGCCGTTTACCCGACTTCGAACGCCATCACCGTAAGTTCCATGGCGAACGTTCTGGCGTGGATGAACGAAAAGGGACAGGTCCTTGAAGTGGCGGCGGCGCAGCCCAGCATGCGCAACGGCGCCGGCTTCCTCGTCACCGTCGATAATCCGGCAGAAGCCAAAGGGCTAGAGACGGCCTACCGTCTCTGGTGGGGAGTGGGGTACACGCAGTGAAGAAGTCACAGCTTCTGACTCTCCCAACGGCAGCCCTGATTGTCATTGCGGGCGCGCTCCCCGCGATGGCCCACAACTTCGGTGACGGTCCTCTGGACAAGGTACAAAGCCGATCGAACAGTTACGGGGGCAACTGCAGCGGGAATGCGACCCCGACGAAGTTGAAGGCACGGGCCCTCAGCATTGGATGGAACGAAGCCACCGATACCGATGCGCAAGTCCCCTCGCCCATGACGCTATCGCGATACGACACAGAGCAAGGACTGTGGTGGCAAGGTTCACAGCAAAACGTCAACAGCAACTACCGGCGGATCTTCTGGAACCCTGGCGTGGGGATCTGGCAGCTCGACGATGCGGGCATGGGCGGTCCTTTAGCTGACGGCCGGTTTGAGGCAGAGCGAAGCGTCGCAGAGGCCATGGACCACATCCGGATCCAGCTGTGCAACGGCGACAACCCATATAGAACCCCGGATGGCACTGACTGGATCTGGGATGCATGTTCTAGTGGTGACTGCCAAACCGACTACCAGGAGATCTTCAATGGCGACAGCAATCCCTTGTCGCACTTCGACGGTACCTTCAGCGTGCAGAACTTCGGGGGGTCCGATGAACATCAGTGCTATGTGCAGGGGTTGCCACCCAACGAGACGTGGCCCTGTCTCTACGTCCGACCGGGGCAGGCCCAAGGGTTTACGGGCTGGACGAACGACCCCAAGGGAGAGGACGATCCGTTTCCGCGTCCCCTGAGCAACTCCTTCTACGTGTTCAGAAGCTTCAACAGCAACGGGGATCCGGTTGAGACTCGCTACTACATGAAGCAGGACACGCCCCTGGGTCACTCAGTCATGGTCCGGCGTCAGATTCCAAATAACTCCCGGACCAGCTTGAACTGGTTCAACTCACCATTTGGGTTGTGCGATTCCAACCTCAACCAGTGCTCGTCTGGCTAAGTCCACGGCAAAGCCCTGTGCGTCATTCTGAGGTGCTGAGGAGACACCTGATGACTATGGCTCTGGTCGATGCCGCACTCGATGCTGGTGTGGTGTGCCCACGAACTGATTGACTCCGGCGACGCACCTTCACCGCGGAGTAGGGCCCAGATCGTGGCCGAGTACGACGCGGCCGACCACGGCGAGCGGGGCGCGGTCTTGGCTGCGAGCACCTCTACTCGTCCCATATCAGCGCGTGCCGGAAGGCAGCCGAGGCCGGCACCGTCTCGGCACTCGGGCCCAAAGCTGTCAAGGCCGGTGACCGTCGCGATCGTGAGATCGAGGTGCTGCACACGCGTGTGGAGAAGGCCGGGGCCAAGCTGGCCCGGACGAGCACTGCGTCGGACATCGTGGGGAAGGCACACGCCTCTTGGAGGAGCTCTCCGAGAGTACGGGCACGCCGAAGCCGCCGCTTCGGTGATCGACCCTGTCGTCGACGAAATCGAGGTGCATGTTTGGTCAAAGGCGAGCCTGTGAGCTGACCGGACGCCCTCGGGGCAGCCACTACCGTGCCAGGCAGCCGTCGGTCTAGGGTCGGCGGCCAAGCGGCCGAGCCCGCCCCACGCGCTGACCGAGTCCGAGCAGACACATGTACAGACAAAACGGCAATGACATCATTTCGGAGATTGGTGGGCAAGGCACTAACAACTACGGCACCGGTAGGGACGACGATGATGAATGCAGCGTCGAAGTCGAGCCGCGCATCAGCTGCGCATCAATCTGACAGCGGCGCAAGCTGAGTCTGCGGTGAGCGGCTCCCGCATGGAAGGATCAACGCCACGACCCAGGAGTGACGCCTCTGGTGAGGGGTCGCCGGTTGCCTCGTCACCGGCAACGGATGCAGCAATGAGACGACGGTCTTGTAAGGTCGTCACTAGATGATGGCACCGGTAACGGCGTGATCGTCGGTGGCCAAGGCCAAGACGCTCTCTACGGGCGAGATGGAATGATCTGATCAACTCCGGTGTCGACCGTCGGCCCACCGACGCCATCAACGGCGGCCCTGACCGCAACACTTGCCTCGCCAACCCCCGCGAACCCTCAGCCACTGCTTGACCCTGCCGAAGTCCTCTCGCGGGTGCGGGACGGTGGTGACTTGTCGTCGCATTTCTGCACCCCCAGCTAGCACAACGGCCCCTACTTACTCCACGCGGTGGGACGTGACCGAGGATGCTGACGAGCTGACACGCCCGACAACCCTGGGCACACACTCGTCTTGCACCGTGACTGTGACCGTCGGCCCGGCTGGCCGGTGAGTCTCGCTGTAGCCGTTGGCTACTTGGACTCTGTGTTCGCATCGGGCCGCAGTGGTGCATCCGAGTTTTGTTCGCTCCGGGACTTCGTCTTGGGGGGTTGTTCTGCACACCTGTTGTTGTGAGGTCGGCGCGATGTGCGTCGGCCCGCGACGGGTCAGGGGGGTGGGCGCGGTGATGTCGATGCACCGCCTGTCGGCCGGGAACGGCTTCCGGTATCTGCTGAACCACACCGCCACGTCTGACGTGGAACGCGCGCCCGGGCTTCCCCTGGTGGAGTACTACGCGGAGTCGGGGAACCCACCCGGACGATGGGTCGGCGGCGGCCTGTCCGGTCTGGCTGAAGGTCAGGGCATACCGGTCGGCACTGAGGTGTCCGAGGCGGCGATGACCGCAGTGTTCTGCCTCGCGGCCGACCCAGCGACGGGGTCCGCACTTGGCCGGCCGTTTCCTATGCGGACCGGGGCCGACGGCGTTGCCCGCCCGTCCGGGGTGGCGGGCTATGACCTGACGTTCACCGTCGTGAAGTCGGTCAGCGTGCTGTGGGCTCTGGGGGACGAACGCACCCGCACTGTGGTGGCGGGGGCACACCACGCTGCGGTCACCCAGACCCTGGCTGTATTGGAGAACCGGGTGGCCGCGACCCGGGTCGGGCATGGCGGCGCGAGCCGGGTGGCAACCCGCGGAGTCATCGCCGCAACCTTCGACCATCCCGACACGAGACACAGTGACCCGAACCTGCACACCCATGTGGTGGTCGCCAACCGCGTCCAAGGCCCCGACGGTCAATGGCGCACCCTGGACGGTCAAGTCATGTTCGCGGCTGCGATGGCGTTGTCGGAGACCTACGACGGACTCCTCGCCGACGAGCTCGCCAGACGGCTCGAGGTTGGTTTCGGGTGGCGGGACCGCGGTCCCAGGCGGTCAGCGGCGTTCGAGGTCGACGGCATCGCCGAGGAGCTCCTAGCGCTGTTCTCCACCCGCGCGCGTGACATCGACGATCACTTCCAAGGGCTTCTGGTCGACTTCTGTGCCCTTCACGGGCGGGAACCGTCGCGGGTGGAGACGATCCGGCTGCGGCAGACCGCGACGCTGGCTACTCGTCCCATCAAGCGCGCCCGCCCCTGGGGCGACCTGCTGACTGAGTGGGGCCAACGCGCACGCCTGTTTACCGGGCGCGCCCGCGCGGATCTGCTCGCGGAAGCCTTGGACGGCAGCTACGCGCGGCCGCTGCGGGCGCGCGACACCGGCCCGGCCTCGCGCCGGGACCTCGCTGGATTGGCGGTTGTGGGGGTGCAGGCCAGGAGGTCGACGTGGAATGGGTGGAACCTCGAAGCCGAGGTGGCCCGTCTCACCAAGGCCCTTCGATTCGCGACGTCGCGCGATCGTTTGGAGGTTCACGCCAGCCTCGTGGCAACCGCCCAAGACACCTGTGTCGCGTTGCACGACCCCGACGGCGTGGTTGACCGATGGACGGCGATGGCGCGGCGCTGGACATCACCGATGATCCTGGACGCCGAGTCCCGCCTGCTGAACGCCGCGACCATCGGGGTCGGGCCGGCCGTCGATGAACGGCTCGCGTCGCGGGTGGCGGCCGCGACGACATCGGACCAAGACCTGCCCAGGTCGCTAACCGATCGCGGTATCGGACGACTCTCACCCGATCAGGCCGCGGCTCTGGTAGCGGTGTGCACATCCGGGCGCGGAGTGCAGGTCCTCGTCGGCCCCGCCGGATCGGGGAAGACCACCACCCTCAAAGCCATTAAGGGCCTGTGGTCGATGGACCGCGACAACACCGTCGGGGTCATCGGGCTGGCGCCGTCCGCGGCGGCCGCGCAAGAACTCAGCACGGCCCTGGGGGTGCGGTGTGAGACCACCGCGAAGTGGCTGCACGAGACCATCGGTCCCGGCGGGCAACAACGCGCCGCGACCCTCACCGCTCTGACTGACGGCTCTCAGCTCGAAACGACATCAGGCAGGCGAGCAGATGCCCGAGGCCAGGTCGCTTGGCGGTTGCGTAGCGAGCAGGCCAGGTGGCGGCTCAAAGCAGGGCAGCTGCTCATCGTCGATGAGGCGACCCTGGCCGGCACCCTGGACCTGGACCACCTTTTGAGCCAAGCCCAAGCCGCCGGCGCCGGTGTTCTGTTGGTCGGGGACCACCATCAGCTGAGCGCCGTCCAAGCCGGCGGTGCCTTCGGCCTCCTCGCCCGCCGGACCTCCACCGCAGAGCTGACCGGGCTCTGGCGCTTCACCGACCGTTGGGAAGCCCAAGCCACCCGCCTACTGCGCCACGGACACCTCGACGCGCTGGACGCCTACGACACCCACGGCAGGCTCCACGACGGGACCCGTCAGCAGATGCTCGAAGACGCTTACCGAGGCTGGCGAGCAGACCATGACGCTGGGCGCGAGTCGCTGCTTATCGCCGCGGACAACGCCACCGTCCTGGAACTGAACACCCGGGTCCGGAGCGACAACATCACGACTGGTCGGGCCAGCGCCGCCTCCGTCGATCTCGTCGAGGGAAACACTGCCGGGGTCGGGGACCTGGTCATCACCCGAGACAACAACCGCGCCCTGCCCGACGGCAAAGGCGGGCACATCCACAACGGCGACACCTGGACGATTACAGGCATCGCCGACGACGGCTCAATCACCGTCACCCCTGCCCACGCAATCGCGGGGCAGCCCTGCCGTCCGGTGCGGCTCCCCGGCGGATACGTGGCCGAGCACGTCGACCTCGGCTATGCGATCACCACCCAACGCGTCCAATCCAGAACAGTCGACAGCACGCATGTCATCGCCACGCGCGGCATGAGTCGCGAACACCTCTACGTCGCCCTCACCCGCGGACGAAGCGACAACCACGCCTACACGCCTCTCGACAGTGGCTCTAGAGTCGACGTCGAGGAGCCGCATCTGCAAGCCGACGACGCCAGCGCGGGCCAAACAGGCCGCGAGGTCCTCAAGCAAATCCTCGCCAGCAGCAGCGCCGAACCCTCTGCCACCGAATCGCTCGAGTCCAGGCTCTATCCACAAACTGCTCCCCAGCCCAGGCTCCGTCCACAGAAGCAGCCGAACACCTTGCTTCTGCCCACCACCCCGGTTCCGAATGGACCCGGGCTCACCCGCTAGCCAACGCACCCAGAAGAGAGCCGACATGCCTCGATCTACCGTCACTGCCGACAACACCTGCGTTCTGCTCACCGTCGAGCAGGCCGCCCACCGTCTAGGGATCGGACGCACCATGGCGTTCGCACTGATCGCACAAGGACGACTGGCGACCGTACGAATAGGCCGCCTGCGCCGCATCCCCGTCCAAGCCATTCCGGAGTTCGTGGAATCACTGAGTGATGGTGGGCCGTGCGACCCTGAGTGACGTACGGCCGCTTCAGAATGGATTGCAGATGAGCCCTCCCGAATCACAGCCCCAGGGCGCGACTGGTCGCCGTGGAAGCGTGAAACAGAGCGCCAACGGCACGTGGTTCTTCGTGGTCGACATCACGCCCGAGGGCGCGCCGACTCGACAGCAGACTCGTCGACGCGGCTTTGCAACGAGACGGACTGCTCAAGCTGCATTGACCAAGACCCTTCGAGACCTCAGCGATCAAACCTACGTCCAGCCCCTCAGGCAAACCTTCGGTGAATACCTGACCGCAACCTGGCTTCCGGCGATTCGCTCCACCGTTCGACCCAGCACATACGACAGCTACGCACGCAACATTCGCATCCATGTGGCGCCGAAGACGCTCGCGGCTGTTTCCGTGCAGCAGGTGCAGGCTCCCATGCTCAACGCGTTGTACGCCGACCTGCTCGGAGGCCAGCACCGACGGCCGCTGTCGCCACGATCGGTGTCGTACGTGCACACGATCCTGCACCGAGCCCTGCGCGACGCCGTCCGATGGAATCTGTTGGACCGAAACCCCAGCGACTTCGCCGACCCTCCCAGAGCTCGACCATCGGAGCAGGTCCGAGAAAGAACGTGGACCAGCATCGAGGTCGCCCGATTCCTCAAGGCCACCTCCGCCAGCCGGCACTCCACACTCTGGCGTCTGTATGCCACCACCGGGTTGCGGCGCGGGGAAGCACTGGGACTGCGATGGGACGACATCGACCTCAGCGGCGGACGGCTGTCGGTCAACCGCACGCTCGTCCAGAGCCACGACTACGCCCGCGGGGACACCGGCCTCAGTTGGGGTACACCCAAGACAGCCCGGGGACGGCGGACGGTCGCACTGGATCCCGACACCGTCTCGGCGCTGCGAGCGCACCGCGCTCGCCAACTGGAGGAACGACTGCGAGCGGGCTCCGGCTACGACGACCAAGACTTGGTGTTCTGCAGCCGAGCAGGGAAACCGCTCCACCCAAAGGTGATCTCCAACCTGTTCCGCAAAGCCGTGCAACGCCACGACATGCCGTACCTGTCGGTGCACGGCCTGCGGCACACATGGGCGACGCTCGCGCTTCAGGCAGGCGTGCACCCGAAGATCGTCCAGGAGCGACTCGGCCACTCGACGATCTCGATCACGCTCGACATCTACAGCCATGTGAACCCGGCG
>JBBQAL010000038.1:0-24841 GCA_038316135.1 Candidatus Nanopelagicales bacterium | reverse complement strand
ACCACACGGTGGGCACTTGGCCACTGGGGTCGACCGGCTCGCCGTTCTCCACCGTGCCGCCGAGCAAGGCTGCATAGAACGGCGCGTGCTGTTGCCCGAGTGCCGTATCGAGTCCGAGCTCCAGCTGGGTCAGGCCGCTGGAGTCGGAGTCGATGCCGAGTTCTGCTGCGTGGCTGCTGATGTGGCGCGCGAGGTCGAGGTCGCGGCTGGTGATGCCCCGGACGTCGTGGCTGGCGAGCGTGACAATCACGTCGGTGTAGGTGAGTTGAATGTCGGGGTGGTGGTTGGCGGCCTCGGCAGCGGCACCGATCTTGTTGACCAGCGCGAGGCCGGTTCGCATGTCACCGGTGCGGAACCGCGCCTTGATGCGTCCAAGGATCTGCCGCCAGTCCGCGAGACTGGCGTCGCGTACCTGCGCAGCGGACAACTTCTCATGGGGATCGGTCATGTCTTGGCTCCGTGTGTTGACGGGAGTTGCGCTCTGCCTGTCGGTGGTCACGGACCAAACTACTCGGCGTCGGCGGTCGTCAACTGGCTCTGAGGTTCCTCTGTAGCAGCAAGTCTTTCTGGGCGGAAAGCCGCAGGTCTCGCAGGCGTCTGGATCAGCGCCGTTATGGACTCGGCTTCCGGCGATCGACCTGTCGCCCACAAAGCTGGTTCACGCGCGCTTGCCGGTAGCGCTTATGTGCCTGCTCTGGTGCGCATCCGCTTCCCGCGAACATGCAGTCTTCGGCAGCGCTGGCCCTTGGCGGTGTTCTCCTCGGTACGGAACAGCAGGCCCGTTCCTGCATATCCCTTGCCAACATGAAGGTCCGGCGACCCCTGGGCTTGCGACCCAGAGGTCACTGCCTCCGCCAGCCGATACGAGGTCGTCCTGGGTCCACTGACGTCCACGGTCGTCTCAACGCGTTTCGACGACCGTCGTTGCCAGTACCGAAATGTCGGCAGCCATGCCTACATTTTGTCTACATACAGATCAGGGGCCCGATCACCGCTTCCGGCGATCCGGCCCCTGACCTGCACTTACTTTGGTAGCGGGGGCAGGATTTGAACCTGCGACCTCTGGGTTATGAGCCCAGCGAGCTACCGAGCTGCTCCACCCCGCGTTGGCGTTTGCCTACCCTACGTGGTCGACGTCAGGGCATCCAAACTGGGTGGTTATGGCCCGCCGCCACTTGTGGAGCCCCCCGAAGGCTCGGGCGTTGGCGTAGCTTCGTTGAGGCCGAGCTGGTTGGCGGCGGCCTCTGCTCGTTGCAACGCCGCAAACAAGTCGTCCTGGGCTTGACCGTAGGTAGCGAAGTCACCCTCGGCCAACGCCTGCTGGCCGCGGTCATACGCCGCCGCGGCATCTGAGAGGGCGGCCTGCAAGCGCGCTTGAGTCTGGGCCGTGCTCGAGCCACCGTTGCCACCACCACCGTTCCCACCACCACCGCCGCCGCCGCCGTTCCCGCCACCACCGTTGCCGCCATTGCCATTGTCGATGGCCACTCCACCGAAGAAGAGCTGCAGCGCCTCTTCGTAGGTGTCAGCAATAGACACGGTGTCACCGAAGGAGACGATGACCTTGCTCAGCCTCGGATACGACGCGCCCTCGGTAGCGCGTGCGTAGACCGGCTCGACGTACATCAGTCCGCCGGCGACCGGAAGGGAGAGCAAGTTGCCGATCTCTACCTCAGTACTGCCGCTTCGACGAAGCGAAAGTAGTGCATTCGAAACATCGGTGTTCGACTCGATGTTGTTCTGCATCTGACTCGGTCCGGGGAACGTCGTGTTCCTCGGAAGCGCTAGTGCACGGATCTGACCAAACTCTGGGTCGCCTGCCTCGCTGTTCACCGCCATGAAGGCGGCGAGCGTTTCTCGACCAGATGGAGCGAACGTAGTCGTCAACGAATACCTTGGATCGACATCGCCTGGCATCTGCAGCGAAAGGTAGTACGGCGGTTGCGCCACCTCACCGCCACTCGGCGAGGTCGGGTCGCTCGGCACCTGCCATGCGTCTTGGCCACCGAAGAAAATCTGCGGGTCGGTGACGTGGTAGCGGGTGTAGACCTCACGCTGCACCTTGAACAGGTCTTCGGGATACCGAACGTGGGCCAAGAGTTCGTCGCTGATAGCCGATCTCGGCTGGACCGTGTCGGGGAACGCCTTCGACCAGGTTCGAAGAATCGGGTCCGACTCATCCCAGGCGTAGAGCGTGACGGTGCCGTCATAGGCATCCACCGTTGCCTTGACCGAGTTGCGCAGGTAGTTGATCTCGTCGCGAATCGGCGCAACCGGCGCGCCCGCCTGAGTGGTCAGCGAGTCGGTGGTCACCTCGCCAAATGCTTGGCGTTGGGAGTAGGGATAGGAATCGGTGGTCGTGTACCCATCCACGATCCAGACGATGCGTCCATCGATCACGGTGGCGTAAGGGTCAGCGTCCAGAGTGAGCCATGGGGCCGCCCGCTCGACCCGCTCACGGGGATCGCGGATGTAGAGGATCTGCGATTCGGAGTTAATGCGGTCGGACAGCAGGATATTGGTCTCTTGGAACCGCCAGGCGTACATCAGTTGGTCGAAGAAGGACCCGATCGGCACACCTCCGTCGCCGGTGTAGGTGTACGAGCGCTGCCCGTTCGCCGCCGCATCGTCAGGGAAGTCGAGTTCGCGAGGTTCGACGGTATCCGGGGCGCCGACGATCGAGTAGTCCGGAACCTTCTCGCCGAAGTAGATGCGCGGTTGGTCGATGTTGAGTTCACCCTGCGGTGGCAGGTCAGACTCGACAAAGTCCGGCTCACCGTTTGCCGTCGCACGGTTGCCGTAGGCAGCTACGAGTCCGAACCCGTGCGTGTACGTCAGGTGGTCGTTGATCCAGTTGCGCGAGTCGACCGGAACGCCAGAAAGGTCAATCTCACGGGGAGCGACAATAACGTCAGCCGGTTCGCCATTGACCGTGTACCGGTCGACGTCGAGCGGGTCTTGGAAAGTGTAGAACCCCTTGACCTGTTGCAGTTGGTCGAAAGTGTCGGCGAGCCGAGACGGGTCCATCAGCCTGACGTTCTCGATGGTCCCCCGGGACTCTTCGAATGCTCGCGCATCGGGATCGGCCGCCGGGATGTACTCCTCGACATTGATGCTGTCGACGTTGTACGCAGCGCGCGTCGAGTCGATCGCCCGCTGAATGTAAGGCTCTTCCTTGACGTCCGGGGTTGGCTTCACCTCAAGGCGCTGCACCAGGCTCGGGTAGATCCAGCCGATGGCCACGGCACTGAGCACCAGGAGCCCCAAGCTCAGAACCGCAAGGCGCCATGTACGACGGAAAACGTTCACAAAGAAGAGGGCAGCGCAGATGAGGGCGACGACCGTGAGGATGGTCTTGGCTGGGATGAGCGCCTTCACGTCTGTGTAGCCGGCCCCAGTGAACAACGAGTTCGGCTCCAGAACGAGCTCGTAGCGGTCGAGCCAATAAGCCGCAGCCTTGAGCACCATGAAGAGGCCAATCAAGACTGAAAGCTGCACCCGCGCGGCGGGAGTCGTTCGCTCACCCGGCGTCCCGGGACTGATTCCTCCATAGAGGTAGTGGATCCCCGCGGCCACCAGCCCGCACAGGATGATGATGACCATCCCGCTGTCCACCAGAAAGCGCAGCCACGGCAACGAGAAGACGTAGAACGAGATGTCGACGCCGAACTGAGGGTCACTCTGCCCAAAGGTGGTTCGGTTGATCCACGCCAAGAGGGTGCGCCACTCCGACATGGCAGCGGCCCCGAAGAAGAACCCCACCAAAATGCCAAATCCGATGAGCAGGATTCGCCGGAACGGATCAATCGCGAGCCGGTAACGATCGAGGCTCTGCTGCTCGAGTGAGATGGCGCGGAAGATCGGTCGGAAGCGATACGCCAAATAACCATTGAGCCCGATTGCGCCGCCGGCCACGACGAAGAACACGACGAAGAGCGCGAGACGCACACCGAGTTGCGTCGTGTAGACCCCGGTGAACCCGGCGGCTTTGTACCACAGCCAGTCGGTGTAGTACCCGGCAAAGAGCGCGAACGCCACGAACAGAACGGCCAGGATCGCAAGAGTCGGCAGCAGCGCATTACGGCGACGCGATCCTCGTGGCCTCGGTCCAGTCGGAGGTCCTTGAGGTGGGGCTGATGGCGGTGGGGCGTCGAAACTCACCCCATCACACTAACTGTGCTTCGCGCATCAGCGCGCACCGTGGTCCCATGCCACCATGTCCGGCGTGATTCCCCCTGCACTGGAACAGACGACTCGCGACCTCGACGTCTACGTGGCCAACGACGGTTGGGACCAGCCAACTCGGCTTTTCGCCATCTCCGACACGGGGCAGCTGCTCGAGCGGGAGCCTTCGCTGGCCGCCCAACTCTCCGGGAGCGCCGCCGAGAGCCCCTGGACGACCATCGAGCAGGAAGGACTGCCCGAGCACTCTGACCTCGATGAGCTGCTCAGGGGGATCGGCTGGCCGCCTTCAGTGGACGGGGTAGCGGTCAGCGCCGAACGCATCATGGTGCCGCCGGCTGGCGCAGACCGGGACTCTCAGCACGAGCTGAGGCTGACCATGGCTGTCCTCCGGGATGGCAGCCGCTGCACCGTGCTACGTCTGAAGGACCACGACTCACCGGAGATGGTCGTCGTGGGTGCGGACTTGATCACCGGCCTGGGCGACCTTCTGATGCACACCCTCAGCTGAGCCTGGAACGGACCTACCCAGCAGGACAGCGCGGCAGGTCGCCGTCTCCTTCGAGAGCTTTGACGGCCTCGTCCAGCGTCCGAACGGCAATGACGTCCAATCCATCAGGCTCGTTTCCAACGACCTCATTGCAGTTGGACCGGGGGGCCAAGAACATCGTCGCGCCGTTGTCGCGGGCGCCGTACATTTTCTGGACAATGCCGCCGATCGGCCCGACGCGCCCTTCGGCGGTGATCGTGCCCGTCCCAGCAACGGCCCGGCCCGCCGCCAGCTGCTCGGGGGTCAGCGAGTCAACGATGGCCAGGCTGAAGATGAGGCCAGCACTCGGCCCACCCACGTTGTCGAGACTCAAGTCCACTGTGACCGGACTGGTGAACCCAAGCCCCAAGTACACCCCGAGGTAGGCGCGCTTGGGGTCCTTGGGATTCGCAACGGTCGTGACGGTCTCGGTGACGACTTCATCATCTCTGCGCACCTTGACGGTGACGTCGTCGCCTGGTGTCACCTTGCTCATGACGGTTTGGACGCTGTCGAAGTCAGGCACCGGAGTGCCGTTGATCTCGATCAGCGTGTCACCGGGCTGCAGGACACCATCGGCCGGCGAATCAGACTGAACGTCGCTGATCTCAACGTCGTAGGTGACGGGCTCGCCAACGTGCGTCAGCGCCGCCGCAACGGCGCTCTGCTCTGACTCAGCCATCTGTGCAGCACCTTGACGTTGAAAAGTGTCGCCAGGATCCGCACCGTCGAACGCATCGGGGGGGAACAGCAGATCGCGAGGAACGACGTCGACAGCTGGGTCGATCCATCCACGCAACGCCTGCGACAGCGTCAGCCGACTACCAGGAGCCCCGGCCTCGTAAACGGTGGTGATGCCGAGCGAGCCGTCGGTGGGATAGGTCTTGGCACCCGAGACGGTGACGACGGGGGTTCCTTGGTTCTCGCCCAAGGCGTTGTACACGGGGCCGGGCGAGAGCTGAACATAGGGAACCGGGCGGGAGAGTGCCACGGCCATCGTCGCGATGAGGGCCACGAGCGTGAGGATGAGGGCGGTCGTGCGGGCCCGGCGCGTCACCTGATCAGGCCGAGCGACGGTGCTGGGGCGACATCTCAACGTGGTCGTCGGCTGACTCGCTCACGTCGGGCAACGGAGTGGGCGGGCTCAGCGCCTCGGTGAATCGTCGGTGAGCTGCCAGCGAGTCATGCGGGTCGACCCGGCGCCGTGGCCGCCCTCGCCAAGTGACCCAGACGACGGCAAGCAGCGTGGCAACGATGGGGATCAGCCACCAAGCCATCGCTTCCACGCCATCGCCCTTCGTCAGGTCTTCCCGGTACCGCGCCCCATGCTACGGCAGCCCGACCCACTCCTCGGAACCGTCAGCAAAGCTCTGGTGCTTCCAGATCGGGACTTGGGCCTTGAGATCGTCGATCAGGCGTCGCGCGGCCGCAAAGGCCTGGTCGCGGTGTGCGGCAGCTGCTGCCACCACGACGGCGAGGTCGCCGATTTGGAGGGGTCCGGTGCGGTGGTGGGCGGCGAGCCGCACACCTGGGTGGTCGCCAGCCACCCCAGTCACCACGCGCTCGAGCTCGTCCAGTGCGCTGGGATGTGCCGAGTATTCAAGGGCCAGCACCGGTTGCTCGGCCCCAACTGCCCCATCGTGATCGCGAACAGCCCCGACGAAGACGACGATGCCACCCGCCCCAGGATGCGCCACGGCTGCGAGGGCGGCGTCGACCGAAAGCGGGGTCTCGAGGATGGCAACGGCCGGCTGCATGGGGTCGAACCTACCGGGCGCCGGGGCCGTTACGCCGGGAGCGATCTGGGGACGCCACAGACGGCGGCGGCGGTTACGGTGACATGGTGAGCGACGTCCCGTTCGGTTTCGGATTGCCCGATCCCGAAGACCCAGACAAGAGTTCCGACACGCCCGCTGACGCCATCGCGGCGATGTTCGGTGGGGCGGGGGCCGCCGACCTCGGCGCAGCACTCCAGCGGTTCGGGCAACTGCTGTCGACGTCATCGGGCCCGGTGCACTGGCAGCTGGCCCACGACACCGCGCGCCAGCTCGTGGCAGCAGAGGGCGACCCGTCAGTCTCATCCATCGATCGCGCCTCGGTCACCGAAGCGGTCGAAATCGCCGAGGTGTGGCTCGACGACGCAACCACGTTGCCATCTGCTGGCATCACTGCGCAGGCCTGGAGTCGGTCGGAGTGGGTCGAGCAGACCCTGCCGAGGTGGAAGTCGCTTGTCATGCCGTTGGCTGAGCGCATGGCGCAAGCATCGGCGGAAGCCATGCCCCAGCAGATACCAGAAGAGATGCGGGCGATGGCTGCGCCGTTGATGGGCATGATGGGACAGATGTCCGGAGTCATGTTCGGCGGCCAGGTCGGCCAAGGGCTCGGAGCCCTCGCTCAGGAAGTGCTCACGTCAACCGACATCGGTGTTCCGCTTGCACCAGCCGGTGTGGCAGCACTAGTTCCCCGCAACGTCGCTGAGTTCGGCAACGGCCTTGGCATTCCCCCTGACCAGGTGCGGATCTATCTCGCCCTGCGTGAGTGCGCACACGTGCGGCTCTTCCAGCATGCGACCTGGTTGACGTCACGCATCGAGGCCGCAGTGACCGACTACGCCAGAGGCATTTCGGTGGACATGGCCGGCATCGAGCAGGCCATCGGCGGCATTGATCCATCACAACCGCAAGCGATGGCTGAGCTCATGTCCTCCGGTGTCTTCGAACCGCCGACGACAGCTGAACAACAATCAGCGCTCGACCGCATCGAGCATCTCCTCGCGTTGGTCGAGGGCTGGGTGGACGACGTCACCAGCCAAGCGGCCGATGCCCGGCTTCCGGCAGCTGGCGCATTACGCGAGACGATGAGGCGACGCCGTGCCTCAGGTGGCCCTGCCGAACACACTTTCGAGACGCTCGTCGGCCTCAAACTCCGCCCTCGTCGGCTGCGCGAGGCGTCCGCACTCTGGCGGGCGGTGGCCGAGCATCGCTCGATGGCCGAGCGGGACGACCTCTGGTCGCATCCTGACCTGCTTCCTGACCCAGCAGCTCTGGACGACCCCAAGGGTTTCGCCACCAAGACGGCATCCTCGGACTGGGACATCAGCACCCTCACCGACACCGAGCCCCCACCCGAGCAAGCACCGGACGAGGAAGCGCCGCCGCAGGAATGAGCCTCACCGCTTCAGCCCTCGATGAGCTCGAACGGTGGCAGCCGCCAACACCCTCGCAGAATCGCTTACGGGACGAGTTCGTCGCACACCTCAGGACGCATGACGACGGGTGGTGGCGCGATTGCCGCCCTGACCACCTGACCGCGTCAGCCCTCGTCGTCGAAGCCGACAGGTCACGCGTGCTGCTCTGCCTGCACCGCAAGGTCGGTCTTTGGTTGCAGTTCGGCGGACACATTGAGGACGACGACAGCTCCGTTGCTGGTGCTGCCTTGCGCGAGGCCAGGGAAGAGTCGGGAATCGATGCCCTGGCGCTGATCAGTTCAGCGCCGGTACGCCTGGACCAGCACGCCGCTCCCTGCGACGCCAGTGCACGTCATCACCTCGATGTGCAGTACTTGGCCGTTGCTCCGGTCGGCGCAGAACCCACGGTGAGCAGCGAGTCGCTCGATGTGCGGTGGTTCGCCCCTGACGCCCTGCCGAAACAGACCGATGACGCAGTGCGTCAACTGGTTGCCGCTGCCATCAACGCCAGCGGTAAGTCATGGACGCACTAGAGAGCGACGCCGGCGCGCTGAAGAGCCAATGACCAACCGTCGAGGAAGCCTCTAGCCCGCTCGACGTCTGGGTAAGTGTCGAGGAGCGCCCAGAACTTCGGGCTGTGGGAGGGCTCGATCAAGTGCGCCAACTCATGCAGCAACACGTAGTCGACCACCCATTCGGGCATGCCCTGGAGGCGGTCGGAGAGCCGAATCGAACCATCGGAAACTGTGCAGGAACCCCATCGGGAGCGCTGGTTCGACACCCACCGGACGCTGCGTGGCAGCGCCCGACCGTCGAGGTAGCGGGACGAGAGCCGTTGGGCCCGCACCCACAGCTCGTCGTCGGACGGCTTACAGCGCCGCTCCTGAGCCTCGAGGCGCTCAAGCATCGTGGCCACCCACTGCTGCTCCTCCGCTGCCGACATGCGGGCCGGCAGCAGCACGATCGTCCGCGCGCCTTCGCGGTAAGCCGAGACAGTACGCCGGCGCCGAGAACTGCGCCGAACCTCGACGTCCGGCTGTCCGGCCGAGGGAGCTGATGGGGTCATGCCGCCACCGTAGACGGCGTGTCCCACAAAGTTTTTTTCGTCCACACCCTTGGGGTCACATCACCGCAGGTCACCGGCGCCTTGGCCGAGGAACTCGACCTCCGTCCCCAGGATGTTCAGTGCTCGTCCACAGCAACACGCCACCGTGTCCCCACCTCATCCCCAGGTTGGTCCACAGCCGAGGTGGACCTGACGTTGACGCGCACACCTTCGGGGATCTACGTTCTCCCGCGTCGAAGCCCCCGGGATAACGGGTACGTCGCTCGCAAGGGGAAGGCAAGCGACGCACAACGCGACCCGGGGGCTTCGTGTACGTCTGGGTCGGGTGAACCTGTGGATAACCTGTGGGTAAGCCACGTCGCGCCGCTCCCGCCTCCCGGCCCTCTCCTGACGTAGAGTGCGACCCATCGGCCACGGCCTCCGTGGCCCCGGAGCGGACCAGCCGTTCCGATGATGAGCAGGAGGACTCCACGATGGCCGAGAGCTACACCGGCGACGCCTACTGCGTGAAGTGCAAGGAAAAGCGCGATTTCACCGGCGAGGTGCACGAGACCAACGGCCGGCGGATGGCCAAAGGCATCTGCCCGGTCTGCGGCACCAAACTGAACCGCATTCTCGGCAAGGCCTGACTCTTTCGGCCTGTCCTTCCGACACTGCGACAAAGCGTCCTCCGGTCAGCCGGGGGGCGCTTTGTGCATGCGTGCGAGCTAACCCTCCTGGCCAATCCCCTGTGGATCTCGCCCGAGCCCGCCGGTGTCGTGCCACTCTGCGACTTTGCCAACCTCGGTCGTTGGGAGACCCGCGTGCGACCCATGATCTGTCCAGGACTCCGCTGGGCCTGGCGGTCGCCGGATACCGTGCAGTTCGGCATCGACGTGCCACAGCCACTGATTGTCGGTGGACTCCCCCCAGTCAGCCGTCAGCTGCTGGCAACTCTGAACGGCGTCCGCACCGAACAGGAGATCGTCCGCCAGCTCGTCGCTGACGGCGACGACGTCACCAACGGCGCTGACACGGCCGCCGTGCTGAAACGTCTGGCTGATGTCGGCGTGGTGGTCGACGGGGGCCAGTGGCCAGGGCGGCTGCCGCTGCCCAGTGACCTTCGCGAACGCCTTGAGCCTGACATCAGAGCGACCAGCGCCCTCGCGCGTTGGCGCCTCGAGCCCGCTGCTCGCTGGGATGCCCTGAGTCAGTCGCACGTGACAATCGCGGGTGTCAGCCGGCTAGGTGCCATCCTCGCGCGCTTGCTCGCAGCTGCCGGCGTTGCGCGCGTCGACCTCGACGACCCCAGACAGGTGACGTCAGCTGACGTGTCGCCGGGCGGCTTCGTCCCGACCGACGTGGGCAGGCGCCGCGCAGATCTGCTGTTGACTCACCAAGAATGGGGCAACCGGCCCCGGTCGAGCACTATCGTCCGGCAGCTGGCTGTCGTCACCGATGCAGTTGATATGCACCCCCGGTGCAGGGCATTGACGGCGGCCGGAAGCGCTCACCTGGTGGTCTCCTGCCATGAGTTGCTGGGCAGGATCGGGCCGCTCGTCCAACCTGGCCAATCTCCTTGCCAGTTCTGCCTCGAGCTGACGCGCCGCGACCTCGATCGCGACTGGCCGGACATGTGGCGCCAACAGGCTGCCGACCCCACGCCGAACGCCGACGGAGTGCTCATCGCGATCACCGCCCACCTGGCGGCGGCGCACGTGCTGGACTGGCTCAGCGGTGGGCAACCCCCGTCGATCGGTGGCTTGGTCGAGGTGGCCGCCCCGCACGCCTCGACCACCCTCCGCCGGCTCGCCCAACACCCCGAGTGCGGGTGCGCCTGGCCGGAGTCGGATCCATCCCTGACAATGGCAAGGTGACCGACCTTCCCCGCCGCGCCGTGACCCGCAGTGCCAAGCTCGCTGCGCTCCCACTGGGGTTCGCCGGAAGAACCGCCATCGGAGTCGGTAAGCGCGTCGGTGGCAGGTCCGCCGAAGCAGTCGCCGCAGAGGTTCAACTGCGCACCGCCGAGCACATGTTCCGCGTCCTGGGCGAGCTGAAGGGCGGTGCGATGAAGGTCGGTCAGGCCATGTCGGTGTTCGAGGCAGCCATCCCCGAAGAGCTGGCGGCTCCCTACCGGGCTTCCTTGGCCAAGCTGCAGGACGCTGCACCGGCCCTTCCTGCTGACCGCGTTCACAAGGTCCTGGCCGATCAGATCGGCCCCCGCTGGCGCGCCCGGTTCCTGGAGTTCGACGACGACCACGCAGCTGCTGCGTCGATCGGGCAGGTGCACCGCGCCGTGTGGCGCGACGGACGCCCGGTGGCCGTGAAAATTCAATACCCCGGTGCCGGACCGGCGTTGCGGTCAGACCTCGCACAGATCGGTCGGATGATGCGGATGATGGGGCCGCTATCACCTGGTATGGATGTGGCACCCCTCGTTGACGAACTGCAGCGACGGATGCACGAAGAGCTCGACTACCGACGCGAGGCTCGCTCTCAGCGAGCCTTCGGCAAAGCCTTCATCGATGACGAAGACTTCATGGTGCCCGACGTCGTGTTCGCATCTGACGAGGTCCTCGTGACCGACTGGATCGACGGCACTCCCGTTCGCCAGATCATCGAATCCGGCGCGCAACCAGAGCGCAACCGCGCCGGACTACTGCTCGCTCGGCTGCTCTTCAGCGGGCCCGAACGCGCCCACCTGCTTCATGCAGACCCACACCCGGGGAACTTCCGACTGCTCGACGACGGGCGACTGGCCATCCTCGACTTCGGCGCCGTGGACCGACTTCCCCGGGGCCTTCCGAGACCGATCGGAGTGCTCGCACGGCGCGCGATCGACGGAGACGCTGAGGGAGTCCTCAACGGGCTCCGTCACGAAGGCTTCGTGCGCGACTCGGTCACTATCGACGCCGAGGAACTGCTGAGCTATCTGGTTCCGCTCCTCGAACCCCTGCGCAACGAAGAGTTCTCCTTCGAACGCGCGTGGCTCCGTAGCGAGGCGTTGCGTTTGGCCGATCTGCGCAAGGCCACAACGGGAATGAAGCTCAACCTGCCGCCGTCCTACCTGCTCATCCACCGTGTCACGCTTGGGGTGATGGGGGTGCTGTGCCAGCTCGGCAGCACTGCGCCGTTCCGCGCTGAATGCGAGCGACTTCTTCCGGGATTCGCTGACGCAACCTAGCCGTACACCCGATGGGCCCCCGATATCAATGAAGGGGAGGAGCACCGTTGGGTGTTCCTCCCCTTCATCGGGGGGCCGTACGCCGCCTCACATCAGGCTCGCGTGAGCCAGTGACGCCTGCAGCGCTGCCTCCCTTGCCACGCACGCAGTGCGTTCGGCACGTCGGCGAGCCCGCCGGGCAACGACCAGGCGTCGAAGGCGGACCAGCTCTTCGCTGTCTCGGATTTCGTGCTCATGTCGAGCACGAGCGAGATCTTCTTGCAGAAACATGATGAGTTCTCCTTGGTGGTGAGTGCGATGGTTTCGAGGCTGCCGATCAGGCAACGTCGGACTTGCGGGGCCGGCCACGCGGACGCTTCCGCGGGACCACGACGCCGTGCTCAAAGAGCTCGCCGCCCCAGACTCCCCAGGGCTCCGAACGCTGCGTTGCGCCGGCCAGACACTCCTTCTGGAGGGGACATCCGCGGCATAGCGCCTTGGCGGTCTCCACTCCGATTGGGGTGTCAGCGAACCAGAGCTCCGGGTCGTCCTCGTGGCACGGCACGGACCACCGTGATGCGGCGGCCCACTGCTCGTGAGCGGGGAGGACGGTGCCCGGAGTTCCCGCGTCGAGCAGGTCCGAGATCGTCGGCATGAGAGTCATTGCGGGTCACCTCCTGTGGTGGTGGTAGAAAAACGGTTGGCTGGTTACGGGCAAACAAAAAGGCCACGGATCCGAGGTCTTCGGTTCCGTGGCCCGGAGTGAGCCCAGTGTGAGTTTCTACTGAGGTGGACTCCAGGCGGGAGAACCATCGAAGACGCCAGTTGCGCCCTGCGCGCGCACGTCGGCCGCGGGCACGAAGGTGGCCGCAGCCGACGGCGACACGTCACAGCGCGTCTTGTCGTAGAACATTGCTAGCCACCTCCTCTCTCACGGGCCGGGCGCGACCACTCGATCAGTGGTCAGACGTCGCGACGGCGTCCCCGGAATGGTACGAGACCAGTAGCAGACCAGGCAAGTGATTTATTCCGGCGAGTTGCCCGACGAGGCCCGAAGGACGTCTAGCAGCGCTTCACCGTATCGATCGACCTTGACCTGGCCGATCCCCGGGATCTGCAGGAGCCCGGTCGCCGTTGTGGGGCGGTCTGCGGCAATCGCCGTCAAAGTGGCATCGGTAAAGACGACGAAAGCTGGGACCGAGGCAGCATCCGCTGTCTGTTTTCGCCACTCACGGAGCTGTTCGAAGAGGACCAGATCAACGTGCACCTCGCACTGCGAACAATGGCGGAGTTTGCGCTCGGGCGCGGTGGTCAACGCCCGACCGCACCTGCGACATGCCGCAGAGCGGGCCGTCCGCGATGAACGACTAGCAGGGCGCGCTTCATCTGGCGCGAACCGCGGGTCGAGCGTGGCGAGGAACGGCGAGGGCGCCCTGGTGCGGCGATCACCGGGAGATCGGCTGCGTCCGTAGGAGAACGCGAGATGGCTGCGCGCCCTGGTGATGCCGACGTAGAGGAGTCGACGCTCTTCGGCTACCTGATCGGGAGTCGTGGCGTAGGTGATGGGCATCATGCCCTCGGTGAGCCCGACGAGAAACACCGCTTCCCACTCGAGTCCTTTCGCTGCATGCAGCGAGGACAACGTGACTCCGTCGCTGGCTGGCGCGTGCTGGGTGTTGGCCCGGTGTTGCAGCTCTTCGACGAGATCGCCGAGGTTGGCATCCTCGGCGCGCAGCTGAATCTGGCGGGCTACCTCAACGATGGCCGCCCACGATTCCCAGCGATCGCGCGCCTTGCTTGGGCCGGGCGGTGGGGCAGGACGGTAGCCGACCGATCCCAGGACCGCCCCTACCTGATCAGCGAGGCCACCAGGGGTTGTCGTGCCATCGGCATGTGCAGCACCACGCAACAACGCGACTGCCTCGCGCACTTCCTTGCGCTCGAAGAAACGCTCGCCCCCGCGAACCGTGTACGGCAGGTTCGCCTCGGTCAACGCCTCTTCGTACGCCGCGCTCTGGGCATTGATGCGGTAGAGGATCGCGACCTCGCGCTGTTCAACCCCGGAATCGACCAACGCGCTGATCTGCTGGACAACGGCGGCAACCTCAGCAGCCTCGTCGGCGGCCACCAGCCACTCTGGCTCAGGACCGCTTTGGCGCTGTGCCTTGAGGACAACGCGGGCGGCCGGGTCTGCCGATGGCGATGAATCGAGCAGCCGGTTTGCGGTGGCTACCACCTGTGGCGTGGACCGATAGCTGCGTTCGAGGCGAATCACAGCTGCACTCGGGAACCGCTTGCGGAAGCCCAGCAGATAGCTCGGGGTCGCGCCAGCGAACGAGTAGATCGTCTGGTTCGCGTCGCCGACGACGGTCAGATCGTCACGGTCGGCCAGCCAGAGGTCGAGGAGACGCTGCTGGATGGGGCTGACGTCTTGGTACTCATCAACGAGCAGCGACCGATACTGGTCGCGAACGGCCGCGGCCATCGCCGCGTCGTCCTCGATCATCCCTGCGGTCAGGAGCAAGACGTCCTCGAAGTCGATGAACCCGCGGTCTCGCTTCACCGTCTCGTAGCCCGCGTAGACACGAGCGACAACTTCGGCGTCAAGATCACTGACACCACCACGCGCCTGCGAGCGACTGTGAGCGGGATAGCTCTCTGGTGTGACCTGCGAGACCTTGGCCCACTCGATCTCTGCCGCAATATCGCGGATCACCGTGCCGTCGGCGCGCACCCGCAGCCGAGAAGCGGCCTCACTGATCAACGGGGCTTTGGCGGAGAGAATATTGGGTGAGGCTCCCCCGACCACCGACGGCCAGAAGTACCGCAGCTGCCGAAGCGCGGCGGCGTGAAAGGTGCGCGCTTGCACTCCATCGACACCCAGACCGCGAAGTCGTCCACGAAGCTCTCCAGCTGCCCTGGCGGTGAAGGTGAGTGCAAGTACCTCTCGAGGGTCTACCTGGTCGCTGACGACCAGCGCCGCGATCCGATGGGTCAACGCCCGGGTCTTACCGGTGCCCGCACCGGCCAGGACACAGACCGGGCCTCTGGGCGCCGTCGCCACTGCGTGCTGCTCCGGATCGAGCGCGCCCAGGATGTCGACGAGCGAGGCGGCGGTCATTCGGGCATCCTGGCACTTATGACTGACACGGCTGACACGGCACCCGATCGGGCTCAGCTCGTTATTTACACGACATCGTGGTGTGGACCCTGCAAGCGACTCAAGAGCCGGTTGGCCGAGCGGGGAATTACCTTCGATGAGATCGACATCGAAGAGAGCCCCGAAGCCGCCGCATGGGTGGCCGAAGTCAACGGCGGCTCCCAGACTGTGCCCACCGTTCGCCTGCCAGACGGCACCGCGATGGTGAACCCTGCAGTGGACGCCGTTGTCGGGCGGCTGGCCGGGCTGACGACCTAGCCCTGGCTTGCTGACCTTCTAGCGCCAGCCAGCATCGTCGTCGGGTAGATGGCCCCCGAACCAGCCATTGATCAACCACCGGGAGATCGAGATCAGCCCGGGGACGGCAACCTCACCCGACGCCACCGACTCAGCAAGCTCTTCGCGTGAGAACCATCGCACTTCCGCGAGCTCGACGCCGTCGGGTCGAGGGTCTGGCGATCCGGCCGCCACCGCCGTCGCAGCAATCATCAGCGATGACGGAAATGGCCATGGCTGAGAGGCCCGGAGGCGAACGTCGTTGACCAGAATCCCGGCCTCTTCGGCGACCTCGCGCTGCACCGCCTGCTCGGCGGTCTCCCCCGGTTCGACGAAGCCAGCAAGCGTCGAGAACCGCCCGGCCGGCCACTGCTCCTGCCGACCGAGCAGAGCCCGGTCGGCATCGTCGGTGACCAAGACGATGACAGCGGGGTCGACGCGTGGAAAGTGCGTCGACCCGTCGTCGGCGCAGCGCCGTTCGGCCCCGGCTGCACTCACCTCGGTCGGGCCACCGCAGCGCGGACAGTGCGTGTGGGCGGCGTGCCACTGCGCCAAGGCAACCGCATGGCAGAGCCACCCTGACTCCGTTGCGTCCGCCGTGGCCGCCAACTCACGTAGCCCTTTGGAACTCTCCACCTCCGCACCGACGGGCAGGTGAACAGCAAACCGCACGCAGTCCGCTTCGTCGACACCGAGCAGGTATCGCTCACCAGCCGGAACCTGATCGGTCGGGCACCAGAGCGGTGCCCCGGTGACTGGGTCGACCTGTACCTCGCCCCCGATAACAATCAGTGTGCGAGTTTCCGAGTCGGCCCACATGCGGTCCAGCAGCGCCTCGTCACGGCGGGACTCGGCGGCGCGCTCGTGTGCTGCGCCGGCGAAGGCCATTCCTCGCTCTGGGCTCGTCACAGTTGCCGAGCCTAGGCGCTCGAACCGCCCCACCACCGGGCAAGTGCCGAACGATCTGGCAGATCGCCTGGACGCTCGACTCGCCCGGAGGACACGTAATAGAAGGTGGCCACGACTTGATCGACGGGGATCTGATGCAGCTCAGCCCACGCGATTCGGTAGAAAGCGAGCTGGAGCGGGTCGGCGGAGTGACGGCCGGTCTTCCAGTCCACGACCTCATACCTGGTGCCAACGGGCAGCGTTGGATCGTTCGGATCGGCCGCGTAGACGGCATCGATCCGTCCTACGAGGATCTGCTCGCCCAGCAGCAGTTGGAAGGGTGCTTCGACGGCCACCGGTTCGCGATCGGCATAGGGGCCGGCCAGGAAAGCCTCCTGCAGTGACTTGAGGTCGTCGTCCTGTGCCACTTCACCTTCGGGAACCAGGCCGTCGACGTCGATGAGCGGAACCTGGCCGAAGCGGGCCTCGACCCACTGATGAAAGCGCGTGCCACGATGTGCGGCGGCCGCCGGTGGCCGGGGCATCGGGCGGTGCAGCCGACGAGCAGCAGCCTCGGGTTCTCTGAGCAGCTCAACAGCCCAGGACGCCGAGAGCGACGATGGCAGCTCGACCACCTGGATGCTTTGGCGCTCGGCCTCGGCGATGAGCGCAGCGATGTCAGCGTCCCAGGACGCAACGCGTTCGCGGCCGTACTCATCGAGGGCACCGTCGTTAACAGTTGGCGCCTCAAGCGCGTTCAAAACCCCGAGGGCTGCGGCCTCGCGAGCAGCGGCGATCTCGGGATCGCCCACCGGTGGCCAGGGCACCGAGATCGGCTCAGTGAGCGCAGGGTTGCCGGCGTCGACGACTTCGGACTCCCAGTGCAGCACTGTGCCGCCCCCTGCTTCACACATGTCGGCGAGGGCCTGAAGATACGGGCTGACGTCGCGAGGCTTGGTCTGGGTGTAGCCCCATCGGTGGCCGGTGACCACCAGTCGCTCGGCCGCCCGAGTCAACGCAACATAGGCCAAGCGTCGGTCTTCACCGAGTTCACGCTCGGCAACATCGGCTTTAAACGCGGCAACGCCCTTGTTGCCCGTCCACGTAGCCACGACCGGAAAGTCAGCCGCATCGCCGCGCAGCTGGTAAGGCAGCAGCGCGGGGGACGTCAGCGGGGTGGATCGCGACTGTGCGCTGGGGAAGACACCGTCGACAACCTGCGGGACGTAGACGCTATGCCACTCCAGGCCCTTCGCCTTGTGCACGGTCAACAGGGCGACACCGTCACCACCATTCGGCGCCGGTACCGCCAGTGACGAGCCGTAACGTCTGGCCAGCGCCAGGTACGACAAGAAGGCGCCGACACCGGGGCCTCCTCCCGACGCAGTGAAGCCACGCGCCTGCTCGAGAAGCGCATCGAGGTGGTCGGCGGCAACACCGTAGGTGGCCAACTCGATATCGAGCCCGGTCACCGAGATGACTCGAGCGATCGCGACATCAGGTGGCTGGTGAATCACGGCGCGAAGCTGCCGGAGTTCCTCGGCCAGAGCCGCGAATCGCTCGCGAGCAGCCATTGAGAATGGTCCAGGCCCTGCGTCCTCGAGCGCCTCGATCAGTGAAACCGTCTCGACAGGGTCGATGCCAGCAACCGCCTCTCGGAGCTGGCCAGCCACCGTCTCGTCACGCTCCTGCTTGGCGTCGCCGCGAACCTCCAGGCGTGGGGACGCCGCGAGCTCGCTGGCCCGAGCACCGAGCTGCGCGAGGTCAGCCGGGCCGATCCGCCAGCGCGGGCCGCTCAGCAACCGAACCAAGCTGGGATTGGCGGTGGGGTCATAGAGCACTTCGAGAGTGGAGACCACCTCGACGATCTCGGGCAGCTCAAGCAGGCCGCGCAGACCAACAACGTCGACCGAGACCCCTCTCTCCGTCAAGCCCGAGATGACGGCTGGGAAGACCTTCGCCTCGCGGCACAAGACCGCGATGTCAGAGGCCGGCCGGCCCTCAACAATCTCAGCAGCGACAGCGTCACAGACGACGTCGATCTCTTCTGCAGCCGTGCGGTACAGCCCGATCGAGATCTCCCCGCTGTCAGCCTTCGCCGGTTGTGGGCGCAGCTCGGCCACCTCGGGGAACTGGTCGCGCAGAGGCTCGGCCACCGCGTTGGCGGCTCTCAGAATCGCGCCACCAGATCGATTGTTTTGACCGAGCGCGAAGATCGGCGCCGGCTCTGGATCGCCGAAGTCGCGGTCGAAGGTCAAGATGTTGCGCACCGACGCACCGCGCCAGCCGTAGATCGCCTGGAAGGGGTCACCAACAGCCATGACCGGGTGACTGCCACCAAAGAGAGCCACCAAGAGGCGCTGTTGCGCCATGGAAGTGTCTTGGTACTCGTCAAGAAGTACCGTTCCGAAACGCTCACGCTCGCCACGGGCCACCTCGCTCACCGACTCGGCCAGGATGGCCGCCGCAGCCATCTGGTCGCCGAAGTCGACCCGCTCGCGCTGGGCTTTTTCGCTGCGGAAGTCAGCAACCAGCGGAGCGAGCTCGAGCCGAGCTTGGGCCGTCGCGCGCGCCTTCGCTGGTTCGGCCGTGAGCTTGCCGTCGAGCGCCTCGACGGCGTCGAGTTCTTCGATCAGTGCGGTGTCGTGCTCCATCACCGCCGCGAGGTCAGCCAGATGCTCGTTGAGCTCGCCGTCGAGGGTGAGTACCCGCTCAGTAAGTGCGGTCAACCGAAGACCGAGGGCGGGGAACGGGCCCGAGGCTCGGCGCACCACATTCTCGGCAAGCTGGATGCGCTGGGCGTCAGTCAGTAGTTGAGCAGCCGGCTCGTATCCAGCCCACAACCCGTATTCACGGAGCAGCGCCGCTGCGTAGGAGTGGTACGTGCTGACCGTCGGCTCACCATCAGCAGGCGAGCCGCTCTGGCCCGCAAGGAGTCGGAGCGCCTTGCGCACCCGGGCGCTGAGCTCAGCGGCCGCCTTGTTGGTAAACGTCAGCCCCAGTACCTGGTCGGGGGTGACCAGCCCCTTCGAGACCAGCCACACCACCCTGGCGCTCATCAGCGCGGTCTTTCCTGATCCCGCCCCGGCGATGACGACTGCCGGCGCATGCGGGGCGGTGATCGCGTCAAGTTGCTCGTCGGTGAACGGAATGCCGAAGAGCCCACAGATCGCCGGCCGGCTCAGCCCGGGAGTGGGAGTGCTCACGGGATCACCTCACGCCCGGCCGGTTGCGCAGGACACGTCAACGTGAACGGGCAATAGGCGCACGCCGGACCCGGCGTGGCCGGGTACTGACCAGATGTGATGGTGGACACCGCATGGACGAGTGCTTCGTCGAGTGCCTGATCAGCTTCGGCGGTGGCGTCCTGGCGCTGCACCTTGGCGGCCGGATCACGCGTGCCGGCCGGGATTCGCAGCTGGACCAACTCAGCCGCGCCCACCGGTTCGGTGACTCCTTCGGCGCCAGACACCAAACGCCGGTATGTCGCCAACTGAAGGTTGGTGGCGACCTCGCGCCGGGACGGGGCATGGGCCATCGTCTTGAGGTCAACGACGACGAGGTAGCCCTCGTCGTCGCGCTCGAGTCGGTCAAGTCGGCCGCTGAGGTGCAGCTCGTTACCGGCGACGCTGAAGCTGGCGGCGAACTTCTCTTCCGTCGAGACGACAGTTCGATTGCGTGACTCGTTGTGCCACTCGAGGAACCGATCAATGGCAGCAACGGCCTGCACGTGCTCCTGGTCTGACTCCCATGCCGCGGGATACTGGAGCTGCCCCCACACGTCGTCGAGAGCAGCCGTTAACGCGTCGAGCTCGGCGGGAAGGTGACCACGCGCCACAGCGTCGGCCAAGGCGTGGACGACGCCACCAAACCCCGCCGCGGTTCCGCGTCCCGACTCCGCGTGGACCCGTCGACTGAGGTACCACTGGAGTGGGCAGAGCACCAAAGCCTCTACCTGTGAGCCGGACAGGAAGAGATCGCCGCGCAGCGCCGACGATGAGTCGTCGCGTCCATCGTCGGACGAGGGTCGCCGCCCCCACCACTCCCGGGGGTGTGCTTTTGGAGCCAACAGCGCGTCTGGCGGACCAGCAACCGCCAACTGAGCCAATCGAGCGCTGGCCGCCGAGCGAAGCGGGTCGACCACACCAGGGTTGGAGGCGACAGACCGTAGGTCGGCGATGACGCCGGCGAGCGTCAATGGATGCTGAACGCCAGCCCGGTCGTGCTGTGCTTCGACCCCGAGGTCATCGAGGAAGGGCGAAGGGCGAAGGCCTTCGTCGGCTGGGGTTTCGACCGCGGTACAGAGCAGTCGTCGTCGAGCGCGGGTCACCGCGACGTAGAAGAGCCGCCGCTCTTCGCGCCTGGCCTCTGCGATGGTCATCGGTTCGCGAATACCGTCCGGACCGAGGAGGTCGGGCTCGAGGAGCGATCCTCTGCGCCGGAGATCTGGCCAGACCTCAGCCTGCACACCGGCAACCACGACGACGTCCCACTCGAGGCCTTTGCTGCGGTGAGCGGTCATGACCCGGACACCGTGTCCGCCAACACCGACGTCAGCCAAGGGCGCAGCCGGAATCTCCTGCGCGTCGATCTCGGCGATGAAGGTGGCCAGATCTCCGTGGGGCGCGCGCTCGTTGCTGCGACTGGCGAGGTCGAAGAGGATGACGAGTGCATCGAGCGTGCGGTTGGCCGCCGCAGAATCCGGACCAGTGCCGTCCGCAGCCATGCTCAGCCGAGCCTCCCAAGCCGAGCCGGCCCACACCGACCACAGCAGGTCGTGGGCCGACTGTCCGGCAGCTGCACCGCGTCGCACGATCGCCAGCGTCTGCGCGAGCGACCGAGCGCGTCCCGTCAACGCATCAGGGAGCGGAGCAAGCAGGTGTGGGTCGAGAAGGGCCGCCAGGATCAGTTCCGCTGAAGGGGATGGGTCGACGTCGACGTGTTGGCGGTGGGCCTCACGCAGAGCCCGGCCGAGCCGACGCAGCTCGGAGGGCGAAGCACCCACCAACGGGGCGAAGAGGAGAGCTTGCGCCTGGTCAGGCGTCAGCGACTCAGGGTGGGCGGCAAAGCGGAGGATGCTGAGCAGCGGCGCCAGTGCTGGATGGTCGCGGAGCGGCAGCTCGTCCGCGGCGACCTCGACTGGAACCCCGGCAGTATCGAGGGCTCGGGCGATGACCGGGATGTCCGTCAGTCCTGAGCGAACCAGAACCGACATCTGCTGCCACGGAGTTCCCCGCTGCAGGTGTTCACGGCGCAGGGTCTCGGCAATGGCGGCCGCCTCGCGCTCGACGGTGGGAAAGAGCCGCACCGCAACCTCGCCGGCCGGGAGGTCAGCCGGCGCCTCAAGCGACCGGTGCAACCGCAGCGCGCTGACGGGCAGACTGCCGGCCGCCCCCAGGAGTGCAGCCACCCGACGGGAGGCGTCCAGGATGTGTGTCGAGCAACGCCTCGACGTTCGAAGCGTCATGATCTGGCCCGGCTCAGACGCCCCGGTGCGGAACCGCTCGGCGAACTGGGTGATCCCTCGAACGTCGGCCCCCCGAAAGGCGTAGATCGCTTGGTCGGGGTCTCCGACCACCACGAGGTCGCGTCCATCGCCACCGATCGCCTGGAGCAAGCGTTCTTGGGCCGGGTCGGTGTCTTGGTACTCGTCGACCACGACCAGGTCGTATCTGGCGCGCAGGGCCGCGCGGCCATCCGGTGACTCGGCGTAGGCGACTGCCCTTGCGACCAGCTCGGAATAGTCCAGGAGGCCCCGGGAGTCGATGACGTCGAGGTACTCGACCATGAACTGCGCGAGCGCGGCCCAGTCAGGACGACCTTCCGCGAACCTGGCAATGTCGTCGGCCTCAAGACCGACCGAACGCGCCGACGCCAAGAATGCGCGAACCTGCTCGGTGAACCCTCTGGTGCGGAGTGCCGCGTCGAGAGCCTCCGGCCAGGCGACCACGCCGATCTCGCGATCATGGGCCAGCAGCTCGCGGACCACGACTTCTTGCTCTGGCCCCGACAGCAGTCGGATGCTTCGCCCCAGATCGTCGGGAACCAACAGCTCGCCGACGAGCGAAAACCCGAACCCGTGAAAGGTCCAGGCGAGAGGAGCGGCGACGGTGCGCTGCAGGCGTCTGGCAATCCTGGTGCGAAGCTCGCCGGCAGCCCGCCGGCTGAAGGTCAGGGTCAAGATGCGTTCGGGATCGGTGCCGGCTTCGACGCGCGCGGTGATGGCCTCGACCAGCGTCGTTGTCTTGCCGGTTCCCGGCCCGGCCAGCACCAGGGTTGGCCCATGACCCGTCGTCGCCACGTGATCGACGATCGCGCGCTGATGCTCGTCAAGCACAACGGGAGAGAGGGTCACGGGACCATCACACCATCGAGGTCTGACAGAGTCGCGGTCACTCGGCGTTGACCTGCGCCTTCATCCCTCAGGGTCGCCAGCGCGCACTCTCCATCTGGACCCGTTCCCTGGCGAACCGAACTCCCTCAGCCTTGAGTCGGCTGACCTGCTCATCGCGATGGAGGTCGGCGCAGGAGCCGTCATTCCGCAGCACCCGCCACCACGGAACACCCGATCCGAACCGCGCCATGGCTTGACCCACCTGGCGCGCGCCGCCGCGACCGAGAACTGAGGCGATGTCGGAGTAGGCCATCACGCGTCCTGCAGGAATAGTCGCCACCAGGTCGAGCACTTCCTCGGCGAACGGCGTCGGCAGACCTTCGTGAGCCACCTGCGCACCTTAGGCGAGGCCCGGGCGCCGGTGTGGCACGATCACCGCGTGGCCGACACCCCGGACGGCCCAGCGGCTGGTCTGTCCGCAGGCCGACCTATGGGCGCATCCAGCACCCGCGCCGTTGTGCCGGCACCCCCGGCCCACATCGTCGAGCCGGAGCAGCCACAACGAATCCACCGGCCCAACGATGCGCTACGCCTCGGCGGTTGGGCCGCGTTCTCGGCGCTGCTCCTAGTGCTCGGCGACGTCGCGCTCGGAACGACCTCCGGGCTCGAGCAAGATCTCGCGACGGCGATCACCACCTTGCCCGACCTGATCCTGACGGTCCTGGCTCTCGCCAGCAAGCTGCTGCTCGTCCTGCTCCCGCCACTGATTCTGGCCGACTTGGCCATCCGTCGACGGTGGCGCACCCTGTGGGTTGCGGCGGCGGCAGGTATCGCAGCCTGGCTGATCGCCTACGCGTTCTCGGTGCTCGGACCTGAGTTCCTTTCGTCAACCCTGCTCGATGCCCTGACAACGTCCAGCTCGCGCGGGTCACGCACGCCGATCGCCTTTCCGCTGCTGACCGCCGTGGTCGCGCTCGCGTCGGTGGACGGACTCCGTGGACGTCCACGGCTGGCCGTCGGAGTATGGGGATCGCTGATCGGGTTCACCATCTTGTTGCTCTTCGACCAGTCGGCAACTCCGCTGGCTTTGGCACTGAGCGCGAGCGGGGGGCGGACCGTCGGGTTGGCGTTCCGATACGGATTCGGCACGGTGAACCCTCGCCCCAACGGTGCAGAGGTTGCCCAGGCACTGGCAACGGTCGCCGTTCCGCTGGCCTATCTGAAGTGGGAGGGCGAGAGCGACGATGAGCGTCACTACCTGGGCACAGCTCTCGACGGTCGGGCTCTCGACATCCGGGTCATCGACCGCGACCGACGCTCGGCCGGGCTGATCTACCAGATCTACCGCAGGATGCGCGTGCAAGGGGTGGTGGAGCGCCCCCCGACGTGGTCGGTTCGTCGGGCAGTTGACCAGGCGGCCCTGCCGGTTCTGGCCGCGCGGCGCCAAGACGTGCGTACGCCCGACCTCATCGCAGCAGCCTCGGTGACGTCCGACTCTGCCGTCCTCGCCTTCGAAGATGTGCCAGGACTGCGCACCTTCGCATCGATTGACCCTGCCGAGCTCACCGATGCGGTACTCGCCGATCTTTGGGAGCAAGTTCGCGCACTCCATCGAGCCGGTATCGCACACGAAGAGCTCCACGCGGGGAACATCGCCCTCGACGCTGAGAACCGAGTCTGGCTGCTGGGCCTGGAGTACGGCGAGATTGCCGCTGAACAACTCACACTGCGCATCGACGACGGGGAACTGCTGGTCACTACCGCTCTCATCGTTGGAGCCGACCGAGCCGTCCGCGGCGCACTTCAGGAGCTCACGGCACAGCGACTCGGTGAGGCGTTGCCACTGCTGCAGACCATCGCACTGAGTCGAACGAACCGCAGAGCAGTCAAGGGAAACCACCAGGTGCTGGGCGACCTTCGCGAAGCTGTCGTATCGGCGTTCCCGTCGGCACCCACCGAGCCGGTCCACCTCGAGCGCATGCGCCCCCGCACCCTCTTCGCCTTCTTCGCGTCGGGCGTTGCCGTCTACATCCTGTTGGGGCAGCTCGCGTCGGTGAACCTGATGTCGATCGTCACC
>JBBQAL010000138.1:0-6425 GCA_038316135.1 Candidatus Nanopelagicales bacterium | reverse complement strand
CTTCAGTGGCAGCACGACGGTCGTCGGGTCGGCGCGATGACTGCACAGACTGCTGCTCTACGGGGCCGTCGCATGGCTGAGTCCCTGATGTTCGACACGGCTACCGTTCGCACAGTGACGGGTGTGACCACGGACCCGACCACGGGCGCCGTCACCCCGGCCTACTCGTCCCCGCTGTACACGGGCCGGTGCAAGGTCCAGACGTATGAGGCGCAGGAGTCGAACCCTCAGGCGGCTGGCTCGACGTTCACGGTGCAGCGGTACGCGGTGCACGTTCCCGCGGGCGCCTTCACTCCCGAGGTCGGTCAGATCGTCACGATCACCTCCGCGGTCCTCGACCCGAACCTCGTCGGCCGCGTGTACCGCGTCGCAGCGTTGCTGCACAAGACCGCTGCGACCGCGTACCGGCTCGGTGTGGAGGAGGTCGTCTGATGGCGATCGACTTCGACGACTCGGAGTTGCGCGCGCTGTCCGCTGACCTGATCGCGGCAGGCGACGGCATCAACGGCAAGGTGCTCCCGGTCGTCAAGAAGGGTGCGCTGAACATCAAGCGCCAGATGGCCTCCGAGCTGGGCAAGTCGAAGGCATTCCGAGGTGCAGCCCGTTCCGTGTCGTTTGACGTCCACGGCGGCCAGATGTTCGGCGTCGGCGTCATCGAGGCGGAGATCGGCCCCAAGTCTGGCCCCGGTGAGCCTGGCTCCCTCGCGAACGTCGCCTACTTCGGTGGCGCGAACGGTGGCGGTGGGACGGTCGCAGATCCGAAGGGCGCGCTCGACGCTGAGATGCCGAACTTCATGGCCGCGCTCGAGAAGATCGTGGGTGTCCTGTGATCGCCGAGGTGACGGCCGCGAAGGCTGTGATCGTCGCGCTGGGCCTGCCCGTGTACTTCGCTGAGGCGCCCGCGTCCGCCGCGTTCCCGCGCGTGATCCTGTGGACCTCGGCCGGCGCACCCGCGCTCGAGTCCGACATCACGAGCT
Organism: Candidatus Nanopelagicales bacterium; assembly: GCA_038316135.1. Lineage (GTDB taxonomy): Bacteria > Actinomycetota > Actinomycetes > JAHEKZ01 > JAHEKZ01 > JAHEKZ01. The sequence goes on along the minus strand of JBBQAL010000138.1, from coordinate 5,448 downwards.
CGACTACCGTCATCGACGACATCCTCGGTGTGACGGTGGCTGCTGAGACCGCTGAGGCCGTCCTGGTCCATGCGGCACGGGTCCGCACAGCCCTCACGGGCAACGGTGTGGGCTCGCTGACGGTGACCGGTAGGACCGTGACCCTCGTCCTGTCTGAGTCGCGTCCGGTCCTCATCGACCGGGACATCACGATCCCGACGACGAACACGCACCCGGCCTACGGTGTGGACCTGATCCGCCTGGTGTCGATCCCTTCCTGACCTGACCTCATCTCACCCCGCCCATCCGGTACGGGGTACTCACCCATGCCCGGAGGCATTCATGGCACGCATCGACAAGGGTCCGGCCGCCCCGGACTGGCAGCCCATCGAGTTCACCCCGATCGAGACCGACTGGACGCCGATCGAGGTCACCCCCTACACCCCGGCCGCGCCCGCGACCGAGATCGAGAAGCCCACCGCGGGCAGCGAGGAGAACTGACATGCCCCGAATCGTTGACCTCAACGTCACCCGCTACGACTGGATCCCCGGAGCGACCGGCCTGACGACCCCATCGGGTCCGAAGGTCACCGAGCTCGTCATCGGCACAGCCAAGGCGCTGTCGACGATGACGGTCACCACGACCGCCATCAACCCGACGTCCTCGGACACCGTGTCGGAGAAGTCGATCACGGACACCACGAACGCCGTGGTCCCGACGATCAACAACTTCGACGGCAAGCTCGTACTCTTCCGCGACTACACGGCCGGTGCGGCAACCGCGACGGACCCGCTGACGATCTTCACCGGTTCCGGTGTCGTCGGGTGGATCGTGCGTCGATTCGGTCTGCCGGCGTCGACGGCATGGGCCGTCGGGCAGAAGGTCGATGTCTTCTACGTCATGACCGACACCCCGATCCAGACGGGTGGCGCGGGCGACGGCTACCTGAAGCTCGAGGTTCCGCTGCTGCAGCAGGGCGTCATGTACCTCGGTGTGACGCTGATCGCCTGACCTACTCCCCCGCGCGCCCTCCCCCGGCTTGGGGCGCGCGGGGGTCTCATCCGAGCCGGGAACCCTAGCCGGGAGCACACCGTGAGCACCGAAGGCAGCAACCTCGACCCTGCGACGTTCGACCTCGACGCATGGATCGACGGCCTGGTCCGTCCCGAGATCACCGTCAACCTGTACCCCCTCGAGACTGAGTTCGCGGCCAAGGTCGCCGACATCGAGGCGCAGATCCCCGCCGCAGAGAAGGTCACCCCGCAGAACCGTGGACTCGACGAGGCCACCCCGGAGCACCTGCTCGCACAGATCGAAGCGATCAAGGCTGAGCGCGACGCCGCAACGATCCGCGTCCGCGTCACCCAGCTCACGAACGCCGAGATCATCGCGACGACGAAGGCCGCGATGGATGCCGGCGAGGACGAGGACGGCAAGCAGGCGTGGCTCATCGCCGCGGCGTGTGTCGAGCCGAAGTTCACCCCGGCTCAGGTCGTCGCCCTGCGTGACAAGTCCCGTTCCGGTGCCGTCATGTACGCGCAGTTGCAGGGAGCGGTCGGTTACCTCCTCACGGGGCTGCCGGTCCCTTCCTAGCCCGTGCGCTGCGACGGTTCCCCGGCGTCGTCGTGGAACTGCGTACCGCGCGGGCGAACGGTGTGCCGATCTCGACTCTCCGGTTCGGTCGCTCGCCTCGCAGGTGGGGCACGGTTGACCGTCTGCTCGCTGTGGCTCTCACAGTCCATGAGGACGGCCTGTGCCCCCACTGTGGGCAGCCGCGCGACCGGTCGTGGAACGCGGACATGGAAGGGCAGTACGAGGCGCACAGGGTGCTCTGCCAGGGCTGTTCGGCGGTGCATCTCGCGGACGATGTGAGCCCACGCAAGGCGGCAGAGACGGTCTACGTCATGGACCGGTCGCCGGACGGTTACGTGCCCGATCCACGGATGATGCCTCGCGCTTAGCCCTGCTGGTACAGGCCGCGCAGGACCATTCCGGTGCACGCGACGAGCGTGCCTGAGATGACCAGGACTGACCCGATCGCAGTCGCCGACGTGAACATCAGGACCGCGCCGATGAGTGCCGCGATGGCTCCGAAGTACAGCATCCCGAACGGCTTCCCGGTGTCGCGCGCATCGCTCATGACTCTATCCAATCACTCGAGGGGGCGTCATGGCGGATCGCAGCATCGTTGTTCGTCTCCGGGCTGAGGTCGCTGACTTCAAATCGGCGATGCAGTCTGCTGCGAAGTCGACGCAGGACGCGTCGTCGAAGATGCAGACGGCGATCCAGAAGAACTCGGCGCACATCAACACCCTCGCCAACGGTGCCGGTCTCCTCGGTGCGGCGATGGTCGGCGCGTCCGTCCTCGCGATCAAGGCGTTCGCCGACTTCGACGCGGAGATGTCGAACGTCCAGGCGGCGACGCATGAGACCGCCGGGACGATGGCCGAGCTTCGGGCTGCTGCGATCCAGGCCGGCAAGGACACGATCTACAACGCGAAGGAGTCGGCCGGGGCGATCACCGAGCTCGCCAAGGCCGGTGTCAGCGCGTCGGACATCCTCGGTGGCGGGCTGAAGGGTGCGCTCGGTCTGGCGTCGGCGGGTTCGATCGATGTGGCTGACGCTGCGGAGATCGCCGCATCGACCCTGAACCAGTTCAACCTCAAGGGCAAGGACGTCGTGCACGTCGCGGACCTCCTCGCGGCAGGTGCGAACAAGGCACAGGGTGGCGTCCTCGACCTCGGCAACGGCCTCAAGTTCGTCGGCCCGGTCGCCGCTGGCATGAACATCTCCCTCGAGGAGACCGTCGGCGTCCTGGCGCAGTTCGCCTCCAAGGGTGTCATTGGCGAGCAGGCTGGCACGTCGCTCCGTGGTGTGCTCGCCTCGCTGACGTCCCCCTCGGCTGCGGCGTCGACCGAACTCAAGGCGCTGAACGTCAACCTTTACGACGCGCAGGGCAAGTTCCTGGGCCTGTCGAACATGGCCGGGCAGCTCGAACAGGCTTACGGCGGCATGAGCGACGCGCAGAAGAACGCGTCCCTCGGTGTGATCTTCGGAAACCAGCAGGTCACTGCGGCGAGGCTCCTCCTTGACGGTGGTTCGGCGGCGGTCGACAAGTGGACTGCTGCCGTCAACGACCAGGGCTACGCGGCCGAGACTGCCGCGATCAAGCTCAACAACCTCAAGGGCGATTGGGAGCAGTTGACGGGGTCGATCGAGACCGCGTCGATATCCCTCGGCGAGCAGGCGAACGGTCCGCTTCGTGGTGTCGTGCAGACGGCGACCGACATCGTGAACGCGCTCGCGGATGCGCCTGCCGCTGTGCAGGCGGTCACTCTGGCGATCATCGGCGGTGGTGGTCTGCTGCTCCTCGGCGGCGCCGGCCTCGGCAAAGTCGTCGTGATGATCAGTGACGCGAAGGTCGCGATGGAGGAGCTGGGTCTCTCGGGCAAGGCCGCCGGGCTTGCGGTCGGTGGCATCGGTGCAGCGCTGGCGATCGTCACGCTCTCGGTCATGACGTGGGCGAAGGCTCAGGCTGAGGCGCGCGCGAAGGTAGACGCCCTGGCCGACTCGCTCGACCCACTGACTGGCGCCCTCACTGAGAACTCGACGGCGTTCGTGAAGAACGAACTGACTCGTGAGCGTGGCTTCGGCATCGGCAACACGAAGTCGATGATCGACGCCGGCACGCAGATGGGCGTCAGCGTCGATACGTTGACGCAAGCGTACCTCGGCAATGCCGACGCGCTCGCTGAGGCGAAGGCTGCAGCAGATGCCTACCGCGAAGGCGACGATCTGCTCCTGTCGAAGAACTCGCAGGCGAACGCCTTCACCGACTCGCTCGATGACCAGGTGAAGCGTCTCGGCGAGGCGAAGGACATCACTGAGGCGAAGCGCAAGGTCGATCAGTCCGCCGCGACTGCTCAGACGGAGGTCGCCGACGCAACGGGTGTCGCCACGGGCGCCATTGTCGATCAGGTCGACGCGCTGCAGGAGTTGATCGACGCGCAGGACAAGGCCGCGGGTGTGGTCCTGTCCGAGCGTGACGCGCAACGCAACCTGCAGGCCGCGATCGACGACGCCGCTGCCTCTATCCAATCGCAGGTAGACGATCTCGCAGCGCAGTACGAGGCGCAGGGCATGGGCACCAATGCGGCCCGCAAGCGCGCTGAGGCTGAGGTGGCCGTAGCCGACAAGCTCGACATCACGACTGAGGCGGGTCGCAAGAACCAGTCCGCTCTCGACGACGTTGCCAAATCCGGGTGGGATCTCATCGCCTCGATGAAGGCGAACGGGTCGACGACCGACGAGCTCCGCGCGCAGATGACGACGGTGCGCGACGAGTTCATTGCCACCGCGACGTCGATGGGCATGTCCGAGGACGCTGCGAAGGCGCTCGCCGACCAGCTCGGCCTCATCCCGACCAACATCGTCCCCGTCGTAGCCCTCGACCTGAACAACGCCTACCAGCAGCTCGCAGCGTTCCGTGCCGAGGTGACGAAGAGTCTGCAGATCAAGGTCGACGCGAACCCGTCCTACTCGCCGGCATCGTCACCAAACTCGATCCGGCGGGCGGCGGGCGGATACCTGAGCGGACCGGGTACGGGCACCTCGGACTCGATCCCCGTCCTGGCTTCCAACGGCGAGTACATCGTCAAGGCGGACTCGGTCGCGCACTACGGGCGGGCCTACTTCGACGGGCTCAACGCGCAGAGGTTCGCCGGCGGTGGGTACGTCGGTGGGTCGGCCGGTTCGACGAGCTCGGGCGCCAGCAACACGGGTGTCCAGTTCGGCGACGTGACCCTGGTCGCTGCCGATCCTCGTGCAGCGCTCAACGGCCTGCGGGACACATTCCGATTCGAGATGGCGGGGAGGGTCCTATGAGCCAGTCCGACACGATCGTCAACTGGCGTGGGCTCGTGATGTCCGGGTCGGTGTCGGCGCGTCACAAGATCCAGGCGTTCGAGGGTTGGGACGAGTTGCCCCCGGATCGCCGAGGCTCCACTCCGCGCCCGCAGGCGCACGGGACGTTCACCGCTGCGTCGCTGTCAGATGAGCGGACCATCACTGTCGGTGGCGCGTGCTACTCCCGCACCGAGCGTGACGCGATGCTCGCCGAGTTGCAAGCGGTCATGTCGTGGTCGGAGTCCGGTGCCGAGCCGCTGGTCATCACCCACGCTGGCAGGACGCTGACCGCAGATGCCCAGCTGACGCGGTTCAAGGCGTCGGTGACGAGCCATTGGGGCGGCGGTCACTTCCCTTGGGCAGCGGAGTGGGTCTGCTCGGACCCCCTGCGTTACGCCGACCCCGTCTCCACGTCCACCGTCTTCCCGACCCCCCGCGGTGGCCTCGAGTACGACCTCTACACGAACGGCGCCGGTGCGGATCTCGGCTACCTCGACTATGGCCTCGCGTCGGACACGGGTCGCCTGACGGTGACGAACACGGGAACCGCGGCCGCGTCGGTT
>JBBQAL010000147.1:0-5520 GCA_038316135.1 Candidatus Nanopelagicales bacterium | reverse complement strand
CGGCTCTGTTCAGGCGGTCTTGACGATCTGGAAGGCTTCGGCGAGCCGACCCTCTGCCAGGCCGAAACGCTCAGCCATCATCACGCCCCAACCGCGCATCATCTTTTCCAGATCCTCCATGTGCGCCGTCTGCGATTCGTGCGCCTGCAGGGCGGCGACCTTGGTGGCGAACGTGTCAGTGATATCGACAGCGTGGCCAGCCTGGGGACCGGCCATGACCCAGACCTCTTCGACGGTCCACGCCTCGAGCTCTTCGTCGCCGAGGAGGGAGATGTGGGCGAAGGGGTTGCGTGCGTCGGGATAGATCGCCTGCATGGCGGCCTCGCCAGCCGCGAGATGGTCCGGGTGCGAAGCTTGGACCCGCTCCCAGTTTCGTTCCGGAGACTGGATGAGCATCCGGCGCGGCCGCACCTGCCGGATCACTCGGCTGATGTCGCGCCGCAGGTCGTGCGAGACGGTGAGCTCGCCGTCACGGTAGCCGAGGTAGACGACATCGGTGGCTCCCCACAGCGCTGCGGCGGCGCGCTGCTCAGCGCGGCGAATGTCCGGAATATCCGATCGTGGGACGTTGGGGTCGAAACCGCCGGCGTCGCCGTCGGTGATCACGCAGAGGGTGACCGCGATCCCCTGGGCCGTCCACTGTGCCAACGTGCCTGACGCACCGAAATCGACGTCATCGGGGTGGGCGGTGACGACCAGGACGCGCTCAACCTCGGAATCGGGGAGGTGCTCAGCCACTGGGGCTCCTTCTGTTGGGTTACGGGCTGGTAGCCGGTTGTGAGTGCGCTGATCGGGTGATCTGCTCCGCGTCATGGTAGGCAGGGGGCTTCAGCGCGGCACCCTGGCCGCCGAACGTACTCATGATGCCAAAGTCGACCCGAGCCCTTCGCCTGCCGGTGCACCTAGTGCTTCTGGTGGTGCTGGCGACCCTGATCCCTCTGGTGACGGTCACGTCGGCCGAAGCCGCCCCACCGCAGCCGAACACCCCGAAGTTCGGAAAAGCGATCGAGGGGTACTCCGAATACGAAGGCAACACGATCTGCGATCCGGTCGATCGGCCGGGGGCGGAGAAGATCGCCGACTTGATCAGGGCCACCTACGGGTCGGATGAGTCGATCGGGATCGCCCGCAATGCCTGCTACACGACGTCGGAGCACAACGACGGTCGCGCGCTCGACTGGATGGTGGATTCGACGACCAAAGCGGGCAAGGCCAAGGCTGACGCGTTCTTGTCGTGGCTCTTGGCGACCGACGACAACGGCAACAAGAACGCCATGGCTCGCCGGCTCGGCATCATGTACATCATCTTCAACCGGCGGATCTGGCGCGCTTACGGCGATCCCGGGTGGGGCCCGTACAGCGGAACGAACCCGCACACCGACCATATCCACATCAGCTTGGGCTACGACGGTTCCACCGGGCGCACCTCCTTCTGGACAGGCAAGCCACTGGGCGGGCCTTGTGTGAACGGGTCGCTCACCACCACCGCGCCGCGCGTCCAGACCGACCCGATGCGATACGTACCGGTCGCACCGACCCGACTGGCTTCCACAGAGTCCGGTGCCGGCATGCTCAACGGTCCCTGTCGGCTGTTCCACGACTCGGGCCGTCGCGTCGACGTGCAGGTTGCTGGTACCGGGCCGGTCCCCGGTAAGGGCGTTTCTGCGGTTGCTCTGAACGTGGCCATGCGGCAGCCCAACTGGGCCGCCGGGCTCACGGCAGGTCCCGCTGGCGGCGACATTCCAGCGGTCCGCCGGATATCTGCAGTCCAGAATCAGATCAGCTCAGCTTCGATGGTGCTTCCAGTTGGGGCCGACGGGAAAGTCAGCTTCTTCACCGACTTCGGAGCGACCGACCTCGCGGTGAGCGTTGTCGGCTACTACGTCAACCCGGACGCTCCGCTGTCGCTGCGCCGGAAGATCGCAGTCGATGGCGGGGATGAGTTTGACGCTGTCGGGCCCAGGCGCCTTGCCAACCTTTCGCTAGGGGCCAGTGGCAATGCCAAGGTCGTCGTTGCCGGCTCCGCTGGAACCGATCCAGCATCGACGTCCGCGAGTCTCAGCATCACCGTTACTCCCGGTCAGGGACGCGGTTCGATCTATGCGTACCCAGCAGGCAGCAATCGCCCGAGGATTCCGGTGCTCACATATGGGCGAGGTGCAACCACGGTTCAAACGTCGGTGCCGGTAGGTCGTGATGGTGCTGTCATCGTCGAGAATCAGGGGTCAGATGGCAGGGACGTTGCTGTTGACATCGCTGGTGCATACGAACCAGCTGCGCTCAAGGGCGGTCACAGCCTGGCGCTACGAAGGGTCCCCAAGACCGTCGTCGACACCGGTTCGAACCTTGAGCTGTCGAACCTCGGCGAAGGGACTACCAAAGACTTCTCGGTCAGCGACGCGGTGGCCCGCGGTGCCGACAGCGTGCTCTTGCAGGTGACAGCTCGACGGGCTACGACGGCCGGCAAGCTGACGTTCTGGCGCGCAGGGGTCTCGCGCCCCGGCACCACCGATCTGTCGATTACTCCCGGACAGACGGTGACCGGGACAGTGGTTGCTGGGCTGGGATCGCACCGGATGGTTCGTGTGCTCAACAGTGGAGCCAAGGGCGTCGACGTGCGCATCACGGTCCTCGGCTCGTTCCGCTGATCTGACCCTGATCGGTCCACTGGGCGCCATCTCGGGGCGCCAGGGGCCTGTCCGTCTCGCCGCCTAGACTTCGGTCAGTGACCTCCCTCTTCGACGATCTCCCAGGTTTCGTGCCAGCCGCGCAGCCCAGTTCGTCGCGTGGGCCGGCCATTGATACCCGGGCCCTGCTCGACGGGCTCAACGACCAACAGCAAGCAGCGGTCAAGCATGAAGGCAGCCCTCTTCTGATCGTGGCCGGTGCGGGATCGGGAAAGACTCGGGTCCTGACCCACCGCATCGCCTACCTGCTGGCGGCCCGCGGCGTCCAACCTGGGCAGATCCTCGCCATCACATTCACGAACAAGGCTGCTGGCGAGATGAAAGAGCGAGTGGGCGCCCTGGTGGGTCCTCGGGCAAAGGCGATGTGGGTGTCCACCTTCCATTCTGCCTGTGTGCGCATCTTGCGGGCCGAGAGCAAGCGGTTGGGGATGTCGTCTTCGTTTTCGATCTACGACGCGGCCGACTCGCAGCGACTGATGACGATGGTCTGCCGCGATCTCGATCTCGACCCGAAGAAGTACCCGCCGCGCTCGTTCAGTGCGCAGGTGAGCAACCTCAAGAACGAGCTGGTCGACTGGGAGTCGTACGCAAGCCGCACTGCGACGCCAACGGAAGAGATGCTGGCCGAGGTGTACCGCACGTACCAGCGGCGCCTCCTGGAGGCGAACGCAGTCGACTTCGACGACCTGATCATGACGACCGTCAACCTTCTGCAGGCGTTCCCCGAGGCGGCCGAGCACTACCGTCGCCGGTTCAGGCATGTCATGGTCGACGAGTACCAGGACACCAACCATGCCCAGTACGTCTTGGTGAAAGAGATCGTCGGACCATCCGACGAAGCACTACCACCGGCTGAGCTTGCCGTGGTTGGTGACGCCGACCAGAGCATCTACGCCTTTCGTGGCGCAACGATTCGCAACATTCTGCAGTTCGAAGAGGACTACCCGAACGCGCAGACGATCCTGCTTGAACAGAACTACCGGTCGACGCAGACCATCTTGTCGGCAGCGAACGCGGTGATCTCGCGCAACCTCAACCGCAAGCCGAAGAACCTCTGGAGTGATTCCGGCTCGGGCTGGCCGATCGTGGGGTACGTCGCCGATAACGAGCACGACGAGGCTTCGTTCGTTGCGCAGACGGTTGACGAGCTCAGTGACGCCGGGCATGCGAAGCCTCGGGACGTCGCGGTGTTCTATCGCACCAATGCCCAGTCGCGCGTTTTCGAAGAAGTATTCATTCGCGTCGGGCTTCCGTACAAGGTCGTCGGTGGCGTTCGCTTCTACGAACGACGCGAGGTGCGCGATGCCCTTGCATATCTTCGGGTGCTGGCCAACCCTGACGACGTCGTGTCGATGCGGCGTATCGTCAACACCCCCAAGCGCGGGATCGGTGACCGGGCTGTTGCTGCAGTTGAGGTGTTTGCGCAGCGCGGGGGGATCGGTTTCGCTCAGGGTTTGGCCCAGGCTGGCATCGTGCCGGGGCTTCAGCTGCGCTCGGTCAACGCCATCAATGGATTCGTCCGCCTGATGGACATGCTGCGCACCCTTGTCGAGGCCGGAACCGGCCCGGCCACCGTCTTGGAGGCAGTGCTGGAGCAGACCGGCTACCTGGCCGAGCTACAGGCGTCCCATGACCCGCAGGACGAATCACGGATCGAGAACCTTCGTGAGCTCGAGGCGGTTGCCCACGAGTTCGAAGAGGGCGCGCCGGATGGCACGCTGGCCGACTTCATGGAGCAGGTTGCACTGGTGGCCGACAGCGACCAGATCCCCGACGCAGGTGAGGATGGCGGCGTCGTCACGTTGATGACGCTGCACACCGCCAAGGGGTTGGAGTTCCCGGTCATCTTCTTGACCGGCATGGAGGATGGCGTCTTCCCGCACATGCGTTCGCTTGGCAACAGCCAAGAGCTCGAAGAAGAGCGGCGCCTCGCCTATGTCGGCATCACCAGGGCTCGCCAGCGCTTGCACCTCAGCCGCGCGGTGATGAGGTCAGCCTGGGGGTCACCGCAGTGGAACCCGCCATCGCGCTTCCTCGAGGAGATCCCAGAAGAGCTGATCGACTGGCAACGCGAGGACACCGGTCAGTCCGCGCCCCCGCCATCGATTGCGCGGGCAACTCCGCTCCCAGGACGATCGCCCGGTAGCCGCGAGGTCATTGCTCTTGCCGCCGGAGACCGCGTCACTCACGACACCTTCGGCCTCGGAAGTGTGGTCTCGACGGCTGGTTCCGCCGACAAGGCTGAGGCAACAATCGACTTCGGCGACCTCGGCATCAAGCGCCTCCTGCTGCGCTACGCCCCAGTCGAGAAGCTCTAGCCATTCAGTAGGCGCCGTTGCGGTGCAACCAGGGGAGTGGGTCCGCGGCCTCGCCACCGCCTGGGTGGTATTCGAAGTGCAAGTGGGTCCCAAAGCAGTTGCCAGTGCAGCCGACGTAGCCGATGACATCACCGGCGCTGACGCTTCCGGAGATCCGTTCGAACGATGACATGTGCGCGTACCAGGACTGGTCCCCGTTCGCGTGGGTGATCTCGATGATGTTTCCGTAGGCGTCGCTCCAGGCTGCCGATGTGATCGTGCCGGCGCCGACCGCATGAACTGGCGTCTCTGCTGGAGCGGTGAAGTCTTGTCCGGTGTGATATCCGCTGCTCCACGCCGAGCCGGCCTCGCCGAAGTACGCCGACATACCGGCCCCGGTTACAGGCATGACCCACTCCGGAGTCCTCCGCTCAGTTCGGGCCGCCGCCCGTGCGTGCGCGCGCCGTTCCTGCCGCTGCTGCCGAGCCTCGCGCTGCGCACGGAGATCGACGAGGCGGGCGATGCGTGAGCTGTCG
>JBBQAL010000059.1:0-17245 GCA_038316135.1 Candidatus Nanopelagicales bacterium | reverse complement strand
TGGTCTTGCTCTTCCCCCGCCGAAGGGTGGCTCAGGCGTCCGCGCGCTTGACCGCGAGAACCGGGCAGGTGGCGTCCAGTAGGACCCGCTGCGCGTTGCTACCCATGATCAACTTCCCTACCGGGGTGCGCTTCCGGAGGCCGATCACGATCAACTCCGCCGAGACCTCCTCAGCGATCGCCACCAGGTCGTCAGCCGGGTCGTTGCCCCGGATCAGACCACGGACTTCGTGCTCGATCCCCTCGGTGTGGAGTCGGTCGTGGATCGCCTCCACCTGCTCGTTGGTCAGGGCCAGCTCCTCGTAGTCGGCCGTCCGGCCACCCCGCTGAGAGTTGACGACCAACAGATTGCTGCCCCGCAGCTTGGCTTCGTCGATGGACCGATCAAGCGCCGCCTCACCCTCCGGGCTCGGCACGTAACCCACCACGATCGTCCCCATGCAGACCTCCTCGGCAGCCGAGCGCCCCTCCGACGGCCGGGCCAAGTGGGTCCGACGCTCCAGACAGAGCCTGGCCGGACGCTACCCCACCTGGGTCCCCCGGACCAGGATCTTTAGCCAACGACAAGCTCAGCCCTTGCCTCAACGACCGAAAGCGGCAGCGGGTCAGCGGTCTGGACAACCGGATCGCCGCCAACGGGCCAGGGCCCCATGCCGTCGACGGTGAACCACGCCTCCCAGGTGCTGCTGGCCGAGACCGGGTACGTGCCGGCCCTTGAGTAGGTGTGGCTGAGGGTCATATCGGGCCAACTGCCACCGGGCTCATCGGTGGTCAGAAGGTTGCCGTCGCCGAAGTCCCACGTCCAGGAGGCCCGACCGTTCAAGACGATCTCGAACCCGACCAGGGTGAACCTGCGCTCCCCCAACGTGGCCGGCTGACCCGCCGCGAAGACCGCCGGCAGCCCGATCAGCGTTCCACCCTTGGGCTGGGCCCTCGGTTGCAGCGGGGGGACGTCCTCGACCACCACCTCGGAGAGCCTCGCCGCCACGTCATCGACGGTGGTCGGCGCACCACCGACCAGGCAGACGAGCCCAACCCCGCGCCACTCAGAGTCGCCAGGTCGAAGGAGCATGACGATGCGGCGAAACTCGCCGGGAGGACAGGAGGTCGCCGCTCCACCACAGGCGACACCGCCACCCTGACCATCACGGCACATCGGGAGGAGCGCCCAACGGCACTCTGGGCAGGCGGCCGCGTCGGTACGGTCGGCGTCACTGCCGGTGAAGCTGTCGGCCGGGAGCAACAGGCCGCCCGTCCCTACGTACTGGGCGGCGTCGGGGTCGGAAATGACGTCGCAGTCGGCACCCACACACGGGGCGGCGCTGTACGCCGGCGCCGCCGGCAAACCGGCAACAAGCAGTCCCGCCGCCAGCAGCCAGAGCACGCCGGAGACGACGGGCAGCACGATCCGACGCGCGAGCGGCGCTGCTGCGGTGGAGATCCCCCAGATCATGGGCTGGAGGGTAGAGCGGCCACGGCAACCCGTGCGGGCAATCCACAGGCGACGGACCCAGGTGGAGCAACCCGACTACCGACGGCGCGCAGGCGCTCACGGCCAGCCACGGCCAGCCACTGCCAGCCACTGCCCTGGGCCTAGCCGCCCCGGCCGGCTCCGCCAGCAGGGGCATCGCCCTCATTGAAGAGGTCAAGCAGTTCGCCCACCTGATGGCCGGCCTCATGCGGGTGGCGGAAGTGCTTGCCCGAGTTCACCGCGTAGTGGTTGCGGCGTCCACGGCGCTCACGACTGATATAGCCGGCCTCTTCGAGATCGGCGACGATCATCTGCACCGAGCGCTCGGTGATCCCCACCGAGGACGCAACATCGCGCAGGCGTACGTCAGTGTCACTGGCGATGATGAGAAGCACCCGCCCGTGATTGGTGAGAAGGGTCCATTGCTCAGCCACACGCGAACGCTACATCGCGAGATACAGATCGGGCCAGAGGACGCGCGAAACCCTGCCGCTCAGTCAGTCAGTCAGTCAGTCAGTCAGCCTGCCTGGCGGGCTTTCCCCAGGGAGAACGTTTGCGCTGGATCCGGCGCCCAACACGTCGACAGTCGTCGGCGACTCCCGCGATGAACTCGTGCGGGTTCATCCCACGCAGTTGGGCCTCGTCGAGCAGCCTGGCCATCGAGTAGTACGGGTTGGCCGCAAGGGCCGCCTCGATCGCGATGTTGGCGCGTGCGCCGCTGCCCCCCGCCTGGCACCAGAGGGCGTAGACGGTCGCGACGGGGGCCCTCCAGAGTGGTGGAGCTGCCCGGACGAGGTCACGCCAGGCCGTCTCTACCTCACGCTCGGGACGGCTGGTGAGAAAACCGACCGTTGCGTCGCGAACCGCGACATCCATCAACGCCCACAACACCCTGGCCGCCTGCTCTGGGGGCGGAACACCAGCCCCTCGGCGTGCGTCACGAACAAAGCGGCGAACCGCAGCCCAGTCCTCCGCACGCAGGACAACTTCGGGTCGATCGTCTTCGTGATCCCCCAGTGCCAGCAGAGCCACGAGCACCTCAACGCTCCGCTCCACATCCGGTTCGAGCTCGGCCTCCAGGTCAGCGCGTCCAGGAAGTGCCACCAATCCTTCGGCAACAGCGCCAGCTGCTACCGCGCCGGCCGTCACCAACACGGTGCCATCAGGCGGGCAGCACGACTCGTCCTCACACCGGTAGGACCACCACCGGCCGCCACCGACGGCAAGGGCGTCTACCTCGTTGAGCTCGTACTTGTCGAAGAGCGCGCGCAGTGCGTCGCGGTAGGCGCGATGCGCCAGGGGGTGCCCTGTGATGGTGTCGTCATAGAGAGCGACCAGAACGCCGGTCGCACCAGCTGCTGCTGCGGAGTGGCAGAGCGGCTCGGCACACTCGGGCGGCGCGTCAAGGTCGTAGCGAGCGCTGACCACAACCGCCTTACCACGCATAGCGACGATGACGACGCTGTGTTCGGGATGGAACCCCAGCAGGTACGGGATTACCTGCAAGATCTCCGATGGCCCACTCGCCCGCAAAGTGGGCCGTGGCTCGACGGACAGATTGGACGCGTGGGCCGGTTCTCCGGCCGGAAGTGGGAGGCTCATGCGCCAGACCGTGCCTCGGACAGACCGAACGAGTAGGTCATCGGCCCCGAACTGTGGACAACCCGGCACCTTACGAACTGGGGAAGACACGTCGAAATGCATCGTCCTGCCTGGCCGTTCGCGGCGCGGCAGCGCATGCTGACGGGATGGAGTCACAACCGTCGCCCCCAGCGACCGAGCCGGGACGCCCGTACGGGCGGCGGATCGTGCTGTCGGTCGTCAGTCTCGGCGCCGTCGGCTTCGCCCTCGGCGGCCCACTGCAAGGCGCCATCGATGCCGTGCTCTCACCCGTACGCAGGGTCGACCCGACCGGGCTGAGCTCCCTGGTCCCTGGCGAAGGCGGGTGGCGCTACTACTCGGTCACCGCACAGCAGCCCAACCTCACCACCGCGGACTACCAGCTGAGCGTCGACGGACTCGTCGACCGACCAGCCACGCTCACCTGGGACGACATCGCCGACCTACCCCAGACCTCGTGGACCCGTGACTTCCAGTGCGTGACCGGTTGGCGGGTTGACGACGCGGCGTGGCAGGGGGTCGAGCTGCGGGCGCTGCTCGAGACAGTCGGCGTCCAGAGCACAGCGCGCGCCGTCACCTTCTACTCCCATGACGGGGCCTACACCGAGTCACTCACCATCGAGCAGATCGAGCAGGACGAAGTGATGGTGGCGACGCACCTGGATGGCGCGGTCATTTCGCGCGACCACGGCGGACCGGTGCGCCTGCTGGTCGTACCGATGTACGGGTACAAGTCGCTCAAGTGGTTGAGCCGCATCGAGCTGGTCGACGCCGTCGATCCCGGATACTGGGAGGTGCGTGGTTATGACGTCGACGCCTATGTCGGATCGTCCAACGGACGTAACGACGACCCCGTCACCTGACCGGCGCTTCTCGTCGGCAGAAGTCGTGGTTCACACGGCATTCGCGGTGCTGATCGGAATCGGCATCGCCACGGCAGCCATCATGTGGATCGACCCGCTGGCCATTGCTGTCGGCCGACGTGACCTGGTGCGAACTGTCCACGTCACGGCGGGGATCCTCGCTCCGCTCCCCCTCGCACTCGGCCTGCTCTCGGCGCGCTTCCGTTCTGACGTGGCACGCCTGGAACGCTGGACGGACTCCGACGTCGAGTGGCTTCGCTCCAAAGACCGGCGCAGCGGTCGCCTCCCCGTCTCCCGCTTCAACGCCGGGCAGAAGCTCAACGCGGCGCTCACGATCGGGGCGATCATCGTCCTGTTGGGCACCGGAACGGTCATGGGCGGCTGGCTCTGGTCGTGGCCAACCGCTGCACGCACCGACGCTACGTGGGTGCACGACTGGACCGCCTTCGCCTTGACCGCCGCGGTCCTCGGACATGTCGTCTTCGCACTGCGATACGGACGGGGAGATTCGTCCCATCAGAGATAGCGATTTCTGGAGTGGTTGAGACAGCCGATGACCGCCGCCGGCCTGCCGTGCGACATGGCCCCGGCGAAATCACCGGCTGCCTTCCCCGCCGGTGAACTCATCACCGCCATCTGAACGTCGCCCTAGTCAGCAGCGCTCAGTGGGAAGCCCGGACACTCGCCGACTGGCGGATTCCCTACGGTTTCAGCCGCTGTGAGGGCCTTGGAACGCAAGTAATCCGCCAATGGAGGATTCTGTGCGCCGGCGATGCGGCGGTGGGGCGCCGGTGAACTCATCACCGCAATCTGAACATCGCCCTAGCGGTCATTACCGAATAGCGCTTTGCCGTTGGCACGAAGTTCGCCGAAGTTCGGTCCCAGCCCTCAAGTGCGCCAGACGCCCTTGCCTCGGCGGCGGCCATGAAAAGTAGCGCAAGGAAAAGGCAGCCGCACGCCAACAGGGTCAGCCAAATGAGCAGTCCCGCCACCGCCGCCGCCCCGGCGAGATAAGCGCCAGCGCTCAGCGGGATACCAATGGAGACCACCAGAAGGCTGCGGGTCAACTTCACAGATGCGACGTGATGGTTCATGAGGGATTCGTGCCTGTCAGCGGTAGCGGTCGAACGCCTCAAGTGACTCCCACGCACGCACGGCTAGCTCAAGGCGGAGACGCGTCTCGGGGTTGCTGAGATCACGTCCGAGGATCTCGGTGATTCGATCGACGCGGTAGTAGATCGTGCGCCGCTCGACGCCCAACCGTTGCGCCGCAGCAGTCTTGGAACCGTTCTCGGCTAGAAGAGCCTGCAGCGTGACGACCAAGCTGGACCCGTGCGCACGGTCGTGCTCGAGTAGCGGACCGAGCTCGGCTTCAAAGAAGCGGCCCAGCTCAGGACCTTCAGCCAACCGATCCAGCAGCACCGACAGCCCGAGATCCTCGAAGGGGACGACAGCTCCCGCACCTCCGCCGGGCAGCCGCTCCGCAGCATGCCGGACAGCATCGACCGATTGTTGGTAGGCACGTGAAAAGTTGTGATCGTCGACCATCGCGCTGAGGCCAGCTCGACACGTTGGGTGACTGATCTCTGAGCACACCCTAGAGAGGTCGACCCTTGACGGAACCGCCACGACTGCCGCCACCCGTTCACCCTCGGTGAATACCAGGGCACGACAGGCTGAAGCGTCGAGAGCTCTCGCCGTGCGCGACGCCGCTGAGTCGCGGGCGCGCGCCCGCGCACGCGCACCGCCGCTCTGCAAAGGGAGTGGTTCGACGATCAACACGCGAAGTGGATCGCGTCCGAGGTCGACACCAATGGCGCGGGAGCGGCGCCGCAACTCGCGACCTGAGGTGATCCGCTCCATCACCAAGTCGCTGACCAGATTGGCGCGGGCAGTCTCGGCGATCAGACTCGCTTCACGCTCGACGAGAAGAGCGAGGGCAACTGCCATGTTGGCGCGGTCGACCGCAACGGCCTCCACCCGGCCGGGCTCACGCCCACAGAAGACCTGCAGGGTCCCCCATCGTTCACCCCTGACGACAACGTCCTGCTCGAGCAGTTGGTCGTCGTCGCCCGGGATGCCTTCTCGAACAGTCTCTACCCCCGCGGCGTCGATGAGGACGACCGATCCGTCCACGATCTGTGCCAGCTTGCTGAGGATCTCGGTGACGTCACCACTGCTCACCACGAGATCGGTGAACGTTCGGGAGATCTCGTCGACCGTCTCCAGCGCCTGAATGTGCGCGGCGATCTCGGCCTCAGCACGCTTTTGACCGGTGATGTCGAGGAGCACTCCGGGTGAAAGGCGGCGACCCTCCACCTCGACGATTGAAAGCCGCTCTTCGATCCACACAATTTCGCCATTGTCCGGACGAATGAAGCGCCACTCCTGCCGGCCGCCCCCCGCTTCCATGAGCCGAAACGTCTCAGCGATCGCGCGGGCCTGGTCCTCCGGATGAACGTGATTAATCGTCTGGTCGAAGTGGGGGTTGACGATGTCCCCCACCTCCAAGCCCAGAATCTCGCGGGCCTGGGGGCCGATGTAGAGGGTGAGCTGTTCGTCCGGTACATCGATATAGGGAACGACGGGCATCGACTCCATCAACGCAGTGAAGAACTCCCACGCCTGAGGTCCGGCACCAAGGGCGCTGGCAAGAGGATCAGCACCGTCAAGGCTGTCGGGACCGTCCGCTGGCGTAATGCTTCCCGTCACCGGCCACCTCCCGATTCACGATGTTGGCACACGATCTCGATACGCAATCTCGATATCTGGCTGCGTCGCACTCTGTGCAAAGCCCTTGCACATTCTGCCGCTGCGGCGTCAGCGACGGAACCGTTTTGGCCAATAGCCTCCAACGACTACAGCCCGAACCCGACCCCGGGTGTCGGGTGGGAATTGCCGTTGGGCAGGATGCCCATATGCGGCTGGATCACCTCTCATACGCAGCACCGACCAACCACCTCGCGGACGTCGTACAGCGCTTGGGATCGCGTCTCGGTGCCGGATTCACCGATGGCGGTGTCCACCCCCGGTTCGGCACCCGCAACTTCGTGCTCCCGCTCGCCGGTGGCACCTACCTTGAGGTAGTCGCTGCGCTCGACCACCCCGCCGCAGACTCCGCGCCCTTCGGCCGTGCGGTCAAGCAGCGCGCGGACGATGGCGGCGGTTGGCTGGGCTGGGTGGTCGAGGTTCCGGAGATGGCTACCGTCGAGAGCCGGCTCGGCCGTGAAGCCGTCGATGGTCACCGTCGACGCCCGGACGGCTACGACCTGCACTGGAAGCAGATCGGCGTCAATGAACTGCTCGAAGATCCGCAGTTGCCCTACTTCATCCACTGGGAGTGCGAACCCGAACAGCGCCCCGGCTACGGCAATGGAACTGAGATCAGCATCACCAAGCTCGAGATCGCCGGTGACTCAAGCATCGTCAACGACTGGCTCGGCTCGCTCAACGGTGCCCCCCTCGACGAAGTCGAGGTCGAGTGGGTTACGCCCACGGACGAGACCGGCGGCCTCGTTGCTGCGCACTTCGCGACTCCGAACGGCATCGTCCGCGTCGACTGACACGCGCCTCCCCCACGGCTAGCGTGGCGTCATGTGCCGCAGCATCAAGACCCTCCGCCCCCCGTACACCGACGACGTCACCACTGACGACGTCAGCGCCGCAGCCCTCCAGTACGTCCGCAAGGTGTCGGGCTTCCGCGCGCCGGCGTCCCACAACCGGGAGGCCTTCGACCGGGCCGTGGCTGAAATCGCCGCTGCGACGTCAACCTTGCTCGCCCACCTCGAGGTGCGCGGCTCACCCTCCCGCTAGATCAGTCCAGGGTTCGGCAGCAGCAGTTGCCGAAGCACCGACCCGGACGCCAGGTCGTCCAGGGCGGCTCCAGCCTCGCTGAGGGGACGCCGCGCCGAGATCATCGCGTCGAGATCGAGCTCGCCGGTCATGTAGCGGTCGACGAGGTCGGGGATGTCGCGGTGCGGGACGCATGACCCGTAGTTCGACCCAAGGATCCGCTGCTCGGACTCGGCCAGACTGAGTGGGTCGAACGTCGCCACCTGGCCAGCCGGCGGCAGACCCACGATCACTGCAGCACCTCCGATCCCGAGCGCAGCGATCGCCTGCTGCGTCGTTGTGATCGCTCCGATGGCGTCGAAGACGAAGTCCAGACCTTCAGGCACCAGTCCGGCCAGCTGCTCAACGACGTCTCCCGAACGCCCATCAACCACATCGGTTGCCCCCAGCTGTGTGGCGACATCGAGCTTGGCCGGAACCAGGTCGACAGCGACGATCCGGCTGGCGCCCACCATGCGGGCGCCCTGGATGCAGGAGAGCCCAACTCCTCCGCAGCCGATCACCGCCACCGTCGCCCCTGCTGGCACCTGCGCAGTGCTCTTGACGGCACCAACACCGGTGGCGACTGCGCAACCAACAATCGCGATCACATCGAGTGGCGCGTCGGAGCGCACCTTGATCGCCCCGGACTCCGGGACGATCGCGCGCTCGGCATAGGACGAGACCCCCAAATAGTGGAAGCAGTCCGCACCGTCGACCGAGAGACGTGGAGTGCCATCGAAAAGCGTGCCACCGGCCGCAATGACCTCCTGAGAGGTCTTGCACTGGGCGACGCGTCCGAGCTTGCAGTAGCGACACTCACCGCACGATGGCACCCAGGACAGCACCACGTGGTCACCAACGGCCACATCTGTGACCCCCGGACCGATCGCGGTGACGACGCCAGAGCCTTCATGCCCTAGAACCACTGGCGTCCGGTGCTCCCACTCGCCGCGCACCATATGCAGATCGCTGTGACAGACACCGGCTGCTGCGATCGCGACCTCGACCTCATGCGCGCCAGGGGGCCCGAGCTCGACCGAGCGGACGTCGATGGGCTGGCCTGCGCCGTGGAAGACAGCGGCTGAGATGGTGGTCATCGGGCCTGCCTACCCCACCGGCGGTGCCTGCGGCAATGGTCTGCTCGCCCGGACTTCACTAACGTGGCGATGTCAACGGGATTGGGAGGCTCCATGGACGAGCGCGACGAGCAGATCTGGACCGAAGTCGATCACTACATCGGCGCGCACCTTGGTGTCGACGACTCATTTCTGGACGCCACCCTCACCAGCAGCGTCGAGGCGGGCCTGCCCGAGATCGCGGTGTCACCCCCGCAAGGCAAACTCCTCATGCTGCTCGCCGCGTCCATCGGGGCTCGCCGGATCCTGGAAGTCGGCACCCTCGGCGGCTACAGCACCATCTGGCTGGCGCGGGCCCTTCCCGCCGACGGCGAACTCATCACCTGCGAGTACGCGAACGAGCATGCCACGGTGGCCCGCCAGAACGTGGAACGCGCCGGTGTCGGCGGTCTCGTGGACATCCGGGTCGGCTCCGCACTCGACACGCTGCCGACGTTGACTGGCCCGTTTGACCTGACGTTCGTGGACGCCGACAAAGAGCACAACGCCGACTACTTCCGGCTGGCATTAGGCCTGAGCCGCCCCGGATCACTGATCATCATCGACAACACCGTCCGCGGCGGAGCCGTCGTGGACGCCTCACGAACCGATCCGGCGACCGAGGGCACCCGCGCGCTCTACGCCGCAGTGCGGGACGAGCCAAGGGTGTCGGCGACCGGTATCCAGACCGTTGGAAGCAAGGGCTACGACGGCTTTGTACTCGCGCGCGTGCTTGAGGTCTAGGCGCTCGCCTCGTGATCCCCGCTCAGAGCTTGACCGCCTGGAGGGTGTACGTGCAGGCCAACCGCGCTGGCCGCTCGGTCAGCCGCCATTCACCGTCGTCGTCGCAGGTCATCTGACCGGGCAGGGCATCCCACGGAGCCGAGTCGTGCTCCACCAGGCCAGTCACCTGCATGTCGACGTTCGCTAGGGCGGTGATGATTTCGCCCAACCCGTGGTTCCACGAGTGGGTGAGGTTGTTCCTGAACTCCACGTCGGTCTCGACGTACGTGCCGCTGTCCACATCGACAAGCGGCTCCTCGGTCTCGAAGTAGGCGTAGTCGACAACGATCCAGTCGGTGCGAGCCTCGTCAATCGCCCACAGCATCGGGTGGCCCTCGCGGATGAAGAGTCGGCCACCTGGCTTGAGCAGGTCGGCGACGACCTGAGCCCACTCGGCGATGTTCGGCAGCCAGCAGAGCGCTCCGACCCCGGTGAACACGAAGTCGAAGCCGTGATATCCAAGCAAGCTGGGGGCCGCGTAGACGTTCGCCTCGAGATACTCGATCGGGGTGCCAGCAGCGTCGGACAGCCGCCTGGCCTCGTCCAGCGATCGTGGCGAGAAGTCAACGCCGGTCATCTGGGCCCCGAGCCGAGCCAGCGAAAGCGTGTCAGTACCGATGTGACACTGCAGGTGAACACCGCGTTTGCCCTCGACCGACCCCAGCAACGGCAGATCGAACCGGATAACTTCGGACAGGTAGCTCGGGTCATCGAGGAATCTTTGGACCCGGTAATCCGGAGATGCGGCATGGGCCGCGGCCCGGTCGTCCCAGTTGGCGCGGTTGATGCGAACGTATTCGGGAGTGTTGTCGGCGCTGGTCACGCCATCACTCTGCCACCAATGGCGTAGTCAGGCAGGGGCATTTCGGCCCTGCTGCACCAGTCCGCGCTGCTCCGTTCGGGTGAATCGGCGTAACAGGGGTGAGCCCCCCTCCAACTGCGGCCGATCTAGCCCCAACAGGGCGCGGCCACCAAGGGCGCGATCGGGCGCCACGTAGGTGGCAAGAAAGGTTTCGCATGTCCTCGAACAAGAAGCGTCTCGCATTCGTCTCCGGCACTCTCGCCGTCGCACTGGTCGGTGGCGGCCTCGCCGTCGCCTACTGGACCACCACTGGATCAGGCACCGGCACCGGTGCCGTCGGCAGCGACACGCCTGTCACGGTGACCCAAGACAGTTTGGTCTCGGGTCTAGTGCCTGGTGGTCCGTCGAGCAAACTGGACTTCACCATCAACAACGGCGGCACCGGCCCGCAGACCATCAACTCCGTCGCGGTCTCGGTGAGTAGTGTCACCAAAGCCGCTCTCGCGCCGGCCGGTAGCTGCACCGCAGCTGACTTCGACGTCACCCAGCCCGCACTTGGTGGCGCTGTAGAGCTCGCAGTTGGCGACAACACCTTCACCTCCGGCCTTGGCGGCGACGTCGCCAGTACCGGCGCCAAGGTGTCGATGATCAACAGCGCCTCCAACCAGGACGCGTGCAAGGGCGCAACGCTCGAGTTCACCTACACGGTCAGCTAGGACGCACGAGGACGCGACGACTATGGGGTGGGTCACCGACCCACCCCAGAGTTCGCGACCCAATGCACTCCATGCGCAGCGCAAATGACACCGCACAGCCCGCCCGGTCAGCCGGACGGGCTGCGATGGCTGTCGTCATGACGGTGGCGCTGGTCATCGGGTCGGTCGCCGTTGCAGCGACCGTTGCCGACATCGTGCAGTCGCGCATGGGCGCGCAAACTCAGACAAAGGTGCCAACGGCTTCGGGCCTCAGCTCGAAGAAGAGTCTGGCGCTGAGGGCGAAAGTTTTGCAAGGCCCGCTGATTCCCGGGGTCAAGCGGCCGCTTCAGGTGACCATGACCAACCTGCTCAAGCAGCGACTCAAGGTGACGGCCATCAAAGTCACCGTGGGGAAGCCACCATCGTCGGGTTGCCAGAAGTCGTGGATCACGACCACCTCGTTCAAGTCCTCGGCGAAGAAGAAGCCCATCATGGTCAAGGCTCGCGGCAAGGCGAAGGTGACCCTCTCGGTGCAACTGAAGAACCTCAGCTCGGTCAACCAGGACGCATGCAAGGGAATCCGCATTCCCTTGAAGCTGAGCGCCACCGCGCGTCAAGGGTGAGCCCATGGCGCAGACCCCACTTGTGATGGCGGCCCGCCGCGTCCTCCCCATCGTCGGACTGACGCTGCTGCTCTCGGGCGTCGGGGTCGCCCTGGCATTCTGGAGCACCACCGGAAGCGGGGATGGCGCCGGCAGCATCGGCACCATTGACGCGCCGACCGGTGTCGCGGTCACACCGACGTACTCAACGGTGGCCGTCACATGGGGCGCAACGACGCCACCGGACGGTGTGCTCAACGGTTACGTGGTCAGCCGCTCGGACGGGGCCGCGACCGTCGATGCGTGTGGGACGAACCTCGGTGCTCCCGGCAGCTACATCCCCAGCGGAACGCTCACCTGCACTGACACGTCCGTCCCGAACGGCACCTACACGTATACCGTCACGGCCGTGTTCCGCAGCTGGACAGCAACCAGTAACGCCAGCAACGTGATCTCGGTTTCTGGCGATCCCAACAGCCCGTCGCAATCGGTTGCGATGACAGCAGCGACGAATGCCTACCTCGGCGGCGCTTCGCTGTTCTTCCGCAGCGTCGCCGCTGGCAGCTTTCAACTCACCAGCACTGTCGCCGACGGCGAGTCCGGACCGGCCTCTGCGACATTCCCCGCCGTATCTGCGTCCGGCTGGACGCACTCAGCGGAAACCGTGACCTCGGGCACTGGGACCAACCCGACGACCTATACGTCCAGCACCTTCAGCTGGACCCCTGGAGCGTCA
Organism: Candidatus Nanopelagicales bacterium; assembly: GCA_038316135.1. GTDB lineage: Bacteria > Actinomycetota > Actinomycetes > JAHEKZ01 > JAHEKZ01 > JAHEKZ01. The sequence continues at coordinate 4,725 of JBBQAL010000059.1, read as the reverse complement.
ACCCCGAGCGCACTGTCAATCGTGGGGCGCGACGTCGTCGAAAACACGGTGACCACGGCGCTCAACTTCGTTCCGGACAACACCGGACCCATTGGTGGCGCACTGACAGTCAACGGCGTTGCCGCATCTGGCGCAGGCACGATTAGCACCGCCCGCGTCGCCTTCCCCATCACCGCCCGAACCGACTACAACGCCGATGCCGGGGCCGGCATTGCTTCCAGCACCCTGACCCGCGAGAGCGCAACCTTCGCCGGCGGTGTTTGCGGCAGCTTCGGGTCTTCGGTCTCGATCACCGGGAACCCGAACCAGACCGGCCTTACCACCGGCTGCTACCGATACACGCTGACCGGAACCGACAACTTGGGCAACGCATCATCAGTCTCAACAGTTGTGCGCTATGACGTCACCGCACCCACTCAGGCCGTGACGCTGACTCCCACAGTCGGCGCATCCATGACCGGGTCCAACATCTACATACGGACCACCCCTGCTGGTTCCTTCACGCTGACGTCGGCAGTGAGCGATGGCCAGACCGGCCCGGCCTCGGTTCTCTTCCCAGCTGTCACGACCGCAGGGTGGACGCACCCGGTCCAGACGGTCACGACAGGCGCAGGGAGCGCACCAACGATCTCCTACACGTCCTCCACCTATTCGTGGACGACCGGCGCAGGGACACCCGGAGCCACAACCCTGACCGCAGCAGACGTGATCGGCAACACCGGAAGCACCGTCCTGACCTTCGTCCGCGACACGACGGTGCCGGTCACTGGTGCCATGACAGTGAACGGAACGGCCGCCTCGGCTGCCGGGAGCGCAAGCTTCAACCGCACCGGGGCGTTCGCGATTGCGCGGACCGACTACACCGATGCCGGCTCAGGGATCGCTTCGAGCGTCCTCACTTTGGAGCAGGCGACCTTGACCAACAACGTATGCGGCACCTATGGGGGCCCCACCACACTCGCCGGAGCACCGGCCCAGTCGGGCCTGGCCACCGGCTGCTACCGATATCGCCTCACCGGCACCGACAAGGTAGGCAACACGACGAACCGGAGCACCGTGGTCAAGGTAGACCGCGAGCTGCCTGTGACCGGAGCTCTCACCGTCAACGGAACTACAGCCAACGCTGTCGGGACCACGAGCTTCGCCAGGGTCGACTTCCCCATCGACGTTCGCACCGACTGGAGCGACGTGGCCAGTGGGATCAACACCAGCACGCTGGTGCGCACCCAAGCGACGCTGACGGGCAACACCTGCGGCACCTTCGGCACGGCAACGACGTTGACCGGAAGCCCAGCTCAGACGGCCCTGGCCACGAACTGCTACCGCTATGTCCTGACCGGTACCGACCGTGCCGGCAACGCCGCGTCAGTGACCACCATCGTCAAACGAGACGTCACCAACCCCGTTACCGGTGCGCTCACCGTCAACGGCGTGGCTGCGTCTGCAGCCGGCTCAACAAGTACGTCGAACATCAGCTCGTTTGCCATTGCGCGCACTGACTACACCGATGCGAACTCTGGACTCGCCTCAAGCACGCTCACGCGCTCATTTGCAACCCTGACCGGAGCGACCTGTGGGACGTTCGACGTTCCCGTGACTCTCACCGGCGCACCGGCCCAAAGTGGCCTGGTAGTCGGCTGTTACCGGTACACGCTGACCGGGACCGACAATGCCGGTAACGCGGTGAGCCTGTCGACGACAGTGTCACAACGGTTGGTCATCACCGGTGTCACCACGGTCAACGGACCGGGTATTGCTGGCCGGGTTGATGCTGGTGACCGCGTCGACATCACCTTCTCCGATGCCTTGGCGGTATCGAGCATTTGCTCCACCTGGACAGGGAATGGCAGCAACCAGACGCTGACCGCCGACAACGACGTCAGCGTGATCATGACTAACGCTGCCGCCGATACGCTGACCTTCAGTTCCGCCTCCTGCACCCTCAACGTGGGGTCGCTCAGCCTGGCATCCACCGGCTACACGACTGCCAACGTCACCTTCCGAGGCGCTGGGGCTGGTGCCAGCACCGTCACCTGGAATGTGGCGACTCGAACACTGAGCATCACCTTAGGTACGGCCTCCGGCGCTGGGGCGGCCACCGTCGCCAGCAGCACTCCTGTCCTGACGCCGTCTGGCGGACTCACCGACCCCAATGGGGTTGGCATCGGGGCGAACTTCACCCTGCCAGCCGGGATCAAGTTCTAGCGAGTGTCAGCGGGCGAACAGCCCTAGGAACTCATACGCGACATTCGCCGCTGCGATCGTCGTGAGCTCTGCATGGTCGTAGGCGGGCGCGACCTCCATCACGTCCGCGCCGACCACCTTGGCGTTGCCGGCCAGCCCGCGCAGGATTTGCTGCAGCTCGCGGGTCGTAAGGCCGCCTGGCTCAGGCGTCCCGGTGCCGGGCGCATGCGCTGGATCGAGGACGTCGATGTCGACCGAGACGTATACCGGCCGATCCCCCACTCGCTCCAAAACGCGGTCGATGGCATCCCCCACGCCGCGCTCGGCGACATCCATCGTGGTCACCGTCGCGAAGCCCAGGTCGCGATCCTGCTCGAGATCGCCGGTGGAGTAGAGCGGTCCACGCGTTCCGACGTGCGCCGACGTGCCGAGTGCCAAGACACCCTCTTCGACAGCACGGCGGAACGGCGTGCCATGGGTGTACGGCATTCCGAAGTACGTGTCCCAGGTATCGAGATGCGCGTCGAAGTGCACCAGCGAAATCGGTCCGTGCTTGGCAGCGTGCGCGCGCAGCAGCGGAAGCGACATCGTGTGGTCGCCGCCAAGAGTGATGATTCGGTCGACCTGGCCGAGCAGCTCAGTAGCCGCCTGCTCCACCGCGTCAACGGCTGCCGGGATGTCGAACGGGTTGCAGGCGATGTCGCCGGCGTCGACCACCTGATGCACCGACCATGGTTCGACATCGAGGAACGGGTGATAGGGCCTCAGCAACTTCGAGCCGGCCCGGATGCCACCAGGACCAAAGCGCGCCCCAGGGCGGTACGAGACGCCGGAGTCAAAGGGGATGCCCACCAAAGCAACGGACGCCTTGGGAACGTCGGAAAGGCGCGGTAGCCGCGCGAACGTGTCCGGGCCGGCAAACCGCGGCGTTTGGCGGGCGTCCGGCGGGCCGATAAGGCTCGCGCTCTCGGAGTCAGATGGTGGTGTTGGCATGGTCGACCTCCTGCGGGCACCCTCTCACCCCGCGGAGTGATGACATGCAAGGGTGGCCCCACCGCGTGCCCTCACGCGTGGCCTCACCCGAGACCCGAGCGCCGTGCAGATCAGTCAGGACAGCTATGGACGCGACCGAGCGGCCCCGCATCGCCGGACTTCTGCTTGCGACGGCGGGGGCCGTGACACTCATGGGGATCATCACGGCCGAAGCCGTCTACCCGGCCGTCTACACAACCGCTGCCAACGAGATCAGCGATCTCGGTGGACGCATGGCCGACGGCGCGATTCTGCAGCCGGCTGGATACGTGTTCACCGCGGCCATGGTGACAACAGGATTGGCCACGATCGCCGCCGCCACGATCTTGCTGCGGTCGCGGGCCGGCCTCTTTCTCGGCTGGGCCGTCATGCTCAACGGGATCGGCACGCTGGGCGTCGGGCTCTTCCCCAGCGGCAGTGGGCCGATCCACTCGTCGTCCGCCGTCGTCTCGTTCGTTGCCGGCGGGCTCTGCGGCATCGCGGGTGGGCTGGCCCGCACCGGCCCGCCCAGCTGGTTCTCCTACCTGTTGGGCGGCGTGACCCTTTCGGTGCTCGTCCTGGCCCTGTTCGGTGGACTCGATGGCGGCGCACTCACCGGGCTCGGCATCGGTGGCGCCGAACGCTGGATCGCGTACCCGGTCGTCCTCTGGCAGGTGATGTTCGGCGGGGTGCTGATGGCGGGATCGAGGTCATCATCGAGCGCGCCGACGTGACCCTTATTCAACCAAGTAGTTGACAATGCCGAGATGCCAGGCCAGACTCTTTCACAACCATTCGGTTGATAAGGAGTGACCATGGCCGACCCGCTCTCGCAAGCCTTTTCGGCACTAGCCGACCCAACCCGCCGCGACATCGTCGCCCGGCTCACCATCGGCGACGCCACTGTCGGGGAATTGGCCGCTCCTTACGACGTCTCACTGCAAGCGGTTTCCAAGCACCTCAAGGTGCTCGAGGACGCCGGTGTCGTTTCGCGCACGCGTGATGCCCAGAGGCGACCGGTGCACCTGGAGGCGGACGTCTTCGACCTGATGACCAAATGGCTCGAGCGCTACCGCCGCCAGGCACAGGAACGCTACGAGCGTCTCGACGCACTACTTGCCACTCTCCCCCAAGGCACCCCACCCACAGAAGGAGTCAGTGATGACCGTCCATAACACCGAGATCTTTGCCGACCCAGTCGTTCCGCTGGTGCGTATCACCCGCGTCTTCGATGCTCCACCCGAAAGCGTGTTCCGAGCGCATGCCGACCCCGCACTGGTGACTCAGTGGCTCGGGCCACGCGACCTGGTGATGACCATCGACCACTATGACTGTCAGACCGGCGGCTCCTACCGCTACGTCCACACCCGCGGTGACGACAACTACAGTTTCTTCGGGTGCTTCCATGACGTCCGCCCCAACGAACTGATCGTTCAGACCTTTTGCTTCGAAGGGTTTCGTGACTCTGTCGCCCTTGAACGTCTCGCGCTCGAAGATCTCGGCGACGGACGCACCCGCCTGGTGGCGACC
>JBBQAL010000100.1:0-10426 GCA_038316135.1 Candidatus Nanopelagicales bacterium | reverse complement strand
CGTGCCCCCCGTCGGCAGGTCGGGGCCGGGGATGAAGCGCATGATCGTGTCGAGGTCGGACTTGGGGTGCGTCAGCAGGTGGCGTGCCGCCGAGATCACCTCGACAAGGTTGTGCGGGGCCATGTTGGTGGCCATGCCGACGGCGATGCCAGTGGCTCCGTTGACCAGCAAGTTCGGGTATGCAGCTGGAAGCACCTGTGGTTCGGTCAGCTGGCCGTCGTAGTTGGGGTTGAAGTCGACGACATCTTCGTCGATCGACCCGGTCATCAGGAGCGCCGCTGAATCCAACCGGCACTCGGTGTAGCGCATCGCTGCCGGTCCTGAGTCGAGGCTGCCGAAGTTTCCGTGACCGTCGACCAGTGGCAGACGCATGGAGAACGGCTGTGCCATGCGCACGAGAGCGTCGTAGATCGCGCCGTCACCGTGTGGGTGCAGCTTTCCCATTACCTCACCGACCACGCGGGCCGATTTCACGTGGCCGCGGTCCGGCCGCAGCCCCATGTCGTCCATCTGGAAGAGAATCCGGCGGTGCACGGGCTTGAGTCCGTCGCGCGCATCGGGAAGAGCACGCGAGTAGATCACCGAGTAGGCGTACTCGAGGAAGCTGCCCTGCATCTCGTCGGCAACGTCGACATCGACGATCGTCTCGCGGACGGGCTCAGCGGGGGCTGGGGTGGACTTGCGACGGGCCATGCGGGACGGGGCTCCAGTGGGACAGAGGGACGGACTCGTCCAGTCTCCCCTGAGCCGCCCCCAAGAGCTGCGGCGACCCGCGGAACGGTGTGGTGCGCGAGGGAGGGCGTCTGGAGAGCAAGTGGTCACCGAGACCACCTACTCTCCACACGCCGCAGGTACTTAGGTCTGGCAGCTGCCTACCGTCCATCAGGTGTGCACTTAGCCGCCGGGAGCGTCTACCTGTGGTGCCCGCAGCGGGCAGTACCGTGGGCCTTGTGGCTGAGCCCGATGGAGTCGTCGAGGGTGAAGCCGACACGCGACCGGCGGAGTACCCCGAGGCGTGGGAGGCCGACGTCGTACTTCGTGACGGTGGCACGTGCCACTTGCGGCCGATCAGAGCAGACGATGCTGCTGGCCTGATCGCCTTTCACTCGCGCCTATCGGCAACAACGGTCTACTACCGGTTCTTCGCTCCCTACCCGCGGCTGTCCGATCGTGATGTCGAACGCTTCACTCATGTCGACTACCGCGACCGTGTCGCTCTCGTGGCTACGATCGGTGACGCCATTATTGGTGTCGTCCGGTACGACCGGGTTGGCGACGCCGAGGCTGAGGTGGCCTTCGTCATCGAAGACGAGCACCAGGGACGTGGCCTTGGCACCATCTTCCTCGAGCACATCGCCCAGGCTGCGCGCGAACGTGGAATCCGTCGCTTTGTGGCTGAGGTCCTTCCGGAGAACGCCCGGATGCTCGAGGTCTTCGAACACGCCGGGTACACGGCGCAGACCGCACGTGACGAAGGCTTCATTTCGCTCTCGTTCGACATCACTCCAACGGCATCGTCGTTGGCAGTCACCCATGCCCGCGAACAGCGTTCAGAGGCCAACTCGGTAGCGCGTCTTGTGCGTCCACGATCGGTCGCCGTGGTCGGTGCTAGCCGTGACCCGATGTCGATCGGATACGCCGTCGCCAGGCACGTCGTCGATGGTGGTTTCGCTGGGCCGGTGGTCGCGGTCAACCCCAACGCAGGCAGTGAGGTGGCCGGGTTGCCGTGCTATCCGACGTTGAGGGCAGCTCCGGGCCCAATCGATCTCGCGATCGTGGCGACCCCCGCCTCGTCGGTGGCCGATGTCGTTCAGGACGCTGCTGCTGCGGGAGTGCACAGCCTGGTGGTGGTCTCGTCCGGATTTGGTGAGAGCGGCCAGGAGGGTTGGGCAGCGCAGCAGTCGCTGCTGCGTACTGCGCGTGCTTCTGGCCTTCGGGTGCTCGGCCCGAATGCTCTCGGATTCATCAACACCGATGATGACGTCCATCTGAATGCATCGCTTTCTCCGCATGTACCTCTTCGTGGCCCGATCGGGTTCTTCGCTCAGTCCGGAGCGCCAGGGACTGCGTTGCTGGAGGCAGCGAGTAAACGTGACTTGGGGATCTCGACGTTCGTCTCGGCCGGCAACCGCGCTGATATCAGTGGCAACGACTTGCTGCAGTACTGGGAGGACGACGACGCCACCCAACTGGTCATGCTCTACCTCGAGTCGATCGGTAACCCGCGCAAGTTCAGTCGGATCGCCAGGAGGCTCGGCGTTCGCAAGCCGATCGTGGCGGTGAAGACGGGCCGTTCAACCCAGGGAGCACCCTTGGGCCACGCCGTTCGCACGTCCGGGCTGCACGCAGAGGCCGTCGAGCAGATGTTCACTCAGTCGGGAGTCATCCGCACGGAAACGGTGTCGGAGATGTACGACGTCGCGCAGCTGCTGGTAACGCAACCGCTGCCCAAGGGCAATCGTGTCCTTGCAATGAGCAACTCCGATGCCATGACGTTGATGGCTGCCGATGCTGTGGCCGGCGCGGGACTGCAGTGGGTCGACCCACCGATCGTATTCGGTCCGCACTCGACACCTGAGGAGTTCGAGCGCGCACTTGCTGCGGCAGCCGACGACCCAGCTGTCGACGCAATCCTGACCATGTACGTGCCCGGCCTGCACGACACCGGCGCCCGTTCGGCCGCCGCCGTTCTGCGGGTGGCAGCACGCGCCAGCACCCCGATCCTCGGGGTGATGTTCGCCGTGGAAGGGACGCACCGTCTGCTCGACGACTTGGCTGCCGGGCGCCCCCAGGTTGGATCGGTCCCCACGTACCCGGCAGTGGAGGACGCGGTGCGGGCCCTCGCTGCCGTCCAGCGCCACGTGGTCTGGCGGCGGCACGCTGGCGACACGCCTGTCGTCCCCGATGGCATCGACGTTGAGAGCGCGCGTGTCCAGGTGAGTGGGTGGATGCCGGCCCAAGCCGAGCCGCGCACGCTCACCGACGCGGAGGCGGCGGCCCTCCTAGTGCATTACGGGGTGAAGCTGTGGCCGCATCGCACTGCGCGGAATGCCGACGAGGCAGCCCTCGCCGCGTCAGAGGTCGGATACCCGGTGGTCCTGAAGACCGTCGACACTTATCTCCGCCTGCGCAGTGACTTCGGTGGTGTCTTTTTCGACATCGCCGACGAGAGCGAGCTGCGCCACCAGTTTGCTGCCCGCCTCGCCGAACTGGGGCGGCTGGACTACGACCGTCTCGTCGTCCAACGGCAGGCCGACCCTGGCGTGTCCGTGGTCATCGAGACCGCGGAAGATCCACTCTTCGGACCGGTGGTGACCTTCGGGCTCAGCGGGGTGGCGTACGACGTGATGGGCGACCGTGCATACGCGGTGCCACCATTGACGGCCCACGACGTGCAGGAGCTCCTCGACCGGCCGCGCGCAGCGGCACTCTTGCGGCAGACGCGGTCTGGGCACGCCGTTGACCGTGAGTTGCTCGGCGACCTCGTGGCCAGGGTGGCCCGCCTCGCCGATGACCTGCCCGAGGTGGCTCACCTGGTGCTTCGCCCCGTTGTTGCCTCTGAAGCGGGGCTGGCCGTCTTGGGTGCGGACATCACGTTGTGCCACCCGCGGAGTCGAACCGACCTACCGGCCAGACGGCTCCTCGGCTGACCCTGGTAGGTCGGTGGGTGGCCGGTGTCACAATGGTCGGCATGACCAACCTCCCCGTGACCACTTCGGGTCAGCAGCAGAGCGAGCTTCGTGCGGCCGTTGAGCGGTGCGGGTACTACCCCAACGTGGTGCTGCACTCGCTGGCGCTGGCGGTGGCTGGCGAACAGCTTGTCTCCTTCCTCGTCCACCACGAGGCCACCTTCGACCGCGACGAGCTGCGCCGGCACCTGACCGTTGTCCTTCTGACGCCAACGCGCCTGGTGATCGGCCACACCGACGACTACCCCGCAGACGAAATGACTGGCCCGCCACACGCGGCCACCAGCACCGAGGCGGTGCGCATCGACCGGCTCACGTCAGTGGTGGTCAGCCACGTTGTCGACAACCCCGCCGGCTACGACCCGGGTGCGTTGCCTCGTGAGGTCGTCATTTCGGTCGGTTGGGGCGCGATCACCCGGCTCGACCTCGAGCCAGCCAGCTGTGGCGACCCCGAGTGCGAAGCCGACCACGGCTATACGGGCAGCACGACGGTCGACGACTTCTCGGTAAGGGTCTCGGTGGCGGCTGACGGCATCGAGGGTGTCGAGCAGGCGGTCGCCTTCGCCGGGTCCTTGTCGCGCGCGACCAGCCACTGATCTCAGCTAGGCCTAAGACCCACCGTGGCGCTGGGCTACTCCGGCTTGCGCGAGCCGAAGAGGATCTCGTCCCAACTCGGCACCGATGCTTTCTTCTTGCGCTTGGTTGGCGGGGCGTCCGGCACCGTCTCTCGTCCGCGCAGCAAGGTGTCGATGGCCTCTTGAGTTCCCGACTTCACCGGTGGCTCACTGGCGGCCACTGGGCCTTCGTCAGTGTCGTCAGCTGACGTCTCCGCGTCAGCGTCCTCATCGACCGAGCGCAGCGAGCGCAGCTGGGTCACCTCAGCTGTTGGCTCTTCCTCTAGCAGCCAGCGAGCCTCGTCGTCGTCGGCCGTCATCGTTCGACGGGCCGGGTCGTAAACCCACTCGGCCGACCGCTCATTGCCACCTGCGAGGTAGTCGAGCCGGACTTCCCAGCCGCCGTCGTCGCGGCGCCAGGCATCCCAGTGCATACCGTCGCGGGGGACTCCCCGCTGTTCCAGCCGCTGCCCCACCAGTTCACCGAGCAACATGACGGCGCCGTGGTCGTCACGTCGGACGCTCACTTTGGCGGCCTCCTGGGCGATGTATTCGCGCTCGTGCAGGATCGGACCGGCGAATCGCTCGACCCGCTCGACCGATATTCCGGCCTCGGCGGCGACCTCGTCCATGCTCTGACCGCTCCTGATCCGTGCCTGGATCTCCCTCGGGCTGAGCCGGCTCTCGAGGTCGAGCTGGGTCTGAGTGGCTTCAGCCGCCGGACGCCGCAGCACCGAACGGAGCCGATCGTCGACCGCCAGATGCTCTTGTCCGCCGTCCTCACGTTGGAGGATCAGTTGGCCACCGTCATCGGTGACGCCCACCAGTCGAAGATCTGCCATGGCCGCAAGAATGTCACACCTGCTCGGTCGACTCGGTGCTCTCCCCGGGATCGACGTAGAGGTGCCCCATGCTTCGCAGCCCGACAAGGGCCGCGAACGTCGCCACCGCACCTGCGGTGATGGCCACCCAGAAGCCCGCGTTGATCGATACCTCGTCGACCAGCCACCCACTCGCGGGTGACCCGAGCGCAAACCCCACCCCGATCGCCGTTGATGTCCAGGTCAGCGCCTGGGTCAGGGCAGCACCAGGCACCAGCCGGGCCGCCAGGGCAAATCCGGCGATCAGGGCCGGCGAGACACCGGCCCCTGCGAAGAACAAGACAGCGCCGATGCCGGCCAAGGAGTGCACGAAGAAGAGCGGGGCCAGCAGCAACGTGGTTGCCGCGGCACCGCCGACGAGCTGGAGGGGCAGCGCGGGGAGCCGCTGCATTCCGCCGATGATCAGCCCCGAGACCATCGAGCTGACCGACCAAATCGCCAGGACGACTCCTGCCGCGGCCACCGATCCGCCCTCACGGGCAGTGGCGATCACGGTGACCTCGACGCCTGCGAAGACGACGCCAAGCATGGCCATGACCATGACAACGGCGCGCATCCCGGGGTAGGTGATCGCCAGTCGTCCGCCCAGGCGGGTCTCCGGACGCGGGGCTGGCTCTGTTGAGGACTGAGCCAGTAAGGCGGCGGTTCCGGTCGCGCCGATTACGGCGGTCAGTGCCAGCGCCGCTGGTGCTCCTACGGTTGCCGCCACGCCCGCAGCCAGCGGAGGGCCGGTGATGAAGACGAACTCGTCGACGACCGACTCCCACGAGTACGCGCTGCGGAGCAACGGCGATTCGCCCAACACGTAGGACCACCGAGCGCGTACCGCTGACCCGATGACCGGCAGTGCGGCCCCTGCCACAGCGGCGGCGATGAAGAAGGTCCAGAGCGGGGCATCACGGGCGGACAGGATCAAGATCGCCGAGATACCGAGCACGTGAATGGTGATCTGCGGCCCAATGACACGGCGTTGGCCGTACCGGTCGATCAGGATCGCGATGGCGGGCGCGGCAAATGATCCAATCAGGATGTACGTGGCATCGACGGCGCCCGCAAGGAAGTACGAATCGGTGCTATCGACGATGAGCAAGAGCAGGGCGAGCCCGCCCATGGCGATGGGTAGCCGCGCGAAGAACCCGGCGAGCGAGAAGGGCCAGGCATGCGGCGTCCGAAGCAGCTGCACGTAGGGACTGGCCATTGCGTCACGCTATCTGGGAGGTCGACCGGGGCCTGGTCTGCGCCGTTGCTCACCGCCCGGCGCGCCGAGGTGATTGCTGCCAGGATGCTGCCATGGCCAACCAGTCCGCTGATGAGGCGTTCGACGCCTTGCTCTTCGTGTCGTTCGGTGGGCCAGAAGGCCCAGATGAGGTGGTGCCGTTCCTTCAGAACGTCACGCGGGGACGGGGAATTCCCGACGAGCGATTGCGTGAGGTCGGGCAGCACTACTTCCACTTCGGGGGAGTCAGCCCGATCAACGCGCAGAACCGTGAGTTCCTCGCCAAGCTGCGCGAAGAGCTGCCGAGGCAGGGCATCGATCTTCCGGTCTACTGGGGCAACCGGAACTGGAGCCCATACCTTGTTGACGCCATGAACGAGATGCGTGCTGACGGCGTGAAACGAGCTCTGGCGTTCTTCACGTCGGCCTACTCGTCGTACAGCGGATGTCGTCAGTACCGCGAGAACCTTGCGACGGCTCTGTCCACGATTGGCGGGGACGGACCGACGATCGAGCGACTCGGGCCGTACTTCAACCACGCCGGCTTTCTCGCTCCGTTCGCCGAAGCGACGGCTGAAGCTGTGCGCAACTTGACGGAGACAGAGAGGTCGATGGCGCGCCTGGTCTTCACCACGCACTCGATCCCAGAGTCAATGGCCGACGGCAGCGGCCCCGCGATCGGGCTGCCCGGAGGCTCGTACGTCCAGCAGCACCGCGAGGTGGCTGGCTTCGTCGCCTCGCAGGTCCGTGCGGCCACCGGCATCGACCTGCCGTGGGACCTCGTTTACCAGTCGCGGAGCGGGGCTCCGCACATTCCCTGGCTCGGGCCGGATATCGACGACCATCTGCGTGCGCTGGCGGGTCAGTCGTGCACAGCGGCCGTGGTGGTGCCGATTGGTTTCGTCTCGGACCACATGGAGGTGCTCTGGGATCTCGACACCCAGGCCAGAACCACCGCTGATGAGGTCGGTCTGCCGATGGTTCGGGTGGCGACTCCTGGCACCGACCCTCGGATGGTGTCGATGGTGGGTGAGCTGGTGCGAGAACGACTCGACGGTGTCGCTCTGGAGCGACGCTCCAGAGTTGGCCAGCTGGCGGCCAGTCCTGATCGTTGCGCGGCCGGCTGCTGTCCCAACCCACGGGCGCCGCTGGCAGCCGTTGCCGGCTCCGACCCGGTGTCGTCACCGTGACCGAGCTCGACGCCCAGGCGTTTACGGCGCTCGCATCAGCTACGGCCCGTGAGGTCGGAAGTCACTTGTTTCAGTGGCGGCGCGAGCACCGGTCGGTTGAGTCGGACACCAAGTCTGGGCCGACCGACGTCGTCACGACTGCCGACCGTGAGGCCGAGGCGATGATCCGGGAGCGGCTGCTGGCTGCCTATCCGGATGCCGGTTGGTGGGGGGAGGAAAGCGGCAGAAGTAGAGATTCTGGCGCCGACCTGGAGTGGGTGGTCGACCCGATCGACGGAACAGTGAACTTCCTTTATGGCCTACCTGAGTGGGCCGTGAGCATCGCGGCAGTTTGGCGCGGCGAAGTGGTGGGTGCTGCTGTGATGGTGCCAACGACAGCCACGCTCTTTTCTGCCAGCAAGGGAATGGGGGCCTGGGTCGACGACGATGGTCGCCGGAGCCGACTTGCCGTGAGTGACTGCGCCGATCTGTCCCAAGCGCTCATTGCCACTGGCTTCGCCTACGCCGCCGAAACCCGCGTGAAGCAGGGGCCGGCGGTCGGGCTGCTGGTCAGTCAGGTGCGGGACATCCGCAGGGCAGGAGCGGCATCGGTGGACCTTTGCTCCGTCGCGGCTGGTCGCGTCGATGGCTTCTTCGAGGGCGGACTGCAACCGTGGGACCGGGCCGCGGGCGGGCTCATCGCGAGGGAGGCCGGCGCCGTTGTGGCGGAGCGCCCCGACGGTTCGGTCGTCGCATCTGGGCCCAAGCTTGCTGCGCCCCTGGAGGCGTTGCTAGCTCAGGTCGGTGCCTGGCAGTAGGGCGCGGCGCTACGAATCGGCCAGTTGAGCGGCTCAGTCGAGGCGGCGGAGTTCGGCCCGGTAGCGGTGGCCGTTGGCGACGTAGAGCGCGACGGTTTCGGCAAATGCATGCGCGGGCACGGCATCCTCGCGAATCTTGGCTGGAACGCCCAAGGCCATCGCACGGGCCGGAACGTCGGTGCCCCCTGACACAACGGCACCGGCTCCGACGATGGCTCCGCTGCGGACAGTGGCCCGGTGCAAGACGATCGAGCCGGAGCCAACGAGGCAGCCGTCCTCGACAACGCAGCCCTCAAGATGGGCCAGGTGCCCGATCACGCAGTCGTCCCCAATGGTGGTGGCAAGCTCAGATGTGGCATGAATCACAGCCCCGTCCTGGACTGAGGTTCTGGCGCCGATCGAGATGGTTCCGTAGTCGCCGCGTAGTACCGCCCCCGGCCACACGGTGGCCTGCGATCCCAGGTATACAGCCCCGATGACGACGGCGTCGGGGTGGACGAAGGCGTCGGGGTGGATCGTTGGCATCCGTTCGCCTAGGGCGTACACGGCCATGATGATTCCCCTCAGGTCGACAGAAATTCCTCTGTTAGACGCGCCGACGTCACTGTCGACGCGACGCGCAGGGGCAGGCTAGGGCACAATCTCCCACCGAGCCCGGCTGATACCTGGCAGACGGGCAGAAATTACCCGTCAGTTGTGTTACACCGGCAGCTACCAGTACCGATAGGAGTAGCGGATCCTCGAAGGAGGGGTCCTGAACCCATGGCAACCGATTACGACACCCCCCGCAAGACCGATGACGAGCTGTCCGAGGACAGCCTCGAAGAGCTCAAGGCTCGTCGGGCTGATCTTGCCTCCTCGACCGTCGACGTCGACGAGACTGAGTTAGCGGAGTCGCACGAGCTGCCCGGTGCCGACCTGTCCGGGGAAGAACTGACGGTCCGCGTCGTCCCCAAGCAGGAGGACGAGTTCACCTGCTCGCGCTGCTTCCTGGTGCACCACCGCAGTCAGCTCGCCAAGAAGGTCAGTGGCAAGCCGGTCTGTAAAGACTGCAGCTAACTGCATCGAGGCGCGACGTCCACCGGGCTGCGACGACCTGCGACCACTAGGCGCCAACGCGCTTGGCGCGCTGAACGGTCCAGTTCTTGGCGACGGCCACCGAGGCAGCGTTTACGGCGGCAAAGATCAAAGTCTCGGGCAGCGGGCTGTCATCGTCTGAGCCCGGGTCGGTGCCACGGACAAACCGCCACCCGACACTCACCAACTTCTGCGCGACGAGACCGGCACCGATGGCCGCAATCGTCACCACCGCCTTCGGGAGACCAGCTGACTCCTCAGGAGTGCCCATCACGTTCCCTCCTCGGCTGACGGTACTGACGCCGATCCTGTCACGTCGGTGACGGAGCCGGCATGCGACGTCGCGTGTCGAGCACCTTTGAGTGCGGCTGCCAACCGTTCTGGCGAACGGGTCGACACGTACCAGTACGGAGTGGGATCTCGGGGGTCGACAACGGTGACAGTAACCGCGGTCGGTACCCAACCGCGGAGCAGCACAAAGGCGCGCGAGTCTGCCTCGGTGCCGCGACGACGCCGAGCGGCGTCGGAATCGAGCACCTCGACTTCTCCGACCGCGTCCCACGGCAGATGGGCCGACCCGACGGCCAGTCCAACCGGGGAGACAGTCACCTCGGTGGCGACTCGAGCCAGTCCGAGCGACGCCAGGGTGAATGCCGCGACGCCAACCACGACGCCGACCTGGGTCGCGATGGCTGAGCCGTACGCGATCGCGAGGGTCATGGCCCAAAAGACCACGACTGCCCAGAACCACCAAGGGGCCGTGAGCCGCTCGCGGAAGGAGACCGCGTCAGGGGTTGGCACGCCCCCAGGGTGGCACTCCTTCAATGCCGATGCGCGGGTAGGGTCCGACCGTGACCGAGCAGCCCGCCCGTCGGCGTCCGATCGAGCCGCCGGGCCACGCCGTCCCCCCGGTGCGGCACGTGGACGCACCGCCACCCGGCACCTCGCTGGGCAGTCACTAC
>JBBQAL010000067.1:0-15671 GCA_038316135.1 Candidatus Nanopelagicales bacterium | reverse complement strand
CCGGATGGCTCAAAACTTTCACCGCGGCGGCGCGTCCTGGTGCATATCTGCGTGTGCTAGCCCCTGGCAGTGTTCAGGGCGGTGATCCGGTAGAGATCACGCACCGACCTGACCACGACGTCACGGTGGCCATGGTCTTTCAGGCATTGACGACCGAGCCTTCGTTGTTACCACAAATCCTTGCAGCGCCTGACCTCGCTGATGATCCGCGCGAGATGGCCGAAGCTGGACGCACCTTCAGCCTTGGGTGATGCGTGAGGTCACAGTGAACAGGACTGAGGGTGGAGCCGAATCCGGCCCCACCCTCATCACACGTTGTCGGGGTGGCGGGATTCGAACCCACGACCTCTTCGTCCCGAACGAAGCGCGCTACCAAGCTGCGCCACACCCCGCCAAAGCCTTGTCAGCCTACCGAACCGCGTGGAGCGTGCCGAAATCGCCTCAGAGCCGTGGAACGAGAGTGAGCAACGTCGCCTCGGGCGGACACGCAAACCGGATGGGCGCGGTGGGAGAGGTCCCAAGTCCTGCCGACACGTGCAGCCACGCGTCACTGCGCTGGTGGAGGCCCTTCGCCTGCGAAGCTGGCAGGTCGCAGTTGGTGACCAGTGCTCCGAAGCCAGGAAGGCAAAGCTGGCCCCCGTGAGTATGGCCGGCGAAAATGAGTTCGAATCCGTCCCTGGCCATCGCGTCAACGACGCGCAGATATGGCGCATGGGTCACACCAACTCGTAGGGCGCCGTCCTCAGGTTCGCGGTAGGGAACGTCTGCGTAGCGATCGAGCCCGAGGTGCGCATCGTCGGTCCCCACGGCTGAGATGCGTTGCTGGCGCACCTTGAGCTCGGCTTCGCGGTTGTTCAGGTCAGCCCAACCGCGCGAGACGAAGCCATCGCGGAGGTCTTGCCAGGGCAACGGCTGCCCGAAGGACCGGCCCCCCGAGTCGGGCAGAAGGTAGCGCGCCGGGTTCTTCCACACCGGCCCGTAGTAGTCGTTCGATCCCATGACGAAGACCCCAGGGACGTCGAGCAGGGGATCGAGGGTGTCGAGAACCGTGGGAACGGCATCTGGGTGTGCGAGGTTGTCGCCGGTATTGACGATGAAGTCCGGTTCGAGTGCGGCGAGCCGGCGCACCCAGGCAGCCTTCCCTTTCTGGCGGGGAGTGAGATGCAGGTCGGACACGTGCAGGACCCGGAGCGGCTCGGCCCCGGCGTCTAGGACCGGCACGGTGACCCGACGGAGCCGGTACTGGTGGGCCTCCCACACGGCGTAGCCGATGCCGGCAGCCTTGGCCGCGACGGCGGCAGCGAGAAGTGTTCGGGTGCGGGGCACGGAAAACAGTGTGACACCTCGGCTGCCTGAGCGAAGATGGAGGCATGAGCCTCAAGGAGCAGTTGCATGCAGATCTCACTGATGCCATGCGAGCCAAGGACGATGTCCGTAGGTCGACGTTGCGCATGGCCCTCACCTCGGTCACGAATGAGGAGGTCGCCGGCAAGCAGGCCCGTGAGCTCTCCGACGAGGAGGTGTTGAAGGTGTTGGCCCGCGAGCTGAAGAAACGCCGGGAGGCCGCGACGGCGTACGCCGAGGCTGGTCACCCTGATCGGGCAGCCGCCGAGCTCGCCGAGGCTGCGGTGCTCGAGGGCTACCTGCCGGCCCAGTTGGACGACGACGAGCTCGCTGCCCTAGTCGCGGCAGCGATCGGCGAGAGCGGCGCGTCCGGGCCGCAGATGATGGGGCAGGTCATGAAGGTCGTCCAGCCGAAGGTCGATGGACGCGCCGACGGTGGACGGGTCGCAGCTGAGGTCAAGCGCCAACTGGCCCCCTAACCATCCCTGATGGGTTAGGGGTTGGTGTTGCCGCCGCCGGGTTTCCCGTCGGAGTTCCCGGGAGGGTTGCTTCCGCCTCCGCCCCCACCACCGGTGTCTGTGCCGCCACCCCCGTTGCCGCCATCAGACGTCTTGGTCGGATCGGGTGCGGGCGGTGGTGGGACGCCGTTGCTCAAGTAGATGGTCACCGTCGCCCCCGGTTGCACGGTGTACCCAGCACCGGGGCTGGTATACGCGACGGTGCCCTGTGGCTGGTACGACGCAACCGACGTCTCGGACACATTCGATTTCAGATTCAGGTCGTCGAGCTTCTTGACCGCGTCTTCTGGACTCAGTCCGGCCAACGATGGCAGCGACAGCTGCGCGCCGTCGACCAGCTCGGGATTGAGCGGAACGAAACTCTCAACTGGCAGATCGGCGACGGCTCCGAGCATGGCGGTCTGCCAGATCGGCCCGGGCAGGGTGCTTCCGGCCCAGGCCGATTGATACACGCCATTGATGGTCACATCTGCCATCGGGTACTTCACCGGCGAGGTGGGATGTCCGGTCCACACTGCGGCGGCAAGGTTGGGGGTGTACCCGGCGAACCAGAGTGCCTGGAAGTCGCTCGTCGTCCCCGTCTTGGCAGCAGTCGGACGCCCCAGATCACCGACCGCGGCCGTACCGTTCTGGACAACGCCCACCATCACATCGTTGACGGCGTCGGCAACTTCCGGCTCGATCACTTGCTGACAGTCAGGCTTGGGAACGTCAAGCTCTTGCTTGTCCAGGGTCCGAATCGCGGTGATCGAACGCGGCTCGCAATGCAGGCCGCGCGCTGCGAAGGTGGCGTATGACTCGGCGAGGGTGAGAGGTGACATACCGAACGACCCACCGATGATCCCTGGCGTCAGCTGCATCGCCGTGCTGTCGATCGGAGCATCACCTGCTGAGTATCCGTCGCCGTTGCCCGCGGCCGTGACGCCGGCTCGAGACGCGACGTCCCAGATGTTGCAGAGGCCCGTTCGTTTGGCCAGCTCAGCGAAGTACGTATTGATCGACAGGGCAGTTCCCTGATACATCGTGTAGTTACCTGGTGGTGCACCGCTGTAGTTCTCTACCGGCCAGGATTGCTCCGTGTTGCCCTCGCAGTCCTGATACGTGCCGTACGGCATCACGCGCGAGGACGGCGACACAATGACGTCGTCCATCGGCTGCCCCTGCTCGATAGCGGCGGCCAGGGTAAAGATCTTGAAGGTCGACCCGGGCTGGTTGCCGTTCGTACCGGAGTACTTCAGATCGACCGAGTTGTTGATGTAGCTGGCGTCCTTGCCCTTGCCGTACTTGAGGTTCTGGGTCATGGCGGTCACGTTGCCGGTGCCGGGTTCGAGCATGGCAATGGCAGCAACTCGACCGCTGGGATCACCGGTCGGCAGGTGTGCTTCGATCCCCGCCTGTGCAGCCGCTTGGTCATCCATCTGCAAGGTTGTGCGGATGGTCAAGCCCCCGCCGTAGAGCAGCTTGCGTCGGTCGCTTCGAGTGGCGCCGTAGGCCGGGTCGTCCAAGAAGACGTTCTCCACGTAGTCGCAGAAGAACGGTGCACGAGAGACAAGGCAGCCACGGGTGAGGTCGCTGGGGTCGAGCGTCTTTTTCAGCGGTTGCTTGGCAAACTTGTCGGCCGTCGATTGGCTGATCATGTTCTCGTCGGCCATCCGCTGCAGCCCGAAGTCGCGGCGCGACTCACTCTCCTTGGGATTGATGAGCGGGTCGTAGAGCGACGGGTACTTGACGATTCCGGCCAAGGTCGCGGCCTGCCCCGCGTTCAGGTCGGACGCGGGAACCGAGAAGTAGCGCTGGGCTGCGACTTCGATGCCGTATGCCTGTGAACCGAAGTAGGCGATGTTCAGGTAGCCCTCGAGGATGCGTTTCTTGCTCCACTGCTCCTCCAGGCCGAGGGCGTAGCGCAGCTCGCGGATCTTGCGGGTTACTGAGTCTTCGGTTGCAGCCGCCTTCTCTTCTGGGGTGTCAGCCGTTGCGGCGAGCACGTTCTTGACGTACTGCTGCGTGATGGTTGACCCGCCCTGGGTGACCTCACCGGCCTGGGTGTTGGCAATGATGGCGCGCAGGGTGCCACGGAGGTCGATCCCGTTGTGTTCGTAGAAGCGGGCGTCCTCGACGGCGACAATGGCGTCCTGCATCTGGCGGGATATCTTGTCCATCGGTACGTAAACGCGGTTCTGGCTGTAGAAGGTGGCCAGCACGGTGCCGTCGGCGGCCAGCAGCCGCGAGCGTTGCTTCAGGGGCGGCACGATTAGCTCGGCCGGCAGCGACTCGAAGTTCTCCGCCCCCCGCTTCGCGGTGAGCCCGACCAGCCCGATCGCCGGCAGCGCAATGCCAGCTACCAGGACGCCGGCAATGGCGCTCAGCGCGAGGAAGAGCAGCGACCGGGAACCGGCGCCGCTTGACGGGGAAGCCACCACTCCAGGGTAGGTGAGAGAACTTCATCCGGGGACGACGGCCGGCCGTTCGGTGGAAACCGCGCGATCCGGCTGACCACTCTCTGCTATTTGCATGTCACCTTCTGTGAGTATTCTGCCGCCGACCGGGCGGTCCGTAGTCCTAAAGAGTCAGGAGAGTTCCCCCTTTCAGGGGGTTTTGGTGAAGGCCTCCCTATCTCTAGCGTCAGCGGTCACACGGCGTAGCGAAATCTGGTAACGGTTCGCCAGTCGGGGACGATTCGGTTACAGAACGTGGTGGCTCGGGGGACGGGCCACCAAAGGGGGAGGGGACCCATGGCGTGGATCGAGGATTGGTCGGCTCGTGCGGCTTGTCGCACGACCGACCCGGACGCACTTTTTGTCCAGGGCGCAGCACAGAACCGCGCCAAGGCCCTGTGCTCGGGGTGCGTTGTGCGCACCGAGTGCCTCGCTGACGCACTCGACAACGAGGTCGAGTTCGGTGTGTGGGGTGGCATGACCGAGC
The DNA here is from genome assembly GCA_038316135.1 of Candidatus Nanopelagicales bacterium. GTDB lineage: Bacteria > Actinomycetota > Actinomycetes > JAHEKZ01 > JAHEKZ01 > JAHEKZ01. The sequence goes on along the minus strand of JBBQAL010000067.1, from coordinate 10,887 downwards.
GCGAGCGGCGTGCCCTGCTGCGCCGGCGCCCGAACGTCACGTCGTGGCGCCGGTTGTTGCAGACGGCTCGCGACACCTACGAGCAGCGTGATGACCAAGGGGTTCGCGTCGCCGGCTAGTCCAGCACCGAGACCGAACCGGCTAAAGCGGCTCCCACCTGTTCAAGGCCGTGCACATCGTGTACGTCTCCCGGTAATGCCGGAGCTGCGACGACGGCGATGTCGGGATGCGCGCCGGTGAAGCGGCGCAGGAGATGACGCTCGCGATCCCTGACGCGCATCGTGTCGGCGTGCAGCCGCAACAGCGCAGCCGTCAGCGGGTGTTCGCCAGCCTCGTCGAGGTCCTCGGCGGCCACCTCGGCGCGAGCGGCCGAGACATCCGGCGCCTCCGTGGTGTGCACCCTGTTCAGAACCAGTCCAGCGAGTGGCATCGCGTCTTGCTGCAGCCGCTCGACGAAGAAGGATGCTTCGCGAAGCGCATCGGTTTCGGGTGCCGCCACGACAAGGAACGCGGTTCCTGGATCTTGCAGAAGGGCGTAGGTGCTCTCGGCGCGTTCCCGGAATCCGCCGAATACCGAGTCCAGCCCTGCCACCAAGGTCTGGAGGTCGCTGAGCAGTTGCGCTCCTAACAACTTGTTCAGCGACGCTGTGACCAACGAGAAGGCGCCTCCAAAAACCTTCATGTAAGCCTTGCCACCGGCTCGGGCTGGGGCCAGCAGGATGCGGATGAACCGTCCGTCGAGGAACACCCCCAGCCGTGCCGGGGCATCGAGAAAGTCGAGCGCGGAGCGACTGGGGGGAGTGTCAACGATGACTAGGTCCCACTCGCCGTTCTCGATCGCCTCGCGGTGCAGTTGGCCCAGCTTCTCCATCGCCATGTACTCCTGCGTGCCTGCGAACGAGCTCGACAGTGATTGGTATAGGGGGTTGTCGAGGATCTGTGCTGCGCGGTCCGGATCAGAGTGCTGCTGAACGATTTCGTCGAACGTGCGCTTCATGTCGAGCATCATCGCGAAGAGCGCACCACCATCCCTTCCAACGTCAGTGATCGGGCGCGGAGTGTTGTCGAGCTCCTCGAGTCCGAGCGACTGCGCGAGGCGACGCGCAGGGTCGATCGTCAGCACGCAGACTCGGCGTCCGCGTTGGGCTGCTCTGACGCCCAGGCTTGCAGCCGTTGTGGTCTTACCGACACCACCCGCCCCGCAACAGACGATGATCGTCGTCCCTGGGTCGTGCAGCAGCGCGTCGACGTCGAGGGCCTGAGTGCTCACCACGGCACCTCGCTCTTGGTCTGACCCAGCAGGTCGCTCAGCTGGTAAAGACCGGCGAGGTCGACCCCGTCAGCGAGCCAAGGGAGCTCAACAACCGGTAGGCCGATGGCGGTGATCTGCTTGCGTTCGGTGCGCTCAAGGCTGACCCGCTCAGCATGAGAGGCCGCCTCGCGCGTCAGAGCCTCCAGGAGGCCGTCGTGGCTGTCGAGACCGGTCGTCTTCAGCCCTGCGGCGATCTCGGCCCCATCGAGCGTCCCGGCGCGGGCTGCCTGCAACTCGGCTGACCGCAGCGCCGGTTGACGCGTCTGGTTGACGATGACTGCACCCACCGGAAGGTCAAGCGCACGAAGCTCGGCGACCGAGTCGGTTGTCTCTTGGACGGGCATTTCCTCGAGAAGCGTCACCAGATGAACTGCAGTTCGCGGTGATCGCAGCAGCCCCATGATCGCGTCGGCCTGTCGCCTGATCGGCCCCACCTTGGCGAGCCCCGCAACCTCGGCATTCACGTTGAGGAAGCGGCCGATCCTTCCGGTAGGAGGCGCGTCCACCACCACCGCGTCGTAGGCGTACTGCTGGCCATTGCGGCGGCGGGTGGCTTCGAAGGCTTTCCCGGTCAGGAGCACATCGCGCACGCCAGGAGCCACCGTGGTCGCAAACTCGACGACGCCGACCTTTCGCAGTGCCTTCCCCGCTCTACCGAGGTGGTAATACATCTCGAGGTACTCGTAGAGGGCGTCCTCGGGGTCGATGGCTAGGGCGTACACATCACCGTTTCCCCTGGCGACGGCGACCTTCCGCTCTTCGTACGGAAGCTGCGGCACGTCGAAGAGCTGGGCAATCCCTTGTCTCCCCTCCACCTCGATAAGGAGAACCTGTCGTCCGTCGGACGCCAGGTGAAGTGCGAGGGCCGCCGCTGTGGTCGTCTTGCCAGTGCCACCCTTACCGGTGACGATGTGCAGCCGGGTCCGACTCTGTGCTCCCACGGGTCCGACCCTACGCGCAGCTCGCGGCTTAGGCGCGGCCTCCCGCGGCAGCTAGGGTGACGCCATGACCAAGTGGGAGTACGCGACAGCACCATTGTTGATTCATGCGACCAAGCAGATTCTCGATACCTGGGGCCAGGACGGCTGGGAGCTCGTTCAGGTTGTGCCAGGACCCAACGCCGAGCAGCTCGTCGCGTACTTCAAGCGGCCGCTGGAGGGCTGATGGTCACACCTGAGCAGCGCCTCGCCGAGCTCGGTCTTGAACTTCCTGAAGTCGTAACGCCGCTTGCGTCCTACGTTCCGGCCGTGAGGTCAGGCTCCTACGTGTACACGTCCGGCCAAGTGCCCATGGTGCGAGGCAAGATGCTCGTGACCGGCAAGGTGGGGGCTGAGGTCGATGCCGAGGCGGCCAAGGACGCAGCACGCACCTGTGCTCTGAACGCACTGGCCGCAGTTCGATCGGTTACAGGCGACCTGTCCGCAGTGACCCGGGTCGTCAAGGTTGTCGGGTATGTCGCCAGTGCGCCTGACTTCACCGGGCAACCGGGCGTCGTCAACGGTGCCAGCGACCTGCTGGGCCATGTCTTCGGCGATGCCGGGGCGCATGCGCGTAGTGCCGTTGGCGTTGTGTCGTTGCCGCTCGACGCCCCCGTCGAGGTGGAGCTCATCGTCGAGGTTGTCTGACATGGACGTCATCGAGACTCTGCTCCCGGGGGTCGGCCGTCGCTACGAGTTCACCACGTCCGACGGTCACCGTCTCTGTGTCGTCTCCACCCGCGATGATCACTACACCGTCTCAAGCTACGACTCCGACGACCCTGATGTGGGGCGCACTCTCTTCCGGCTCGACGAGGACGAGGCGGTCACCATGGCCGAGATCCTGGGAGCGCCGCGCATCGCCGTGAAGCTGGCCGACCTCAGCCGTGAGGTCCCGGGGTTGGCGTCGGAGCAGATCGAGATTGCACCCGGCTCGCCGTACGAGGGGAAGACGCTGGGCGACACCCAGGCTCGGACGAGGACAGGTTCGTCGGTAGTGGCGCTGGTGCGCGACGACCAGGTGATTGCCTCGCCCCTTCCTGCCCAAGACCTGGAGTCAGGGGACGTGCTTGTCGTCATCGGGACCAGCGAGGGCATCGCCAAGATTCGGACGCTGCTCGGAGCGCCGTGAGTGTGGACGGGGCTCTGGCAGCTGCCGTCGCGCCGCAGCTCGCCGACCTGCTCATCGAGGTCGGCGCAGTCCTGTTCGGCTTGGGAATCCTCGGTGGGCTAGCCCGCCGGTACGGGCTCTCCCCTGTGCCGCTCTATCTGTTGGCTGGGCTGGTTCTCGGAGAGGGCAGCGCCGTATCCCTGGATGCCTCGGCCGGCTTCCTGTCCGTTGGCGCCGAGATCGGCCTCATCCTCCTGCTGCTGACGCTCGGCCTTGAGTTCTCAGCTGACGAGTTCGCGAGTGTGCTGCGCCACCATGTGCCCTCGGGATTCGTCGACCTGCTACTGAACGCGACGCCTGGCGCAGTCGCAGGCTGGATTCTCCTCGACTCGTGGACGGGCGCGCTCGTGATGGCCGGCGTCACCTGGGTGTCGTCGTCGGGGATCGTGGCACGCGTCCTGAGGGACCTGGATCGGTTGTCGAACCGCGAGACACCCTCTGTGCTTGCGATCCTGGTGCTGGAGGACATTGCCATGGCGGTCTACCTGCCCCTCGTCGCGGTACTGGTGGCTGGAGGCGGCATCGTGGAGGTCGTCATCGCCGTCAGCGCCTCCGTGACGGCGGTCCTTGCGGTTCTGCTCGGCTCCCGTCGCTTCGGCGACCGGCTGAGTCACCGGCTGGCGCAGGCCGAAGACGAGCAGGTGCTGCTCCGGGTCTTCGGGATCACGCTCGTCGTGGCTGGCCTCACGACTCTGCTCGATGCCTCGGCGGCGGTTGGCGCCTTCCTGGTCGGACTCGCGCTCACCGGTCAGGCTGCCGAACGGTCCAGGGCGTTGCTCTCGCCCTTGCGGGATGTGTTCGCGGCGGTGTTCTTCGTGTCGTTCGGGCTCTCGATCGACCCCTCGGCCCTTCCCCCCGTGCTGCTGGGTGCCGCTGTCCTGGCTGCCGTCACCTTGTTCACCAAGGTGATCACCGGGTGGTACGCCGCTGGTCGGGACGGGGCAGGTCCGCGTGGTCGGATGCGCGCGGGGCTGGTGCTCACGGCCCGTGGGGAGTTCGCGGTGGTGATCGCGGGCCTCGCGGTCGCGTCCGGGCTCGACGGTGCCGGACCGCTGACGGCCGCCTACGTGCTGATCCTGGCCGTCATTTCGCCAGTACTGGCACGGTTCGCTGATGATGTAGCCAGACCCTTCCTACCGAAGCCGGTGGGCGCATGACCGAGACCATGCCGATCCGTCCGGCTGCCACCGTGGTGTTGTTGCGCGACGGCGCTGACGGGCTCGAGGTCTGGTTGCAGCAGCGTGCCGCGACGCTAGCGTTCGCCGCCGGGATGTACGCCTTTCCCGGCGGGCGGGTCGACGAGGACGAAGACTTCTCATCGGTCACTCATGACGTTTCCGGTGAAGCTGACGTCTGGCTTGACTCGGACCTGGACGTCGTGCGAGCGCATCTGGCCGCTGCCGCTCGCGAGACGTGGGAGGAGAGCGGCGTCCGGCTCAACCCTGCCGCGTTGACGCCATGGGCCCGCTGGGTGACGCCGCCTGGTGACACCCGTCGCTTCGATGCTCGGTTCTATCTCGCGGCCTGTCCGCCTGACCAGGCGCCCGAGCCGCTGACCGGCGAAGTGGCTGCCGGCTCCTGGTTCGCCGTCCGAGCGGCCGTTGATGCCTTCGCGGCGGGATCGCTACCCATGTGGCCGCCTACGATCAGCACTCTGACGTCGTTGTCGGAGTACGACGATGTAATGGCAGCCTTGGCGGCTGCTCCCACCCACATCGAGGCGGTGACCGAATGATCGAGCCGGTTGAAGGCGTCGCACCCCAACGCGCGCGGTGCGTCACGGCGACCAACCCCGGAGTTCTGACGCTGGCCGGCACCAACACCTGGGTGCTCTTCGAGCCCGACGCCGAGCAGTGCATCGTCGTCGACCCCGGGCCAGATGACCCGGCTCATCTGGATGCGGTGCTCGGTGAGGTAGAGCGAGCCGGGTGTGAGGTAGCACTGATTCTGTTGACGCACTGGCACGCCGACCACTCGGCGGCGGTCGGCGCGTTGCATGAGCAGACTCAGGCACCCGTCCGCGCTCTCGATCCAGCGTGGTGTCGTGGCACGGTTCCCCTGCGCGACCGTGAGCAGATCGAGATCGACCGGCTCACGGTGCAGGTCATCGCGACTCCAGGTCATACCGCTGACTCGGTCTGCCTCCTCCTCCCTCGCGACGGCGCGCTGCTCACCGGAGACACCATCTTGGGCGAGGGGTCGTCATTGATTGCGTGGCCCGACGGCCGTCTGGGCGACTACCTCAACTCGCTCAGTCGGCTGCGCGACTTGGCGGCGGCCGGAGGCTCGCTAACGCTGCTACCGGGGCACGGCCCGCTCGTGTTGTGGGGGCTTCCGGCGATAGACACCCTCATCGCGCACCGCACCAAGCGTTTGGCGCAAGTCACTAGTGTGCTGGACGCTGGCGCAGCAACAGTGGGTGAGGTCGCGACGGCTGTCTACGGCCTTTCAGGGCCAGCGCTGCACGACGTCGTCATCGCACAAGTTCAGTCACAGCTGGAGTACCTGTCGGCGAAGGGGAACTCGCGAGCCGCCGAAGCCATGCGCAGCTGACGCTTCAGCCAGCGCGCCGGGCAACCCGTTCGGCGTCGATCAATATTACTGAGCGGGCCTCAAGCCGTATCCAGCCGCGTGAGGCGAAGTCGGCCAGCGACTTGTTGACCGTCTCACGCGACGCGCCGACGAGCTGGGCCAGCTCTTCCTGCGTCAGGTCGTGGGCGACCAGCATGCTGCCGTCGGGCTGTGGTTGGCCGAACTTGTCGGCGAGGTCGAGCAGTGCTTTTGCGACGCGGCCGGGAACGTCGCTGAAGACCAAATCGGCCATCGCCTCGTTGGCTCGGCGGAGCCGTTGCGCGAGAGCTTGCAGAAGTGCCTCGGCGACCTCGGGACGACCGGTCAACCACGGCCGAAGGTCGCGCTGGCTGAGCGAGAGCAACACCGAGTCGGTGACCGCCGATGCCGTGGAGGTGCGGGTACCCGGGTCAAAGAGCGACAACTCGCCGAACATGGCACCCGGCCCGAGAACGCCCATCACCTGCTCACGGCCGTCGCCGGAAGTCTGGCCGAGCTTGATCTTGCCGTCGGCGATGATGAAGAGCCGGTCACCTGGCTCACCCTCGGAGAAGACAACATCGCCTCTGGGCACGGTCTGGTGGCTCATGGTCGCCCGCAGCGCCGCTGCCGCGGCATCGTCGAGAGCGGCGAAGAGCGGCGTCCGCCGTAGGACGTCGTCGTCCACGCACTCACCTCCGGGTCGGTGCCAGTCGCAGGCGAATACGTTAATCGCCGACTGACGTGTTCACCAGGCTAGGGGAGATTGGCGTACTTCGGGGGGCCGGGACGCCTCCCGCCCTCAGATCAGCTCGTCCTGCGGGATCGGAAGGGCGATGAGGGCGAGCCGTGGGTCTTCGCGGTAACGAGCAATCAGCTCGCCGGTGGTGCCGGCGAGGCGCCGGTGCAAGGCGGCCCGATAGGCCGACAGCTGCAGCTCGGCGAAGGAGAGATCGCGCTTCAGCGTCTTGACCGACTCTGGGTCGTCGGGGTCGGCCTCGCGAGCCCAGAGGCCGGCGAGGTCAGGGAGGGGCGGGACGTCGTCGATCGGCATGATGTCGACCAAGGCCCCCCGGCCGTTGCCGACCCGGGTCTCGGCCAGGGCCGTGCGGAGCCGGCCGAGGCGAACGCTGTCGTCGCCGCCATGAAGCTCGATGAGGTCCATTCGGGCCTGGATGAGCCTGCGCCAGTAGGAGACGCGGTTCTCCTCGTCGCCCAGGGTGCGACGCTGCTCGCGGAGCGCCTTCAGGGTGAGATGGGCAAACTCCTCACTGCGCTGCGGAACCTCCCTGGCCGCCGCTCGCGTTGTGCGTTCCTGTGACCGCGTGGTCATCTGGGTCCTCTCACGTTCCCTGAACTTCCTCGTTGTTGGGATCGTCGGACTTGCCAGAACCCTTGAGGAAGCGTCACCCGTACGGTGGAGATGAGAGCTCGCGCCTAGGCTTGACGGGTGACAACCCCCCGGATTCGCCGTTCAGCTGCCCGTTGGGCCGCCGAGACGCCAACCGGCCGAGTCCGCAGGGCACGGAAGATCAACAAAGAGCTTGCCGACCTCTATCCGGACGCTCATTGCGAGCTGGACTTCACGACGCCCCTCGAGTTGCTCGTTGCCACGATCTTGTCGGCTCAGTGCACCGACAAGCGCGTCAACTTGGTGACGCCGATGCTCTTCGTCAGGTACCCGGACGCGCAGGCGTACGCGGCAGCAGACCGCGCCGAGCTCGAGGAGATCATCCGCTCCACTGGCTTCTTCCGGGCCAAGGCACACTCGATCCGCACTCTGGGGCAGCAGTTGTGCGATCAGTTCGACGGCGAGGTGCCGGGTCGGCTCAAAGATCTGGTCACTTTGCCGGGGGTGGGGCGTAAGACGGCCAACGTCGTCCTCGGTAACGCTTTCGGCGTTCCCGGCCTCACCGTCGATACGCACTTCGGACGGCTGGCGCGCCGCTTTGCGTTGACCGAGCAGACCGACCCCGACAAGGTCGAGGCCGAAGTGGGGGCGCTTTTCCCCCGCAAAGATTGGACGATGCTTTCGCACCGGCTGATCTGGCACGGTCGACGCCGCTGTCACGCCCGTAAACCGGCCTGTGGTGCATGCCCGATCGCTCGCCTTTGTCCCGCCTACGGTGAGGGCCCGACCGATCCGGTCGAGGCGGCCAAGCTCGTCAAGGATGTTCCGTGAGACTGCGCTGCTGGGCGGGTTACCTGCTGGTGCTCGGTGTCCTCGTCGCCACAACGCTTTCCGGGTGCGCCGCCGATCAGGGCGCTGGCGAGCGGGTGCAACCGGGTCAGGGCGAATCGGTGCCGGTTCCATTGGACGGTGCGGGATCGGTGAAGTCGATCGACCGTTGCCCCGAGTCAGGCGAACCGGTCGGTCGCGGTGACGGGCTTCCCGAGATCGTGCTCGACTGCCTTGGCCCCGGTGATCCCGTCCAAATGGCCGGCCTGACCGGGCGGCCGCGGCTGATCAATGTCTGGGCCAGTTGGTGCCAGCCGTGCCGCGATGAGCTGCCGTGGCTGCAGCAGGCGAACGATTCTGGCGTGGTCGACGTCCTCGGGGTGGACGCTGAAGACCAGGCGAAGTCGGCGGCAGGGCTGCTCGGCGAGCTCGAAGTCACCTTCCCGTCGGTCTTCGATCCGGCGAACCAGTTTGCTCGCGAGATCAGCATCGTGACCAAGCCGACCACCCTCTTTGTCTCGAAGGACGGTGAGGTCGTGTTTGTGCTGCCGGGTGCCTTCGCCTCGTACGAGCAGATGCGTGAGCTGGTGCAGACGCACCTGTTGGTCGACCTCCCATGACGGCACCGGTGTGGATGGACCGGCTCATCGCTGCGGCCAGCTCCGTCTCCGCAGCGGACCTCACTCGGTTTCCTGCCCCGCCAGATGCCGAGCACCGATCTGCGGTACTCGTCCTGCTCGGGGAAGAGAACGGCGAACCCGACGTCTTGCTGATCGAGCGCGCTCATGACATGCGCTCGCACGCCGGGCAGCCGGCCTTCCCGGGTGGCCGGGTCGACCCCACCGACGCCGACGCTACTGCCACGGCGCTGCGCGAGGCTGAGGAAGAGACCGGCCTCGACCCAAGTGGTGTTGAGGTTGTTGCCGTTCTGCCTGACTTGTTCATCCCTCCGAGCGGATTCGTGGTGACGCCGGTGCTTGGCTGGTGGCAGCGTCCGACGCCGGTGCATGCCAAGGACCCAGCAGAGGTGGCGTCGGTGCATCGGGTGCCAATCGCTGAGCTGGCCGATCCGAAGCGGCGCTGCCAGGTGCGTCATCACAGCGGTTTCGTCGGCCCGGCTTTCGAAGTTCGTGGCCTTCTTGTGTGGGGCTTTACCGGGGGTTTGGTCGATCGGCTGATTCACTTAGGGGGGTGGGAACGGCCGTGGAGCCCAGGCTCGCGGCTGGTTTCGCTGCCTGACGACCCCGACCGTCCCTGACCGTCATCTGCTGAAGGAGGAGGCATCGCATGAGCGTCATCGACATCGTGCTGCTCGTCGCTGCTCTTCTCTTCGCGATTACCGGCTGGCGGCGCGGCCTGGTCTACGGACTCCTGTCGCTGGTTGGTTTCTTGACCGGGGCTGCGGTTGGCCTCTGGCTCGCGCCCAAGGCCGTCGACTCATGGCAGGACGGGCTGCCCAAGGCGCTCGCCGCCCTGGCGATTGTCTTTGTGTTTGCTGCGCTCGGCCAGGTGTTGGTTGGCATGGTTGGCCGGCGCCTGCAGGGAGCGGTCACGTGGGGCCCCATGGTCAAGCTGAACAACATCGGCGGGTCCGCCCTGTCGGTGTTCACCTTGTTGTTGGTGGCGTGGTTCCTCGCAGGGGTCTACGCCACCGGCAACTCCAGCTCGCTGGCGCGCGACGTCCGTCAGTCGCAGGTCATTAGTGCCTTTGACGCGCTAATGCCGGTTGAGGCTTACACCCTCACCGGGCAGATCGAGACGATGTACGACCAGACTGGGTTCCCGACCGTCTTCGCCGGTCTTGGGCCAGAACCGATCAAGACCATCAGCGCACCCGACTCGGCGATCCTCCGTAACGAGCCCGTCGTCCAGGCTGCCGCGCAGACGGTGAAGATCTTGGGACAGGCGCCTTCGTGCAACGCGGGATTGGAAGGGTCCGGGTTTTCCTTCGCCCCTGGCCGCGTGCTCACCAACGCACACGTCGTCGCCGGGGTGAAGAGCCTCCAGGTTGTCACTTCGGACGGCAACGCTGTCGACGGAGAAGTTGTCTACTTCGATCCCGACATGGATCTCGCCGTTATCGACGCCCCTGATCTCACCGTGCGTCCACTGACCTTCTCCGACTCCGCGGCCCGCGGCGACAACGTGGCTGTTATCGGCTACCCCGAGAACGGGGGGCTCGAGGCGACGCCGGCGCGAGTGCGCGACGAGCTGGTGGCGCCGGGCAATGATATCTACGGCGGGGGCACCGTCGTGCGCGAAGTTCTCTCGCTGCGCGCCAACGTGCGGCCGGGTAACTCCGGTGGGCCCGTGGTGAACAAGGATGGTCAAGTCATCGGAGTGGTCTTTGCTGCGTCGCTCGACCAGGACGACACCGGGTACGCGATGACCTCGCGCCAAGTGGCCTCGGCGGTGGCCAAAGGGCTGGCGGCCGACAATCCAGTCAGCACCGGCCCCTGCTCCTGAGCGCAGCTTCCAGTGCCATCGAAGGGCCTCGGGACGACAGGTGTGACTATTCGTCGGGTGGTGGGTCGGGGTCGGTGTAGGTCCATGGGTGGGTTTGGTGGGTGCGTCCGGTGGGGGTGGTCCAGGTCATGACTCCGGTGGGGTCGAGGGTGACGGTCCATCCTGCGGTGTGTTTGAGGCGGTGGTGGCGTCGGCAGAGGACGGCGAGGTTGGCCGCTTCGGTGGGGCCGAC
>JBBQAL010000040.1:0-23895 GCA_038316135.1 Candidatus Nanopelagicales bacterium | reverse complement strand
TCTCTGATCGCCACAACCCCGATCGCGAGCTCTTCGGCCAGGGCATCGCCAACATTGCGAGCCCGCTCTTCGGCGGCATCCCTGCCACCGCAGCGATCGCACGGACGGCGGTCAACGTCCGTAGCGGTGCGACGTCCCGGCTGGCTGCCCTCGTCCACGCGTTGATGTTGCTGCTCATCGTGTTGGTGCTGGCGGACGCCGTCAGCCTCATTCCGCTTGCGGCGCTCGCCGGCGTCCTGATCGCCACTGCCATACGCATGGTCGAGGTATCCAGCGTTCGCGTGCTGCTCCGTTCCTCGCGGAGCGATACGGCCGTTCTTGTCGTCACCTTTGTTGCCACTGTGGCACTGGACCTTGCGACCGCCGTCATCCTCGGCATCATCGCCGCTGGCGCACTCGCCCTCCGGCAGATGGCGACAACCGCCACCCTCGAGGAGATCCCCCTGGCGGACTTGAGCCTGTCCGCGTCTGGCCATCACAGCGACGAGGAAAGTGCGCTGCTCGCCGAACACGTCGTGGCATACCGCTTCGAAGGTCCGCTCTTCTTCGGCGGCGCTCACATGGCGCTCTTGGAGCTGACGGAGGTCAGCGACATCCGCGTCGTCATCCTGCGTCTCTCACACGTCACCACGTTGGACGCCACTGGTGCGGCGGTTCTGGCTGACACGATCCGTGGCCTCGAGCGGCGTAACGTCGCCGTCCTGATGTCGGGCCTTCCTGCTCGGTTCGCAGCTGTCCTGGCCGCAAACGGCGTGTTCGCCGCACTGGCTACGCGAGGCCATGTGTTCGACCACACGCCTGAAGCGATCGACCATGCGAGGAAACATGTGCTCAGAGATCCTCACCACGCCAGTGATGGCGCGCACTGATCGGCCAGTGCGATAGGCGCTACTTGCGGGCGGTGTCGGCGAGGATCACCGTCAACGCGCCGGCCGGCATCGGCGCCGACGCTGGCCACACGCGTTCGATGTCGGGAAAGTCGTTCGAGAGGCGGTCTGCCGCCGCGCGGTCACCTGGATAGAAGTAGACCGTGTCGGCGGGGACGTTGCCTACCCAGTTGTCAACGCCTACGACATTCCAACCCGCTGACTCGAGCGCGTTCGCCGTCTGAGCGGCCAGGCCGGAGATGGATGTCTGGTTGAACACATACACCGGGATCTGGGGCACCGGTTGCGCGTTCTGGTTGTCGTTCTTGTTCGAGCCGCCCTTGTCGCCGCCGTTCTGGTTGTTGTTCTTGGTGCCACCTTGATTGTTGTTTTGGGTGCCACCGTTGTTGTTGTTGTTGCCGCCGCCGTTGTTCTGGCCGTCACCCTGGCCGCCGTCCTTGGTGGGTTCGGCTGACGCGGTGCCAGACGGCTGCACCGTCGGCCCGGTGACCTTCGGCGTCGGGTCAGCCTGTTCCGGGCTGTCGCCAGAGGTGAGCAGCATCCAGGCCGCCAGCCCGATGGCGCCGAGGACCACCAGAACGCTGAGCACCGGCAACAGCAGCGGAGACCCCGAAGCGGCAGCTGGAGCCCCGGACTCAGCGGCAGCGCGGTGCGAGCCTCTTGGCCGAGGCGGCGGCGTCCCAGGCGTCGACATGCCCCTAACTCAGACGGAGGCGCCAAGCCGCCGCGCGGACCGCGCCCGCTGGCGGGCTGCGCGGAGCCGACGGAGCCGCTTGATCAGCATCGGGTCGAGGGTCAGGGCCTCAGGACGGTCGATCAGCGCATTGAGCACCTGGTAGTACCGGGTGGCCGACATATCGAATAGCTCGCGGACGGCCTGCTCTTTGGCGCCGGCGTACTTCCACCACTGACGCTCAAAGGCGAGGATCTCCTGCTCCCGCTCGGTGAGGGTCGTGGCGCCAGCTGTCATGCCGGTGTTCACGGGAGCGGCTTCCATCAGCTTGTCTCTCCTTGCCTCGACGCGTTCTCTGCTGTGCTCGTGCTGGCCCACCTCGCTCCCGGCCGGCGGTCGAACTGCCAGGGGTCGAGACGGGGGTGCTGTGGCGGCCCAGGCTTCCCCTCCCGGGCCGCTGACCCATCGTAGGCCCCAAATCCCAAGGTTGTCATTCACCCAGGGAAGCTCGTCGGGTGTGGTCACATTAGGGTTCGTGCATGTCTTGCTACGTCGTCGGCGCCACCACCCAGGAACTCACCAGTGATCCGCTTGATCCAAGCCAGGTGGTGAGTGGAAACCCGCAGGTCAGCACCTATGAGCTGCTGGATAGCGAGGCCATTGCTGTCGGCATCTGGCAGCACACTGCCGGGGTCTCGACCGACGTCGAGGTGGTCGAGATCTTCGTCGTGCTGGGTGGCCGCGCCACGATCGAGGTCGCGGGTGGCCCAACGCTGCAGGTCGGACCCGGCGACGTCGGGGTCCTCGAAGCTGGCGCTGAGACCACGTGGACGATCCACGAGGACCTGCGGAAGATCTACATAATCCGGCCATGACCATCCCGGAGCAGCGCCCCGACGGGTACGTCTCGGACACCCGGGCCCTCGTTGGCAATCGGCTCCTGCTCCTCCCAGCCGTCTCGGTGCACATCCGCGACGACGCCGGACGGCTCCTGCTCGTCCACCAGATCGACCGCCAGCAGTGGGGAACGGTCGGCGGTGCCGTCGAGCCTGGCGAGTCGCCGGCAGAGGCCGCCGTCCGCGAGGCGCGTGAGGAGACCGGGCTCGAGGTCGAGTTGACCGGACTGGTTGCAGCGCTCGGCGGCACTGGCTTCCAGATGACTTACCCCAACGGCGACGAGTGCGCCTACATCTCCATCGTCTTCGACGCCCTAGCGACGGGCGGCGAGCTCGTCGCCGACGGCGTCGAGGTCTCACACTGCGGGTGGTTCACCACCGACGATCTCGAAAAGGCTGACATCAGCACGGTGAGCCGGTAGGTGCTGATGGCCGTTGGCGCCCTCCGACCGGCGGCAGCCACACCCCCGGAGTAGCGTCCCGAGCATGCCCGACACCTACCGGCGACTCAGCCTCTGGCACGACCTCGCTCACGCAGCAGGCGACGACTTCGCGCCGCGTGCCGCGCTCCCCGGCTCGATCGATGCTGACGTCGCAATCGTCGGAGCGGGTTATACCGGGCTCTGGACGGCGCACACGTTGCTAGAACGCGACCCAACGCTGCGCGTTGTCGTGATCGAGCGGGAGGTCGCCGGGTTCGGCGCATCCGGACGCAACGGCGGATGGGCGTCGGCGATCTTTCCGACGCCGTGGAAGCGGATGGCGCGCGACTCCTCACGCGATGCCGCCCGCCGGATGCAGCACGCGCTCAACGACACCGTCGACGTCATCGGCGAGGTCGCCGCCAAAGAAGACATCGACTGTCACTACGCCAAGGGCGGGATTGTCTCGACCGCCCGCAACCAGGCGCAGTGGATCCGCGCGCAGGCTGACGTGGCGTCTGCTCGCGAGTGGGGATTCGGCACGGACTTCCTGCAGCTGCTGGACGCAAATGAGACCGCCGAACGGATCGGCGTCTCGAATGCATTGGGTGCAACGTTCACTCCACATGGCGCCGCGATCCAGCCAGCGATGCTGAACCGAGGCCTGGCAGTCGCGGTCGAGCGCCTAGGGGCAACCATTTACGAGCAGACGCCGGCCACGTCCGTCGAGCCTGGCATCGTTCGCACGCCATTCGGCGACGTGCGCTCAGAAGTCGTCGTACGCGCGACCGAGGGCTACACCCCCGACCTACCGGGCATGGCGCGCGACATCGTGCCGATGTACTCACTGATGGTGGCGACCGAACCGCTGCCAGCGGATGTGCTCGCGTCCATCGGCTTGGCGTCCCGCGCGACGTTCAGCGACAAGCGGCACCTGCGCATCTACGGCCAGCGCACCGCCGACGGGCGCCTGGCCTTCGGCGGACGCGGGGCGCCCTACCACTACGGGTCACGGATCGACCCTTCGTTCGACCACGATGCGGGCGTGCACCAGATGCTGCGCGAGATCCTGGTCGACCTGTTTCCGGTGCTCGCTGACACCGCGTTCACTCACGCGTGGGGTGGCAACCTCGGCATCCCGCGCGACTGGTTCCCGTCCGTTGGCTTCGACCGGCGTACCGGATTCGCGTGGGCTGGCGGCTACGTCGGTGACGGCGTCACGACTGCGTGTCTAGCCGGACGCACCCTGGGCGATCTCATCACCGACACCGAATCCGATCTGGTCACGCTGCCGTGGGTCGGACGCCGGTCGCAGAAGTGGGAGCCTGAGCCGCTTCGGTGGACCGGCGTCAATGCCGTGACCCAGTTGATGTCACGAGGTGACCGCACCGAGGCGAAGACCGGCAAACCGTCCCCAGCGGTGGCGCGTTTCTGGAAGACTCTCGGCTTCTGAGCTCGCCCCCACGCTTGCTGTTTATGCCGGCTACCCAGCCATCGTGTCGAGAATCAGTGCAACATCGGCCTCAGTTGTCCGTGGGTTGACCACCGCGAACCGCGTCACCGTCTCGCCGTAGTGCGTCGTCGGCAAGACGAACGCGAAGTTCGCCGCCAGCAGGCGGTCCGACCACGCGTAGTACTTCTCCTTGCTCCAGCCGATTCGCCGGAAGACCACCACCGACAGATTCGGTTCACGCACCAGCTCGAGGTAGGGACGCTGCCGGACGCCGTCGGCCGCCGATCGAGCCACCGCCAGCGTGCGCTCAACAGCGTCGGTGTACGCCTGTGTGCCGTGCGTGGCCAGGCTGAACCACAGGGGCAGACCGCGGGCACGGCGAGAGAGGTGCACCGCGTAGTCACTGGGGTTGAACTCGGTGTCCTCGTTGATCGCTTCGAGGTAGCCGGCCGTCTGGGTGTGTGCTGCCTTGCCCAAGGCGGGGTCACGATAAAGCAAGGCACAGGCGTCAAACGGAGCAAAGAGCCACTTGTGCGGATCGACGATCAGCGAGTCGACGCCTTCGATACCGTCGAAGATCGCGCGCGCACTCGGAGCGCACAACGCCGCAAGACCGTAGGCGCCATCGACATGCACCCAGAGCCCTCGTTCGCGGCCGACCTCCACGGCGCCTTTGATGTCGTCGACGACGCCGTAGTTGGTCGTGCCGCCCGTTGCGACGACTGCGAAGACGTTGTCGGTCCCGTGCTCGTCCAACGTGGTGCGGAGCGCATCACCGGTCATGCGACCATTCTCGTCGACCGGGACCACCACGATGTCGACGTCCATGACACGGGCGGCGTGCTGCATCGACGAGTGCGCCTCGACGCTGCAGGCAAACGCCCATCTAGCCGGACGGTCGCCATCCCGGCGCGCTGCAGCTGTGTGCCTGGCGGCCACGAGCGCTGACAGGTTGCCGTTCGTCCCGCCTTGTACGAAGCAGCCACCCGCTTCGGCGGGAAGTCCGGCGAGGTCGGCGATCCACCGCAACGCCTGGTTCTCGGCGTACACCGCGCCAGCGCCCTCCAGCCACGAGCCACCGTAGATCGATGAGGCACCGACGACCAGATCGAACAGCGTTGCCGCCTCGGTGGGGGCCGCCGGGATGAATGCGAGGTAGCGCGGGTTGTCGACCGACAGGCAGGCAGGCGCCAGCACCTCGGTGAAGACGCGCAACGCCTCGTCGCCGCCGAGTCCGTTCGGGGTGATGGTCTGACCCGCCGCCTCGCGCAGGAAGGCCGGCGGTTTCGCGCCGTCCAGGGGCACCGGATCCAGTCGCAGCCGGAGTCGGGCGTAGTCGATGGCCTGTTGGAGGAGCCGCTCGGTGTCGGCGTCGAACGTATGCACGGCTGCACTGTACGGCCGCAGTCAGGTGCCTGGCAGGGCCAGCAGGCGCCGGAGGCGACAAGCGGCGTCCGGTGGGCTAACGTTGCCTGAACCTACGGAACCGTAAGTTACGCCGTGTCGACAGGGAGCCCCACGTGCCCGCCTACTCAGAAGACCAGCTCGCTACGCGGCTACTCGCTGACCTCGAACCGGTCGTGGCCGGCGAGATCAACCGGCACATCACGATGGCCAAAAACTGGTACCCGTATGAGTACGTTCCATGGAGCGAGGGCCGCACTTTCGGCGGCGTCCTCGATGGCGAGGCGTGGCAGCCCACCGAGCAGCGGTTCAGCGACGCGGCGCGTGCGGCCCTGATCGTCAACCTGCTCACCGAGGACAATCTCCCCAGCTATCACTTCGAGATCGCCAACCAGTTCACCCGCGAGGGCGCCTGGGGTGAGTGGGTACACCGCTGGACGGCGGAGGAAGGCCGCCACGGGCAGGTCATCCGCGACTACCTCACGGTGACGCGTTCGGTCGACCCGGGCGAGCTCGAGGACCTCCGCATGGCCCACATGCAGACCGGGTTCACGGCGCTGCACCCAGGAATGCTCGGCGGTTTGGCCTACGTGTCATTCCAAGAGCTGGCAACCCGGGTGTCGCACCGCAATACCGGTAAGGCCACCGGCGACCCGGTCGCCGAGCAGATGTTCGCCCGCATCGCGCTGGACGAAAACCTGCACATGATCTTCTACCGCAACATGCTCGGCGCCGCGTTCGAGTTGGCTCCCGACGACGTCATGGGTGCCGTGCGCGACGTCGTCCTCGACTTCAAGATGCCAGGGCACGACATCCCAGGGTTCCAGCGCAAGGCGGTGCAGATCGCCGTCGAGGGGATCTACGACCTGCGGCAGCACAAGGACGAGGTGCTCAGCCCGGTGCTCCGTCACTGGAAGGTCTTCGAGCGCACTGACCTGGGGCCCGAGGGCGAGAAGGCGCGTCAGCAAGTGGCCGAGTTCCTCGACGACCTCGAGGTCACCGCTGCCCGCTTCGAGGAGAAGCGCGACGCGCTCAAGGCCCGCCTCGCCGCCCGCTGAACGCCGCAACCCCCAGCAACGTGTGCGTTGATCGGTCCTATAGGGCCGGTCAACCTTCACGTTGTTCGGGGTTGACCGCGCGGCAACGAGGACCGCAACTGGTCAGTTGACCGGTCCAACCCCGGCTCCACAAGACCGTCGCCACTTCGAGGGCTGCCTCGCACGGCTCTTGGAGGTCTGCATGTCCGTAGCGGAGGGTCGCCTTGCCCTTGCGCGTCCCCGAGTTATCGCGCCTGCGGTCGCGGTGCCGCCCCGAGCCCTCGTGCCCCAGTCGTCCGTCGAGCTCTACAACGGTCTCGAACTCCTCATACTCAACGTCCTCGTAGATCGGTAAACCGCGGGCCCGCGCCTTGACCTGCCGACGTCCCCGGGGTAGCCCGTGCGGACGTTCCACCCTGACCAGGTACTTGTGCTCGAGCAGGCTCTCAACGCCTCCGATGACATCGGCCAGGACGTCCTTGACCAGTTGCCGGTGCCGTTGTCTCTTGCGGCGCCCCATGGTCTTGAGGATCTCCTCGGCCATGACCGCCTTGCTGCGACACGCATCAGTCAGGAGGGCGACGACGTCGTGGGGCGACCACATCTCAGCAACAAGATCGAGAACAGTGTCAGCGGCCGTGGTGATCGGCCACCCGCCATGCACCGTTGCCTTAGCGGGAAGAAGCCGACTTCGGTGGACTCGGACTTCCGAGGGCGCGACTTCAACCCGCGAAGCGGGAATCGATACGTGGATGAGCTTGCCGGGACGTTGCCGGGTGAAGCCGTAAATTTCAGCCGCAGTCCAGTGGCTCAGAACTGCGCCGTCACCGCTGGCCAATAGGGCTGCCCACCACCGAGACGCTGCGCCCGGACGCATGTTGCCCGTGAGATAGACGCCTTCATGGAGCCGAACCAGCCGACCGGCCGCCAACTGCCGCCGGATCCCGTCATGAGTCACCCCAAGATCAGCGGCCTGACGCGCCGAGATCACCCCAGCCTGCTGCCGAGCAAACGCCCGAAGCCTGATGAGCTCGCGGGCTCCACTCGTAGGTTCGCTGCGCATGGCGCAACTGTGCCAAGGCTCTCGCTCGAACGCGTCCAGAACGATCTCACTGTGGACAAGAGCGTGTTAGTTGATCGGTCCTATAGGGCCGATCACCTAACACGTTGTGGCAGGGGGTCAGCCGGACGGGGCGCGTAGGGCGGTCAGCACCAAGGCGCGTGCCGTGACGCCGATCTCTGGCAGGCGCACCTGCTCGATCGCGGAGTGCGCATGACGCGCCTCGCCGGGGCCGTAGTGGATGCTCGGGATCCCGGCACCGTTGTAGAGGCGCAGGTCGCTGCCGTACGGAGCCCCACGCCGCCGCGGCCGGACGCCGCCCGCCACGTCCGCAACGGCGTCCTGCAGGGTCGGTAGCAGCCAGTGGTCGTCGGCCGCGCCGTCCTCGCCGGCACCGGCGTAACGACCGCTGGCGAACTGACCGCCGCTCCAAGCCACGCGCACCGGGTGGTCACGCAGCCAGGGGTCGGCAGCGCTCGCTTCGGCGACCCGCTCCTCGAAGGCAGCGCGCGCCACAGCCACGTCCTCGCCAAGCTGGACGCCGTACCGCCCCTCGGCGGTCAGTCGGTCCGGAACAGTCGACGACCAGTCGCCGGCATCTACCCGGCCGACCATCAACGGATACGCGATCGGGTACTCCGCCATCAGCAGCGAGACGGTCGCATTTCGCTCGCGCTCGAGATCTTGCAACGCCTGGTAAACGGGTACGAAGACGTCAAGCGCCGAGACGCCCTCGTATCGGGTGCTGCCGTGGGTGGCGGCGCCCTCGACCGTCAGCGTGAACGTCAAGGCACCGCCGGTGGCGATGATGACCGCCTCACTCGTCGGCTCAGTGATCACGCACGCCAGTGCGGTGTGTCCGCGGCGTAACGTCGCGAACGCCCCGAGGCCGCCGTCCTCCTCTCCGCCCACCGCATGCACCGCGATCGGTCCTGGCAGCTGGACGCCCGACCGCACCAGCGCCTCGACGGCAATCAGGTTCGCGACGACGCCGGCCTTCATGTCACACGCGCCCCGCCCGAACATCACCTCACCATCGACTCGTGCGACGAACGGGTCGCCCGCCCACTGACCGAGATCGCCTGGCGGGACGACGTCGGTGTGACCCTGGAACGCGAGCACCGGGACGGCACCGCCACGCGCCACGCCACCCAGGACGCCGACCGTCCCCCAAGCCTCCTCACGCGGTGCCTCCATCCCGGGAAACTCAGGGTCGCCCGTCAGGGCAACGAGGTCGGCCTGCCAGTGGTCGACGTCGCAGCCCAGCGCCTCCAGCCGGTCGGCCACCCATCGCTGCGCCTCGCCCTCAGCGGCACTGCCCGTCACCGAAGGGATCGCGATCAGCTCGGCCAACATCGCCGTCCACGTGGACGGCCCCAGCGTGTCAACCGCCGCCAGCGCCGAGCGTTCGGCGGCAGAGAGCGACGACGCCGTCATGCGCGCCAGAGTGGCTGCGTCAGACAGGTCGGCCCGCCGTCACCCTTGACGGCCACCTCGGTGCCGGCGAACTCGTGCACCTGGACGCCAGCCGCATCAAGCTTGGCGCGCACCTTGTCGTTGCCGGCCGCCAGCACCACTTCGCCGGGAGCCACCGCCAAGATGTTGGCCCCCTGTGTGAGCATTTCGTCCTCGTCCACGGTGATCCGGGCGATGCCCCGCTCGTCGAGCAATTCAAGTAGCGCCACCGGCGCGAGGTGCTCGTACACCACGGCCAGGTCGTGCGCGATCGGCGAGATCACGCTCATCAGGTGCAGCACGGCGTCCGGCCCCAAGTAGTGCGGCAGGTCGACGCTGATCACGGCGACGCCGTGCGGCTCAAGCAGCGCCCGAAACTGCGCAACGGCTGACGCGTTCGTGCGGTAGCCGCGACCCACCACCAACGTTCGCTCGTCGAGCCACACCTTGTCGCCGCCGTCGCTGACGGCGTCGCCGGTCAGCCCGCCGAGAATGGGGACGCCGAGCCGCTCGAAGTCGGTGCGCATCGCCGCCGGCTCCGGCGAACGCACCGGCTTGCGCATCTGCAGCAGGATCGATCCGTGCGGTGTCATTACGGCTGGGTCGTGGGTATAGACCGCGTCAACGAGGCCGTCGATCGATTCGCCGACCAGCACCTCGGCACCGAACCCGCGCAGCAGCTCAACGAACTCGACATGCTGGGTCATCAAGAGCTCGCGGTCTGGCTCACGCCATTGGCCGTCTGCGACGAAGGCGCCGACGGCGGTGGGCGTGCGGACGAAGACCTTCTTCAGGGGCGAGACCATGTCTGGCGTGCCCCATCCGGTGAGTGCGCTCATGGCGCGACCGTAGTGGGCGGCCGCGACGGCGTCGAGGCGGCCCGCTTGCCTCACCGTTCTTTGAGCGCATAGCGTCAGGGCTCGGAGACAGACGGCCCACCAGAAGGCGGTTCCCAGTGCACGAGGTTCGCGGAGTTGTGTCCAAGGGTAAGGGCGCACCGGTGACGGTCGAGACGATCTTGGTCCCCGACCCCGGCCCCGGTGAGGCGCTCGTCGACGTCCAAGCGTGCGGCGTCTGCCATACCGACCTGCACTACCGCGAGGGCGGCATCAATGACGACTTCCCGTTCCTGCTCGGCCACGAGGCAGCTGGTGTCGTCTCAGCCGTAGGTGAGGGCGTCACCGAGATCGCCCCAGGCGACTACGTCATCCTCAACTGGCGCGCTGTCTGTGGCCAGTGCCGGGCTTGCCGACGCGGACGCCCCTGGTACTGCTTCGCCACTCACAACGCGACACAGAAGATGACCCTTGCGGACGGCACCGTCCTCTCCCCCGCGCTCGGCATCGGCGCGTTCGTCGAGAAGACCCTCGTCGCAGCCGGCCAGTGCACGAAGGTCAACGCGGATGCCGCGCCTGACGTCGCGGGTCTACTCGGTTGCGGGGTCATGGCCGGGATCGGCGCAGCGATCAACACCGGCGGCGTCACTCGCGGTGACTCCGTCGCCGTCTTCGGCTGCGGCGGCGTCGGCGACGCTGCGATCGCCGGAGCCAAGCTCGCCGGAGCACACACGATCATCGCCGTTGACGTCGACGATCGAAAGCTGCAGTGGGCCAGCGAGTTCGGTGCAACGCACACGGTCAACGCCAAGAACGAGAACCCCGTTGACGCCATTAAGCGCATCATCGAGCACGGCGCTGACGTCTGCATCGAGGCGGTCGGCAACCCAGCTACCTTCCAGCAGGCGTACGACGCGCGCGAGCTTGCCGGCACCTTGGTTCTCGTCGGCGTTCCGACGCCCGACATGCAGTGGACCACGCCACTGATCGACATCTTCGGACGCGGTGGGTCGATCAAGTCGTCCTGGTACGGAGACTGCTTGCCCAGCCGCGATTTCCCGATGCTGATCGACCTCTACTTGCAAGGACGCCTGCCGCTGGAGAAGTTTGTCTCCGAGAAGATCGGCATCGACGACGTCGAGGCCGCGTTCACCAAGATGCACCACGGTGACGTGCTGCGTTCGGTGGTCATGTTCTCGTGAGCGCGCGTATCGACCACCTAGTGACCTCTGGCACGTTCTCGCTCGACGGCGAGACCTTCGACGTCGACAACAACGTCTGGATCATCGGCGACGACGACGAATGCGTCGTGATCGACGCACCGCACGACGTCGACGCCATCATGGACGTCGTCGGTGACCGGCGAGTGCGTGCCATCGTCTGCACTCACGCACACGACGACCACATCCGTTGCGCGCCCGAGCTCGCTGGCCGCACCGGTGCCGCGGTCATGCTGCACCCAGCTGATGAAGAAGTGTGGGCGCTCACCCACCCCGATCGCTCCGCCGACGACGACCTCGAGGACGGTGAGGTGATCAGGGTCGCTGGCGTCCAGCTCGAGGTACACCACACCCCCGGCCACGCGCCAGGAGCAGTCTGCCTCTACTGCCCAGAGCTCGGCGTGCTTTTCAGCGGCGACACGCTCTTCTCCGGCGGTCCTGGTGCTACCGGAAGGTCGTTCTCCGACTTCCCTACCATCGTCGAGTCCATTGACTCACTCTTCAAGGAGTTGCCGGCCGACACCGTGGTGCATACCGGCCACGGCGACTCGACGACACTGGCCGCAGAGGCGGCGCATCGCCAGGAGTGGACCGACCCAAGCGCTTCCTAGAGACCTGGCAGCGACACGACGAGTAGGGCCCCGTGCGCCGATCCCTTCGCCTCCACCGATCCACCGATGGCGATGAGTAGACGCCGACTCAGCGCCAGTCCCAGCCCAGCACCGAGATGTCCTCCCGGTGCACTGGTGCTGAATCCTGGCGAAAAGATCTGGTCGAGGTCGCCGAGTTCGATCCCGGGCCCGTCGTCACGAATCGCCACGACCACCGCTGCCACGTCTTGGCGAATCTCCACATTGATCCGGGACGTCGCGAAGCGGAAAGCGTTGTCGAAAATGGGTGCCAGTGCACGTTCCAGCACCCTGGGATCAACCAATGCATGGCTGTCCCCGCTGACGGAGACAACCGATGCCACGCGGTCGGAAACGCGGTCGGCCAGCACGTCGTCGACGACTAGGGCGACATCGCAACGCCCCGGCGAGGCATCGCCAGGGCTTCGAGCGGTGTCCATCAGGATCTCCAGGATCTGGCTCATCTCAGATGCGCTCATCTGCAGGGCAGCCAGACCCCGTTGAACCTCGTCCGACGATCGCGGTTGCTGACCCAGTAGTTCCAGCTCGGCCTGCATGCGCGCCAGCGGGGTGCGCAGCTCGTGCGAGATCTCGGCGCTCAGCCGCTCTTCGCTGCGCAGCGAAGACTCCAGGCGCTCCAACAACCCATCTAAGGTGCCGGCAAGGTCCTCGAGCTCCTCGGGGCGGCGCCCAGGACCGAAACGACGGTGCGTGTCGTCGACGCTCCACTGCGCGCCCTGGTGGGTCATATCTGCGACCGGCTGCAGTGCTCTCCCGACACCGACCCGAAGGGCGATCCAGACGGCGGCAATCAACAGGACCGCCAGAACAGTTGTACCGCCGAGCATGACTCGCGTCGAGGCCTGATAGGGGCTCAACGGAATCGAGGTCACCACGGTTCCGGCCTGGCTACCCCGGATCAGTACGGGCTCGGCGTACCACCGCACGGCAACTTCGTCGTCGGTCTGGACAAACACTTTGCTCTTTCCGGCGAGCGCGGAGGCGCTCGCATCTAGGCCGGATGCCCCAGCCGGACTCTCCAAGATCTGCTGGCCGTCAAAGATCCAGGTACCGACGTCGATCGCCGAGTCGTTGCGCTCGTCCTCGACCGACAGCTGGCCCGTCGCATCGACATTCACCGTGGCGGCAGCGGCCTGAGCCCTGGCTCGGAGAAGGTCATCTGCCTGGCTCCGCAACGAGGTGACGACGGCCACATTGACCAGCAGGGTCAGAACGATGATTCCCAGTCCGAGGACCAGCACTCCAGTAAGCGCCACCCGATTGCGCAGACTCAAAGGTCGGTCAATGAGGCGCACGGGCGCCCCTAAACCAGTTGATAGCCGACACCGCGCACCGTCTCCAGCGTCATCTGCGATGGCAGCGACTCGGTCTTACGTCGGATGCGGGCCACGTATTGGTCCAACGTGTTGTCGTGGACGATCGCCCCTGCCGGCCAAGCGGCAGATGTCAGCTCTCGACGTCTCACCAGCCGACCGCGTGACCCCATCAGGACTGCGAGGATTCGATACTCCGTCGGTGTCAGCCCGACCATGACTTCACCGTCGACGAGTGAGTGAGCGGCCGGATCAAGATGCGGTTGCACGGGTTGCACGCGCGTCACCGCAGACCGGCGGGCAAGCGCAAGCACCCGAGCCACCAACTCCTCGAAGTGGAAAGGCTTGGGCAAATAGTCGTCGCCACCCACTGCGAAGCCGCTGATCAGGTCACCGACTTGACCCCGTGCGGTGAGAAAGAGCACTGGGGCTGTCACTCCTCGGGCGCGCAGCGCCTGACACACGTCACGGCCATCAGAGTCAGGTAGCCCGATATCCAAGACGATGACGTCGGCCCCATCGGTTGGAGCATCCATGAACTCCAGGGCTGAGCGACCGTCCGCAACACCGACCGGAAGAAGGCCTTGCTCCGAAAGCCCCCTGCAGAGCGCTGAGCGCAGCCCAGAGTCGTCCTCGACAACGAGCACGCGAGTGGCCTCCATACCGCCAGTATCGCCCGGTTGGGTGAACGGCGAGCCCATGGTCGAGGGCATTCAGGTCAAATTCATGGACCCCCACCTACCGTCGAAGACATGACAAAGAACTCTCAGGCGCTTCCCGCCTATATCGCGCCCCCCAAGATGCTGAACAAGGTCCCAGAGGTCATCCTCATCTTCTGGGTGATCAAGGTGCTCGCCACCACCGTTGGCGAAACCGCCGCCGACTTCCTCAACGACAACGTCGGTCTCGGTCTGACCGGAACCAGCTTGGTCATGTCGGCCGTCCTCGCCGTTGTTCTGGTGGTTCAGTTCTCTGCTCGTCGCTACCTCCCGGCCGTCTACTGGCTGGCGGTGGTGTTGCTGAGCATCGTCGGAACACTGATCACCGACAATCTCACCGACAACTTCGGGGTCGCATTGACGGTGACAACCGCACTGTTCAGCCTCGCCCTCGCCGCTACTTTCATGGGCTGGTACGCCAAAGAGGGCACGCTGTCGATCCACACCATCGTCACGACCCGACGCGAAGCCTTCTACTGGCTCGCGATCCTGTTTACCTTCGCCCTAGGAACCGCAGCCGGCGACCTTGTCGCTGAGTCGCTGAATCTCGGGTATGCCGTGTCGACTGTGATCTTCGCCGGTCTGATCGGTCTGATCACCCTGGCTCGCTACGGCTTCGGGGTCAACGCCGTCCTCACATTCTGGCTGGCCTACATCCTCACTCGGCCGCTCGGCGCATCGATCGGCGACCTGCTCTCGCAACCGAAGGGCGACGGGGGTCTGGGGCTGGGGACGACTCTCACTTCCGCGCTCTTCCTCGTCACCATCATCGGGCTCGTCGGTTACCTGACCGTGACGCACAAGGATGAGACTCACGAAGACGCAGTCGCGCTGGTGCCTTCGACCCCTCGATCCAAGGCTCGGCAGTCCAAGGCTCGGCAGCACCACGAGTTCCCGCACCCGCTCGGAACCCCCCTCCCTGAAGCGGAGTAGTGCGGCGAGCACCCTGCGTTCGGACTTTCCGGACGCAGGGTGCGCCTCCCCCAGCCGCGGCCACTGAGCGACGTCAAGCTCAAGCTGCCCACTCTGGCCAGATGATCAACAAGCGCGTACCGTCGACGCCTTGAGGTGATCCACGTGAGTGATGCACAGTCCCTTGACGGCCTACACCGGGCGCAGGACGCATTCACTGCGCTTGTCGAGGTGATCGCAGACGACCAGTGGGCAGCCTCAACGCCCTGCGCCGCATGGGACGTCCGCGCCCTCGTCAACCATCTCGTGAACGAGCAGCTGTGGGCGGCGCCCATGCTCAACGGTCAGACCATCGACGAAGTCGGAGACACCCTCGATGGTGATCTGCTCGGCGCCGAACCCGAGGCCGCCTGGCGCGAGGCTGCCACTACAGCCGATCGCGAGTTCAACCGCCCTGGTGCCCTCGATCGCACAATCAACAGCTCGATGGGGCCATCACCCGCTCGTCAATACCTCGGCGAGATGACCTTCGACCTGATCGTGCACCGTTGGGACCTCGGCAGCGCCCTCGGGCGTCCAGTGACCTTCGATGGCGCCGAGCTCGGCTTCGTCGATGGCGCCGTATCCCAGATGGCGGCGATGCGGGACCAGTTGGTCGCGGCCGGCGTCTTCGCCGAACCACGCACGGTTCCTTCCGGCGCCGACCGTCAGACGGCGATACTCGCCGCCCTCGGCCGCTGAACTCGGGACCGGCTCAGACCGGGAGGCCCGACGAGCAGCCCACCCAGTCGGCTGGTGCGCGAGCCTGACCGGTGAGATACCGTGAATGCACCGAAACGGGGGCGGAGGAATCATGGGAACAGCCGAGTCGACTCCACCAGTCGACCCAGAGATCGTCGACATGGTCGACCACGTGCGCAACCGCTATGGCGCGCACGGGCTGCGTCAGTTGATCGCTCTTGCGACTGCAGAAGCCGAAGCCACCGAGAACGCCCTCGCTGCGCTCGCCGACGCGAACTGAGCTAGCCAGAAGTGGTCGATACCGGAGCCATGAAGTACTCCGGTCGCGACACATAGGTCTCCGAGACGAACATGACGCCGGCGTGCGTCACGAAGAACTCGCGCATACCTGCAAGCACTCCGTCGAGCACTGCATCAGGCAGCACCGCCACCAACATGGTCGGCCCGGTGTGGTCGTTGAACATCAACCGCCCCTCGCTGCGCCCATGGTGGCCGAAGCCGGAAGCAGCAGGGACTCCCGTCCACCCCGTTACTCCTTCAGCGACGAGCAGCTGCTCGACAAATGGGACGTCTGAGGCGTCAACGACGACCTCGAGTCTGGTCATCGGGGTGAGCCCGTTGCTAATCATGCTGTTGCTCCGATTGTCGTGTTGGTTGAGTGAGACAGGTCGACGGCGGGAGCGAGAGGGCCCGAGTCCGGAGCCGTATGAGCGAACCACGGACGCCACTCGCCGCCGGTCTGGTAGCGCTGCGGCTCTGGGTTCGCCGGATCGAGGACAACGAGCGAAACCCACTCATTGCCGAACAAGGTCTGCAGCACCGGGTTACGCGCAACGACGGCCGCGACGCTTTCCAGCGGTGCTTGAATCACCGTCATCAACCGCAGCGGCTGGTGACGCAGATGGACGTCCCCACTGTCGACGCTCTCGGCAACTGCCTGCAGCGGCAGCCCGGGCTTGAGGTCTCCGCGTGGGCCGGACAGAACTCCGATGCGTCCAACCAGGTTGTGCAGAACCTTGGAACCGGAGCCAAAATGGTCAGGATCAACGCTGCTGAAGTAGTACTGCGTGTTGATCCACTCC
This sequence comes from Candidatus Nanopelagicales bacterium, assembly GCA_038316135.1. Taxonomy (GTDB): domain Bacteria; phylum Actinomycetota; class Actinomycetes; order JAHEKZ01; family JAHEKZ01; genus JAHEKZ01. The sequence continues at coordinate 7,135 of JBBQAL010000040.1, read as the reverse complement.
GCGACCACCATGGGCGCCGTCAGGATGACCTCGAGAGCTGCGCCATCGTCGTCGTCCTGCCAACGGTAGGAGTGCAGGAAGGCACGCCCACCAAGATCGCACCGTTCGGTGATCGAACGATCCCCGACGATGAACGCCGCGTTGCCGGCGAGGCCCCACTCCGGACGCGTCTGCGCCCAGTCGGCAGCTCGTCGCTCGACGTGCCGCCTGGCCGCGGCCGGTGTCGCCGTCTTTGGCGCGTCCGGCAGGGTACTGATGCGCTGCTCCGACAGCGCGAGCGTTGTGCGGTCCAGTATCACTCTCAGTGCGGCAACGTCCTGCCAGTGCGACGTCGGAACCTGGTCGGCGTCGAGGAAGGTCACGGTGTCGACGGTCGTGTCATGCTCGGCCGGCAGGAACCAGGTGGTGGCCGGAACGTCGATACCGACCTGGGCGAGGCGACCGCGCACGGCATCTGAGTTGAGAATGGTCGCCAACGCCCGCGCGTTCACACCCCCTGAGTTCCCCCCACATGCACCGCAGTCGTAGGCCGCCTCGAACGGGTTGTTCTCGGTGTGGCTTCCGTGACCAGAAATCATCACCAGTCGAGCGAAGTCGCGGGTGAGCCCCATGGTGCGAAGAGCTGCCTCGGCCAAGAAGACCTGCTCATCGGGAGAGAACCCGAGCCCATCGCGGGTCTCATCAATGGTCTGGCGGGTCGGCACCGATGGCTGGACGATTTCTCGGGTAGCCCTGCGCAGTGCGAACCAGGCACGGGGTGATGCGGTGCGAAGCACCGTGATCGGCGCCATCAACCAGCCGGCTGATTCAGCGAACGAGTACGGGGCGTTCGGCGCCTTCTGTGCCGCAGTGGTGGAGGCCGACATCAGACGCCTGGCGCGGGCTCCGGTCAGGGCTCGCTGCGCCATGGTGTGGTGTTGCGGCCCGGCCACCTCATGGATGCCGTGCCGCGGCGTGAGAAGAACCGGGCACTGTGCCGTACTGCACGCGGCAGTCAGGGACGTGTGCGTGAAAGGGACGGCAAAGAAGCCGGCAAACCCCAGCGTGTAGACCGAGCCAGCGGCCTCCAGCCGGCGGCGAAGCGGCTCGGATCGGACGTCGATACAGAAGACCGCTTGAACGTCGGGGCCCGATTCCGCTTCGGGGGGGCGCACCCTTGCCCAGCCGGCAAGCTCGGCCACCAGCGGATCGCGGAATGAGGCCTCGTGGGCTGCACGCCAGATCTGGGGGGCTGCTTGGTGTAGCCCCTCGGCGTACCGAAGCAGCGTGATCAGAGCGACGTCGTCCAGGGACCTCAGGGAATCAGCGTCCAGGGCACCGGAGCGCGCAACTCGCTCAAGATGCGCGGTGGCACGTTCAGTCGTCGTCAGTAACCCATCGGAGCGGTTCTCCGGGAGAGCGTCGGCGGCACTGGAGTACTCGGACGCAGCTGATGACCTTGCTGCGACGATGAGGCGCTCGACACTTAGGTGAATGGCGGCGAGATCGAGCAAGTTCGCGGTGGCGCTTCCACTCTCTCGCTCGAGCCACGCGACATGCGACGCCCAACCGGGCAGCCGCGCGAAGGTCGCAGCCAGGTACTCACTCCACTCCTCGTCGCGGATCCCCATCGACGCCAGATGGTGGGCCACCGACTCATCGGCGCGCTCTGGCAGAGCGGCGACGCCTGCGGCAAAGCCGTCAGCCCGCATGGCGCGATCCACCGAGGCGCTCTGCGCGAGAGCGCGCCAGCGAGCGAACAACGAACCCTTGGGCGCCGACCAACGGACATCGTCGTCGGCGAGGAGGTAAGCAAGCCAAGCAGCAACGGCGTCCGCGATGTGGTCGTCCAGTGCGGTTCCGCGGTCGCGATCAGCTACCCCGGCGATGGTCAACGTGGCGCCTTCGCCCGCGAGCAGGTTCGCGACACGAGATCCAAGTGACATCACGGCCATGCGTGCGGCGTCCTGAAGGGTGCCCGGCACACAGTCGTCGGTGGTAATCAGCAGATCGCGGGTCAGATCGACCAGCGAGTGCCGAGGAAGCATCGGTGGCACCGCCAGCGTGTCGATTCGCTCGAGGATGGAGGCAACAAGTGCGCTGTCACTGATCTCGCCAGCGGCATACAACCGTTGGAAGTGGGTAGTCGACAGCGCCACTGCTCCGCCGCGGAGACGAGCCGCGCGTTGGGTTGCCACGTCAAAGGGCAGGTGCTCGAGCCCGGCCAACGGGTTGCTGGCAACGAACTGTCCCAATGGCCAGGCCGGGGCGACGATATCCGACGCCGCCGCGACACTGGCACGAGCCCGCGCTCGCTCGACCGGCGTGATCGGTGCCGTCGGCTTAGCAGTCGGAACGACATGGCGCTTGCCCCCTCTCGGTGACATGGCCGCGGCTACGGCGCGCACGACGATGGCCGGCGCCCGCCCAGCGCGAGCTCTGCGGTCGACCACGACCCCAAGCGCACCCAGCCCCAGCAGGAGCAAGACCAGGGCCAGCAGCACCGGTTCTGGCAGCGCAGAGCTGGTTGCCCCGATCACGGGAGTAAGCGCGGACTCGAATGCGAAGAGGGCGACCAGGTAGGTGGTCAGGAGACCAGCCACCCCGGCCACGGCGACTGCCCGCAACCCGACTGGGGTCTGGAAGGCCGGATCGATCGCGCGGTAGATGAGCACCGCGGCGGTCGCGATGGCTGCCGCGTAAAGGACCGCGGTGCCCACACCGTGCAAAGGAGGCGTCACGGTGCTTGCCACGACGATCACCACAGTTGCCGGCACAAGAGCCGAGACGACCAACCGGACGCGTCCCGCCCGCTGCGTTCCGGCGTCGGCAGGGGCTGTACGACCGCGGCGCAGTGCGTTGACGCCGCTGCCTGCACCGAGGAAGAGCGTTCCCTTGTAGAACCCGTGTCCGATCAGGTGGAAGAGCGCCGCCGCAGGTGCACCGAGGCCCACCTGGATTGTCATGAAACCCATCTGCGCCGACGTCGACGCAGCGAGACGGCCCTTGACGTCGGGTCGGACGGCGGCGATCGCTGTCGCCACCAGAATGCTCGCGGCACCAATGAGAACCAGTGCGACCAGCACAACGGGTGCTGCTGCGAAGACCGGCCACAGCAGCACGGCGAGAATTCCCGCACCGTTGACGATGCCGGCGTGCAGTAGGGCTGACACCGGAGTGGGCGCTGCGGCAGTTTCGGGCAGCCAGCGGTGGGCGGGGATGAGCGCGGAACGGATCACGCCGGCGGCCGCCAGCAGTGCTGCTATCGCTGCGATCTGGGGGCCAGGAACCCCGGCAACCGCGGCACTCAGCACGCCGCGGTCCGTGGTTCCGGTGACAGCGGCAAGAAAGACGAGCCCGCCCAGCAGGATCAGGTCTCCTGCGGCCAGCCAGGCCGCGACATACCGTGCGGGGCGACGCGCCGCTTCCGTGGTGTGGCGCCAACTCACGAGCGCGATGAGTGACCAGGTAGCAGCGACCCATCCAATCCAGAGCAGCGGCAGGGCAAGCGCAGTGACCGCCAGCGTCAAGCCGAAGACCGCACCCGCCAGCCCTGCGGCGTACTGCCCGACGCGAGGTTCTCCGCCGAGGTGCCTGGTGGAGTAACCGGCCACAACGGCGCCGACCCCCAGGATGAGAACCAGAAGTACCGCAGATGCAAGGTCGAAACGGAGGGCCATGGCGTCGATGCCGATGGGCCGGACGGTCACCGGACCGCCGAGGGCCACGACGAACAGCCCGGCCAGCGCTGATCCGGCCAGCGTGTACAGCGTCCAACCTAGAGCACGGAGGGCCATCATGCGCACAGTTTTACCGGAACTTACGTTCGTATGTCAACCGCAGAGCGTTGCCCGGTCATGGAATCGCGGAGATCGTGCAATGAGGGCGGATCCGCCGGGTGGGTCCCCCAAAATGGCCACCCAGCGGATCCACTCCCCCGAGTCACCCCGAGGGGCATTGCCAGGATGCCACCGGCAGCTCACTCTGCCGATCACCCGAACGGTGGACGATGTTCCCATGCGTCACACCTGTCACATATCGAGTGCCGGCGAGCGGATTCGAACCTCGGATTGTGGCGTGGTGTTGGGGTCATCGGGCTCTCATCGGACGACGATGGAGCCGAGGATCCGCCAGTTTGGGTTGCTCGCCGAGATCAGTGCGCGACCCCGTTGGTTGCGGACGTTTCTGAACCCGAGTCCGATGCGCTTGGTGCGTTTGAGCAGGCATCAGAGTCTCGGTCGCGGTCATCGGTTCGCCAACGCCTCGGCCGAGCTTGCCGGCTGAAGGCCGCCCCGGCTCCATAGTCGTCCAGTAACCATCAGACCCCCCAGGATCCGATGAACCACAAGACTGCAGGTCACGCCTAGAGCCGGCGATCGGATTCGAACCGATGACCTACCGCTTACAAGGCGGTTGCGCTACCAACTGCGCCACGCCGGCCGGAGTGATCAGCCTACCGACGCCCCCGGCTGGCGCGTGAAGCACCAGACCCGCGTCCCGTCGTCGAGGTCGAGCTCGGCGGTCACCTCGAAGCCGAACCGGCCATAGAACCCCAGGTTGCTCTCAGTACCGGTCTCCAGAAACGTGGGAAGTCCGGCTGCGTCGGCCGCCTCCAGTCCCGGACGCAGCACGGCAGATCCGTGTCCGCGACCGCGCGCAGCGGGGTCGGACGCGATCACTCCGAGGTAGTAGTGGTCTCCCGTTGGCCCACGGTCATGCACCAGTGCGTCGTAGGCGTCGAGCCGCTGCTCGATGACTGGCCCGAACTGATCAGCAGCCGTCCGCCACATCGACTCCTCCACCGCAACGGGGAGGGTTGGTCCACCCGGTGGATCCCACATCGACACGGCGGCGATGCGCGCGTCTGCCTCCTCGACCCACACGATGCCACCGGTCATCCGCAGATCCAGCAGGAAGCCGAGGAACTCACGAGCGTGCGCCTCATAGGCGTCGCCGAAGAAGTGACCGAAGGCCGGCTCAGTGACGAACGCCGCCTCGACGACATCAAGGATCGACTCGCGGTCATTAGCGGACGCGGGTCGGACGAGACGCTGCACGGGTGGCTGCATGGAGCCAGTCTGCCGCGCTCAGCCGAACAGCAACCACAGGGCCTGGAGGAAGGCTGGAGTCACGACGGCGATCGCCGGGGACGGCCGTAACCATCCGGTCGCCGCAACCGCACCGGCCCACGGAAGCGTCACGGCAGCCATGGCCAGGACCGGTGTGTCTGTCGTATCGCGCAGCAGCACCGCGAAGCCGAAGCCGAGGACGAGGACCGTCACCGCCGCCGCAGTAGCGACGACGAAGCCGCGCGTCGCATGCCATGGCTCGATCTCGTCGCGCGAGACCAGCAGCCAAAGGGACGTCGCCAGCACAGCAGCTGACGCGGCCGTGACGAGCAGCAGCGTGACAACCTCACGGTCCAAGATGTTGCCGACGCAGGGCTGTGCCAGCACCCACGCCCAGCCGGACATTGCGCCGCCGAGCAACGTCAGTGAGGCACCGGCAGCGAGCGCAGGAGCCACAGCGGTGGCGCGCGGCAGCCGCAACGTCATCGCCCAACCTGCGAGCCCGATCAGGAGGGTCATGACCGCGGCGGCTGGGAGCACCTCGACGTCGCCGCCAGCGCAGCCGTGCATGGCTCCGAGACCCAACGCTACCGCCAGAACTAGGGCTGCCACGACGTGCACCAGCCCCACGTTGCGCATGCGCGGACGTACCCGTTGAACGCCCCGCGTGGGGGCGTCGACCAACTTAAACACCGGCTCCTCCTCGGCGTCCATCCTGGCTGACGGATCAAGACGTTCCGGCGCAGTTGGCCTCCGGTTCCCCCGTACGGGCCAACGTGAAGGTTGACCGGCCCTATAGGACCGGTCAACCTTCACGATCCTGCCGCGTCAGGCGGAGCGGTGTTGCGCCAGCGCGTAGAGACCGATCCCGGCTGCGACGCTGGCGTTGAGCGACTCGGTGCCCCCGCTGATCGGGATACCGGCGACGACGTCACATCCGTCGCGCACCAACCGGGACAGGCCAGCGCCCTCGGCACCGATGACCAGCACCAGGGGGAGATCGGCATCCACCTCATCGATCATGGTCTCGGCGTCGGCGTCCAGCCCGACGACAAACAGCCCCGCCTTGCGATAGGCGGCCAGCGCCCGTGACAGGTTGGTGCACTGTGCAACGGGTACGCGAGCGGCAGCTCCCGAGGCGGTCTTCCACGCTGATGCCGTCATGCTGGCCGCGCGCCGGTCGGGCACCAGGACGCCGTGCGCGCCAAAGGCCGCCGCCGAGCGCACCACGGCACCGAGGTTGCGCGGATCAGTGACGTGGTCGAGCGCCACGATCAGCGGCGTCTCGCGGGCGTCGGCCGCCCGCTCGAGCAAGTCGTCAGCGTGCGCGTACTCGTAGGGCGGCACCTGCAGGATCAACCCTTGGTGGGTCAGCCCGTCAGCGAGCCGGTCGAGCTCGATACGCGGCGCCTCGAGCACCGGAAGCGACTGCTCGTTCGCGAGGTCGACGGCATGGCGTACGCGCTCATCGGCGTCGATCCGCTCAGCCACGTACAGCGCTGTCGCCGGGATCTGCGCCGTCAACGAGTCGACCACTGAGTTGCGTCCGACGACGTACTCCGGACCACCCTTGGGCGAACGGCCGCGCCCAGACGACGGACGCTTCCCACTCTTCTCGGTGCTCTTGGCGGACGATCTGGCTCGGCGCCCTGCAACGTGCTTGTCGCGCTCGGACGCCTTGGGTGTCGGGCCGCGTCCCTTCAACTGCTTACGACGCTGCCCACCGCTGCCGACCTGCGGCCCCTTCTTGCCCTTACGGATCGCGCCCTTACGGTCTGAGTTGCCGGCCATCAGTTCTCCTCAAGCAGCGACCAACGAGCGCCCTCTGCGGTGTCATCGATCGCGATGCCGGCGTCGGTAAGTGAGTCGCGAATCGCGTCGGCGGTGGTGAAGTCTTTGTCCGCTCGGGCCTGCTGACGCGCCGCGAGCTGGCCAGTGACCAGGGCGTCTACCACATCACTCAGAGCCGAGACACGTTTACGGTCACCACCGCGATCAAGCCACGGGGGTACCAGGACGTTGATCCCGAGCACCTCGGTCATGCCGAACACAGCCCCGAAGGACGCCTTCACGGCGTCATGGTCACC
>JBBQAL010000009.1:0-47025 GCA_038316135.1 Candidatus Nanopelagicales bacterium | reverse complement strand
GGGGCTGCGTGACAAGGTGATCGTGATGGTCGGCGGCGCTCCTGTCACTCAGGAGTACGCCGACGCTGTCGGTGCTGACGGTTACGCCGCTGACGCGTCCACCGCCGTCCGCCGCGCCAAAGAACTCCTCCAAAAACGACGTGCCTTGGCCAAGGCCTGACCCCATGCCCAAGTTCCTTCCCATCATCGAGCACGCGGTCAAAGGACCGGTTTGGGACTGCCGCATGTGCGGCCAGTGCGTTCTGCACTCCACCGGAATGACCTGCCCGATGACCTGTCCCAAGACGCTCCGCAACGGGCCATGCGGCGGGGTAAGGGAAGACGGCCACTGTGAGGTCGTTCCTGAAATGCGTTGCGTCTGGGTCAAGGCCGAGGAGCGCAGTCGCACACTTCCTCTGCTTCCGAAGTCCTGGCGCGAGCACATTCACGAGTTGCGACCCCCGGTCAACAACCAGCTGGAGGGGGACGCATCTTGGACGAACCTCTTCACCGGGCGCGACCGCAAGACCCCGGCCGGCTGGCAGGGCGAATCGCTGCCGGCCACCGACGACACCGCCCTCGAACTCTCACTCGTGGAGTACGAGGGACCGCTGGAAACACCTTTCCACTCGCCGCGTCGCTAAGGTCGCGGCACGATACGGGGGTCGCCGCGGCGACTGCCCACCATAGAAATCAGGAGCAGCATGCACACGGTTCTCAGCTCGGCGAGCAAGCAGGTCATCATCGGTGACGACCAGCCCTTCTGCATCATCGGCGAGCGCATCAATCCGACCGGTCGCAAGATGTTCCAGGAGCAGCTGCGAGCCGGTGATCTGTCGGCTATCGAAACCGACGTGGCCGCTCAGGTTGCCGGTGGCGCTATGGTCCTCGACGTCAACATGGGCGTTCCGTTGACCGACGAGGCCGAGCTGCTGGCCAAAGCAGTCAAGCTGGTGCAGTCGCTCACCGACATGCCGCTCTGCATCGACTCGTCAGTTGTCGAGGCTCTGGAGGCCGGTCTTGGAGCCTACGAGGGCAAGGCGCTGGTGAACTCGGTGACGGTCGAGGACGAGCGCATGGACCTCATCCTGCCGCTGGTCAAGCGTCACAACGCCGCAATCATCGCACTCCCCAACGACGAGTTCGAGATCCCGATCGACCCAGCGCGCAGGGTCGAGCTGACCAAGAAGTTCGTCGACCTCGCGACGACGAAGTACGGCATCCCGATCGAGGACATCGTGATCGACCCACTCGCGATGCCGATCGGGGCCGACTCGCTGCACGCCGACCGCACCATGGAGGCGATCAGCCTGATTCGCGACCAGGTCGGCGTGAACATGACGCTCGGGGCGTCCAACGTCTCGTTCGGGATGCCCGACCGTCACACGCTCAACGCGGTCTTCATTCCCATGGCCATGCGGGCCGGCCTGACCAGCGCCATCATGGACGCCCGTACCCCGCAGGTCGTGACAGCCGTCAAGGGCGCCGACCTGATGCTCGGCCACGACGAGTGGGGCGCTGCCTGGATCCAGCAGCACCGCGCCAAGGAAGCTGCGGCGAAGGCTGGCTGACGCACAGCCGTCGCTCTGAACGGGTCAGCATGAGCCAGATCGGGTCCGCGACCGTAGCCGGTGCCATTGACCTCAGCGACGATCATCCGGTAGACCACAAGTAACTGCCGCGACGAGTCGTCAATCTAAGGACCACCATGACCAAGAAGACGCTAGCCATGGGAGCAGCACTCACCCTCTTCGGGAGTTTGGCGGCACCTGGCATTGCCGATGCGGGAAGCACCCTGGTTACCACCACAGTGACCATCCGCACCGCGAACGGCGATTTTTGGGGCTACGTCGAATCTCCTCAACCCCGTAACTGCGCCAAAGGCAGAAAGGTCATCCTGTTCAAACAGAAGGGGCGCAACCAGAACCCGAAAAACGACAAGCGCGTCGCGAGTGACACCGCGTCCAAGAACGGCGACCGCTTCATGTGGTCAACGGGAAATACTGGATTGTCGGGCAAGTTCTACGCCAAGGTTGTCCGCACTGACCTGTGCAAGCCTGACACCAGCAAGACCGTCAGGAGCAATAGGTAGCCCCGCTTGCCGAGACGTGGCACAACCGACAGCGCCCTCTACTCAAATTTGTGTGAGTGGGCGCTGAGTACTAATGATGACTGAGTTGGGCGAACATCGACTTCACTGCCTCATCGACATATCCCTCCTGGCCGTCGTGGCCGACGTCTCGTCAACCCGTGCGGTCCAGGACGAATAGGTCGCTGTTGAGGTTGGTGTCGTTGTTAGCAAGGTTGTCCGCATCGCTCAAGAAGTAGACGAATCGGCCATCGGCGGAGACCTCACGCACCTCACTACCCGCGGCTTCCTGCACACCCGACAGCGGTTGGGAGATGAGAGACATCTGCTGGTTTGGTCGATCCCAGAGGTAGACGTCAGGACGGGTGGGGTTGGTGTCTTCGGGCACCAGTGCCGAGAGGGAGGCGAAGGCGATGAAACGGCCATCGAGACTGACCACAGGAATCCCACCGCCACCTGCTACCCCGTCAGATGTCTTCGAGATCAACTTGGTTGCACCGGTGAGGCGGTCATGAAGAAATACGTCGGCCGTTGCGTTGTTGTCCTCCCCGGCCAGGTTGTCAGCGGTCGAGCTGAACGCAACGAATCGACCGCCACCCGAAATCGCCGGGCCACCCGGCGAATCGCCGTTCGCCTGCGTGCCATCGCCGCTCACCGAAACGCGCTCAGTCGTCTTTGCGACACGGTCACGAACGAAGGCATCCGGGAACGCGTTCGTGTCGTGCGGGACCAATTTGGCAGAACCGGACTGGAAGGCCACGAGCTGTCCATCGGATGACACCTGCGGAAAACGACTGTGTCCCGCCGCATTCCCGTGAACATTGACAGACATCAGCCGGGTCACGCCCTTTTGCAGGTCGCGAACATAAACATCGATCGACCGGCTGTGATCGAAGGGTGAAAGGTTCGTCGCCTTAGACACAAACGCGATGTAGCGACCATCCGGCGACATGTCGAGTGTCTGACTGCTGCCCATTCCCGAATTCGCAGCGCTACCAGCGGTGTTCACAGACACCAACGTGTACTGGTCGGTTTGCCGGTCGTAGACGTAGGCCATGAAGCCGAACGTCTGCTGTGAAACGAAGTCCGTGCTGTTGGACGCGAAGGCTACATAGCGGCCGTCCTCGGAGATGACCGGCGAGACGCTCTCGCCATTCGGCGGGCCACCGAGTGAGTCGTTAGTGATCCTCGTGGTCGTCCCCGCCACCGTGTCGCGAAGGAACACATCGACGCGACTCCCAGCGTCAGGAGTCACCAAGTTGTCCGCCTCAGTCGCAAACACCACATACCGACCGTCCGGAGTCGAACTGACCTCACGGGTAAACACGTTGGCCTGCTCGCCGCCCGTGCTGACGGAAATGAGACTGATCGACGGCCCTGCTGCCACCGCGAGGCCAGGCACAGCGACGATGGACACAGCTGCCACGACGAATACAGACCTGAGTCGCATCCGCACTCCCCAAAGTCCCAAGACGCAGTATTGGACGGCCATAATCGCATGGCTGAAGTCGGATTCGGGACGTGTCCCGGCCGTTGCACTCCGTGGAACGGTTCTACAAAGGGGTATACACAGGGTGCCCTGATTGATATATCTTTATCGTGACCTCTCCGGTCGAGATCCTTCAGCCTGACGCACGCTCCCAGTCCGAGCAGGCGTACTACGCGTTGCGTGAGCTGATCGTCACCCTCGAGCTCCCCCCTGGCAGCTTGGTCGACGAGCGCGAGCTCATGGAGCGACTCAATCTCGGCCGCACCCCGGTGCGAGAAGCGCTCAGGGCTCTGGCCCAGGCCAAGCTCGTCGAGGTCTACCCGCGGCGCGGCATGTTCGTGGCGCCTGCCGATGCCCGCGACCTCGCCTCGCTCTCAGAGGTTCGCTGCGTCCTCGAGCCGTTCGCAGCCCAGCTCGCCGCCCAGCGATTGACCGACAGCGACCGAATCGAGATGGAGGCCCTCTTCGACGAGCTGGACGCGGTCAGCGTCAAGCCAGCCGGTCGTCGGCTGATCGAGATCGACCAGCGGATCCATCGCTTCGTCTATGGGGCGTCCCACAACAGCTTCCTCGAGTCGGTGCTCGACGAGCACTACATGCACGCGCTTCGCATCTGGTTCCTGGCTCTCGACAAGGTCAGCCACCTCGAGGACGCTGTCCTCGAGCACCGCGCGATCCTCGATGCCATCCGCGACGGTGACGCCGATCGGGCCGCCTCCGCCATGCAAACCCACGTCGACGGATTCGAAGGGTCGATCCGCCGGTCGCTGTAATCCGACCCGTCCATCTCCACATCGCAGAAGAACGAAATGAAAGGGACGACGCCATGAGCACTCTCCCCTCGCGGGCGAAGGCCGTCATCATTGGGGCCGGAATCGTCGGCAACTCGATGGCTTACCACCTGGCCCGCCTTGGCTGGACAGACCTCGTTCAGATCGACAAAGGCCCACTGCCCAACCCTGGCGGTTCAACGGGCCACGCGTCGAACTTCATCTTTCCGGTGGATCACGCCAAGGAGATGGCTCTCCTGACGTTCGACAGCGTCCGCCAGTACAAGGAGATGGGCGTCTTCACCGAGTGCGGTGGCATCGAGGTGGCCCGCACCGAGGAGCGCATGCAAGAGCTGTGGCGCCGGATGCAGTCGGCCAAGTCCTTCGGCATCGACGGCTGCAAGATGCTCACGCCCACCGAGTGCGTCGAGCTCGTCCCCTATATGGACCCTGACGTCATCCTCGGTGGCTTCTACACTCCGGGCGTTGGAGTCGTCGACTCGCTCCGCGCCGGCACCATCATGCGCGAAAAGGCGCGAGACATGGGCTCCCTGCAGACCTTTGCAAACACCGAGGTCACCGGCATGGTGGTCGAGGACGGCCAGATCAAGGCGGTCGAGACCGACAAGGGCACCATCGAGGCGGACTACGTCGTCATCGCCACCGGCCTGTGGGGACCGCGCCTGGCCAAGATGGCAGGGGCATCCATCCCGCTGACCCCCGCAGTTCACCAGATGATCGACGTCGGGCCCGTTCCACGGTTCGCCGACGCCAAGGGCGATATCGAGCACCCGATCGTGCGCGACATGGACACCAACATGTACGAGCGCCAGCACGGCAACGGTCTCGAGATCGGCTCGTACGCACACCGCGCGATCCTGCACGACCCAGAGGAGCTTCCCTCGGTCGAGGAGGCGCAGCTGTCCCCCACCGAGTTCCCGTTCACCGCCGAGGACTTCGAGCTGCAGTACGAGCAGGCGCTCGAGCTGATGCCGGAGATCGTGGGCGACGAGACCGTCGGCCAGAAGTACGCGATCAACGGCCTGCTTTCCCTTACTCCCGACGGAATGCCGCTGCTGGGCGAGACTCCCGAGGTCAAGAACCTATGGTCGGTCTCAGCGGTCTGGATCAAGGAGGGCCCAGGGATCGGCAAGGCCGTTTCGGAGTGGATGGTGCTCGGCGACTCTGAGATCGACCTCCAGGCGTCCGACATTGCCCGCTTCTACGACCACCAGAAGACCCGCAAGCACATCAAGGAGCGCACCGCCGAGGGCTTCAACAAGACGTACGGAATCGTGCACCCGAACGAGCAGTGGGCGTCCAACCGCAACGTTCGCCTGTCGCCGTACTACGAGCGCCAGAAGAACCTCGGTGCTGAGTTCTACGAGACCGCAGGCTGGGAACGTGCTTTCTGGTACGAGAGCAATGCTGGTTTGGTCGAGAAGTTCGGCGACGCCGTCATGCCGCGTACCGCAGAATGGGAGTCACGTTGGTGGTCGCCGATCATCAACGCAGAACACCTGCAGATGCGTGAAACGGCTGGCCTCGTCGACCTCACCGCGTTCGTGGAGTTCGACATCCAGGGGCCGGGCGCTCTCGAGGCCGTGCAGGGCGTCTGCATGCGGCAGATGGACGTACCTGTCGGCCGGGTGGTCTACACACCCGTTCTGTCGGCGAGTGGCGGGTTCAAGTCCGACCTCACGGTGATGCGTTTGGCTCACGATCACTACCGGGTCGTGACCGGTGGTGCACACGGAATGGCCGACCTCAAGTGGTTCAGCGACCACCTACCTGCTGATGGCACCGCGCAGATCACCGATCTCACGTCGTCGCTCACCACCCTTGGTATCTGGGGGCCGAACGCTCGCGCGATCCTCGAGTCCATCACCCGCGACGACGTCTCGCATGAGGGCTTCAAGTTCGGAACGTGCAAGACAATCGAGATCGGGCCGCTGAAGGTCCTGGCCTCGCGGATCTCCTACGTCGGAGACCTCGGTTGGGAGCTCTACGTGCCGATGGAGCAGGGTGCCCAGCTCTGGGATGCGCTGTGGGAGGCGGGCCAGGAGCACGGCCTCATTCCGGTCGGCATCGGCGTCTACGGCACGACGGGTCGCATCGAGAAGGGCTACCGAGCGTTCGGCACCGAGCTCGAGACCGAGTTCACGGTGGTGGAGGCTGGCATGGCGCCGCCCAAGATCAAGGCTGCCGACTTCATCGGCAAGGAATCACACCTCAAACACCGCTCCTCCGACCCGGTGGCCACCCTCTGCTCGCTGACGGTCGACGACCACACCAGCAGCACCGGCGTGAAGCGCTACATGATGGGCAAAGAGCCGATTCTCACCACCGACAAGACGCCGATCACCGACGCACACGGACGCCGTTCGTTCGTCACCAGCGCTGGCTCAGCACCGTCAATCGGAAAGCATGTGCTGATGAGCTACCTGCCACCAGAGTACGCGGTCGAGGGCACCAAACTCGTCGTCGAGTATCTCGGCGACCACTACCCAGTCACCGTCGCCATCGCCGGCGCAACTCCCCTGTTCGACCCCAAGAATGAGCGGATTCTCTCCTGATGGATGTCCTGGTCTGTATCAAACGAGTGCCGCTCTCCGGCGGCAAGTTCACTATCACCGAGGATGGTCTCGACATCGAGTCGGCCAAGCTCGGATTCACGATCAGCCCGCACGAAGAGGTCGCCGTGGAAGAAGCGGTGCGGATCGTGGAGCAGGCCGGCAGCGGCAGCGTCACCGTACTCACCCTCGGCCCGCCAGAGGCTGAGGAGCAGATCCGCGAGCAGATGGCGATCGGCGCCGATCGCGGAATCCTGATCGAGACCGACGGCGAGGAGTGGGACCCGCAGGCGACGGCGTCGGCCATCGCCGATGCGATCACCGAGGACGAGACCGACTTCGACCTCGTGATCATGGGGAACGAGTCGGCGGACGCCAGCGGCTACCAGGTGGGCATCCGGGTGGCGCACAAGCTCGGACGCCCGATCGTTACTGGCGTGAAAGGAATGACAGTCGGGGCAGACAAGGCAACCTTCGAGCGCCCGGTGAAGGCCGGACGCGAACTGTACGAGGTGCCACTACCTGCGGTCGTCACCGTGCTCGACGGTCTCAACATCCCGCGCTATCCGTCAGTGCCTGGTCGCATCCGCGCCAAGAAGAAGCCGATCGAACGGCGCACTCCCGAGCGCCCCGAGCCGAAGCTGGAGAAGACCCGGCTCGAGGTTCCACAGACCGAAGCCAAACAGGCGCAGATCTTGGGTACTGGTCCCGAAGCTGCCCCTGCTGTCATCGAGATCTTCAAGCAGATCGGAGTGATCTGACATGGTGCTCGTCCTTGTCGACCACGACCACGGAGTGCTCGACGAGCTCTCGCTTCAGGCTGTGACCTACGCGCGCGAGCTCGCAGCGTCCACAGGAGAGCCGGTTGAAGCGCTCGTTGTTGGCGCTGACGGCAGCGGCGTCGCGGGGGTTCTGGCAGAGCACGGCGTTGCGACGGTGCATGTCGCAGCGCACGACGGGCTCACCGACTACGCCCCCCTTGCGTCTGCACGCGCCGCAGCCGAGGTTGCCTCACGCACGGGAGCGTCCGTTGTGCTGGCCAGCGGCTCGCCGCGTGGAAACGAGGTGCTGGCTCACCTCGGAGCGATCACCGACCTGCCGGTTGCCGCCGACTGCGTCACAGTGACCCCGGGGTCACCAACGAAGGTGGAGCGGGCCCGTTGGGGTGGCAGCCTCATGGAGGAAGCAAACTTGCACGGCTCGCCAGCCTTGGTGAGCTTGGTACCGCACACCGTCGTTGCCGCGCCGGACGGCGCCGGCGCTGGCACCGTCGCAGAGTTCACGCCACAACTGTCGGACGCTGACCTTCTCGTCATCGCCAAGCCGGCAGCAGCTGCCGAGGAATCATCCGGCGTCTCGCTCGCCGACGCGAAGGTGATCGTCTCAGGAGGGCGCGGCGTCGGCTCTGCCGAAGGTTTCGCGCCACTCGAAGAGCTCGCCGAGCTGCTGGGTGGCACGATCGGATGCTCGCGCGTCGTCACCGGAAATGGCTGGCGTCCGCACACCGAGCAGGTCGGGCAGACCGGCACCAAAGTGGCGCCGGACCTCTACATCGCGTGCGGGATCAGCGGTGCGACGCAGCACATCGCCGGCTGCCGCAACTCCAAGACCATGATCGTCATCAACACCGACCCCGAAGCCGCGATCATGGGCTACGCCGACTACGCCATCATCGGCGACATCAGCAAGGTCCTGCCGGCCATCATCGAAGAGACTAAGAAAGCCAAGGCCGGCTGACCCACCGCCGCTAGTTCTTGAGCGGCTCCTGGGTCATTCCTGTCGGTATCAGTTTGTCGTCCGTCAACGACACCGACTTGGTCACGAGCAAGTCCGGGCAACACATCGGTGCGCGTCGGGTAAAGCCGTATCCAGTGAGGACCAGTTCGGTGTCGACGTACTGCGCCTTCTTCAGATCGATGACTTCACGAGGGGACAAGGCCAGACCGACATACTGCGGGCCATCAACAGCCCCGATGTACACGAGGACCGAGCTAGGGCTTGAACTGGCACCGCTGCATACGACGTGGATCGACACCGACTCAGACGATGCCAGCACACCTCTCGCAACCACGCGAGCGGTGACCTGAAATCCGCGATACGTAGCCTTTCCAGCCTTGAACGTGACGGTAGGTACGCCCGGGAAGCACGGAACTGCATACGTCCCGTCACCCCAGCCGGTCTTCGGCAGCGGCGGCACTGATGCAGTGGTGCTCGGACTCGAGCTCGGCGCTGTGGACTCGCTGGACGGAGACGGTCCAGCGGAGTTGGTCGCCTGAGGCTCCGATGCCGAGCACCCCGCCATCAGCAAGGCGACCCCGAGCGCCGCGACGCCAGCTGAGCTGCAGCGCTTAAGCGTCATCATCACCCCTCACTGGGCGTGATGGCCGACTCGATGAGTTCACGCACTGATCGGCGGGTCCGCGCGACCAACGCGCGATCCGTGCGCAGTTCCACGACACGGATCCCACTTCCGCGGGGGTCGAGCACGGCGTCCAACGCCGCGCCCACGGACGCCGTGCGTTGGTGCGGTGTCTGTGTTGCTCCGCACCAGGCGGCGAAGTCGACGCCATGCGGCGTGCCGAAGACGCGTTCGAAGGCGTCGACGTAGTCGTCGTGGCCTTGTTCGAGCAGGCCAAAGATCGCCCCGCCATCGTTGTTGACCACGACGATCGTGAGGTCTGGCTGGGGTTCATCGGGGCCGAGCACGAGACCGTTCGCATCATGGAGCGCGGTGAGGTCGCCCATCAAGGCGAACGCGCGTCCACCTCCGTCGCGCTGCCACGCCAGCGCCGCTCCGACGGCCGACGACACCGTGCCGTCGATCCCTGCGGCTCCCCGGTTTGCCAGAACGGTGACACCCTCGCGCGGTGCGGCGGCTGCAAAGACATCTCGGACCGGCATGGACGACCCCAGGAAGAGCAGCGCGTCGGCAGGCAGAGCCGAATTGAGCGACCGAGCAAGACCCAACTCAGCCGCTTCATCATCGTCGAGCGCGTCGTCAAGCGCCGAACGCGCCGCGGACTCTGCTTCTTGCCAGAGCGCCAGCCATTCTGCATCAGGTTCATGGTGGCCGTCGGAGGCGGGAAGGGCATGAAGAACCTGGGCAGCTGTGCGCGTCGCATCGGCCCAGTTCGCCGTGGTGGCAACCACCGATACCGCCGAGCGTGGGTCTTTGAGCAGAGCCATGACCGCACGTGAGAGCGTCGGACGCCCGACCACCAGGATGTGGTCGGGGCGCGCCGCGTCAACGAACGAGCCGACCTCGAGCAACAGACCACCTGTCGAGATCGCGTTAGGGCCGCGGCGCGCGTTGCCACTGGGTTCGCTGATCACCGGCCAGCCGTGTTCCTCGGCCAAGACCGACGCAGCGCGACCCATTGCCGGAGCTGTGTCGCCGACGACCACCAGAGTGCGCGCGGGCAGTCGGACGCTGGGCGCCATCGTCGCCGGTGTCCCTGTTGCCGTCCATGGCTCACCGTGCTCGCGTCCGCCAAGCGGCTCTGGCCAGTCAAAGTCGCCATCAGGAACCAGCGGATCACGGAAAGCCAGATTCAGATGCACGGGTCCTGGGTTACGCGTAAGCGTGCCCAGCGCCGCAGCCCACGCGCGTCCGGTCAGTGCGCGCCAGTAGGCGGTCATTCCGACAACCCGCTCAGGCGCTCCTACCTCTGCGAACAGACGCACCGAGTCACCGAAGAGCTTGACCTGGTCGATCGTCTGGTTTGCACCCGTTGAACGCAGCTCTGGCGGGCGGTCTGCCGTCAGAAGTAACAGCGGCACGCCGGACTGGTCGGCCTCGATCGCCGCTGGGTGCAGGTTGGCCGCCGCAGTGCCGGACGTTGTCACAACCGGCACTGGGGTTCCGGACGCCTTGGCCAGGCCGAGCGCCAGAAACCCAGCACTTCGCTCATCGATGCGCACATGGAGCCGAACCCGGCCCTCTGCCTCCAACGCGTACAACGCCAGCGCCAGCGGCGTCGAGCGCGACCCCGGCGCCAGTACCGCCTCGCGCATACCGCAGCGGAGCAGCTCGTCCGCCAGCACGGTGGCCAACGCAGTGGAGGGGTTCATGTGGCTCCCGGATCGGTAAGGCTTGCGTGGGCGGCGGTCAGCCGCTCACGCCAGGCTGGCATCTCTTCGAGGGGCATCGCTACTGCCGCCTGGGTGTCGGGGGCCACTCGTCGAACGCGCAGTCGGCCGTCCTCGGGAAGCAAGGGGTCGCTGCTGACGTCATCAACGAACAGTCGGCCTGATCCAAGCCCGCATGCGTAGGGGACCTCTCGCAGGGATGCCGCCAGGGCCAGTCCAGCCGCAAGCCCCACCGATGTGTCGAGAGCAGACGACACCACGCACGGCAGCCCGTAGGTTTGGGCGATCGCGAGCGCGGGGCGAACTCCGCCGAGCGGCGGGGCCTTGAGGATGAGGATGTCGGCAGCCTCTAGCAAGCCGACCACGCGGTGGGGGTCGGCTGCCTTGCGCAGCCCCTCGTCGATGGCAACGGGAACATTGATGACGCGTCGCAATGCGGCGCACTCCACAAGCGTGGCGCAGGGCTGCTCAACGTACTCAAGGTTGAACTCGCTGAGGGCGTCGAGCGCGGTGGCGGCTTCCCCTGAGGTCCAAGCTCCGTTGGCGTCGACGCGGATCCTGCCGTCCGGCCCGAGCGCCTCCCGAACCGCGGCAACGCGGGCGATGTCTTCACCTAAAGACTGCCCCCGTTCGGCGATCTTCACCTTCACCGTCGCGCAGCCGGACGCGTGTACCAGTCGTCCGGCTTCCCCGGCGTTGACCGCGGGAACAATGGCGTTCACAGGCACCATGTCGCGTACCGCATCCGGCCAGCCGATCCAGGCGGCTTCGATTGCGGCAGCCAGCCAGCGCGCAGACTCATCAGCGCCGTACTCAGGGAATGGGGCGAACTCGCCCCATCCAACGGGGCCATGGAGCAACAGTCCCTTGCGCACGCGCGTCCCGCGAAACATCATCGCCAGCGGAGCAGCAAACCCGAGGGCACCGTCGAGGAGTTCATCAACGCTGGGCAGCACTAGCGTCACACTCCTCGCCTACCGGCACGTGATCATCAAGACCTAGGGACGCTTCGGGAACTTGCTGAAGTCGGGCTTTCGCTTGGCGACGTAGGCGTCGCGGCCCTCTTGCGCCTCTTGCGTCATGTAGAAGAGCAACGTCGCATCGCCGGCGAGCTGCTGCACCCCAGCGAGGCCATCATCAGCCGCGTTGAGTGACGCCTTCAACATGCGCAGCGCCAGCGGCGAATGTTCAAGCATCTCCCGACACCACTGCACCGTCTCGATCTCGAGCTCTTCGATCGGGACGACAGCGTTGACCAATCCCCAGTCGAGCGCCGTCGCAGCGTCGTACTGGCGGCAGAGAAACCAGATTTCGCGCGCGCGCTTCTGCCCGATGTGCCGGGCGAGCAATCCAGACCCATATCCGCCATCGAAGGACCCGACCTTGGGACCGGTCTGCTGGAAGCGCGCGTTCTCGGCGGCGATCGACAGGTCGCAGACGACGTGCAGCACGTGCCCACCACCGACCGCATAGCCGGCGATCATCGCTACAACCGGCTTCGGTGTCCGACGGATCTGCACCTGCAGGTCAAGAACGTTGAGCCGCCCGATCCCCTTGTGTGCGACGTCGTCGTCGCCGATGTACCCATCGTCGCCGCGAATCCGCTGATCGCCGCCGGAACAGAACGCCTTGTCGCCCTTGCCCGTCAAGATGATCACGCCAACCTGGTCGTCGTCACGGGCCCGGTCGAATGCGTTGGCGAGCTCGAAGAGCGTCTGCGGACGGAAGGCGTTGCGCACTTCGGGTCGGTTGATGGTGATCTTCGCGATGCCTTCGGCGACGTGGTACTCGATGTCGGAGTAGTCGCCAGCCTTGACCCATTCGGCGCCGGCCTTGATGGTCGTGGCGGCGTCCGGGTGGTCGGGCTGGTCGGCTTGCTCAGTCATCGGGGCTCCTTGGATCGGATCCCAGCGTACGGGCGACGCCGGGCCGGTGCCCGACCGGCTCACTCGGTGACAAGGCGCAAGAATGCCTAGGTGACCCCTGCCTCAGCCAACGCCGTCGAAATGGTGGACGCCCCCACCGGCCCCCTAGACGTCGCCGCCTTTCTCCCACGCCTCGCCGCCGCCTTGACCGGCCACGCTCCGTTGCTCCCGCTCCCAGCCGCTGCGCCAGAGCGCGAACGGCTGCGCGATGCCGGTGAAGGATGCGTCGTGCCGGCCGGTGTCGCCCTCGTCGTGCCGACGTCTGGCAGCACCGGGGTTCCCCGCTTGGCACTGTTGTCGGCGGCAGCGCTCATGGCGTCTGCCGACCGAACGCATGAGGTTCTGGGCGGCCCTGGACGTTGGCTGCTGGCATTACCGACCACTCACATCGCTGGGCTGCAAGTGCTCGTACGCTCGCTGTGCGCTGGGCTGGAACCTATCGTGGTCGACGCTGCGCGCGGGTTCAACGCAGCTGTTTTCACAGCGGCCGTCGAGTCGATGGATATCGCCAGCTCAGAGCAACCGCATTACACCGCTCTCGTGCCTACGCAGCTTCAGCGACTACTCGATGACGGCGCTGGCGTTGAGGCACTGTGGCAACTCGATGCGGTTCTCGTCGGTGGTGCGGCTGCGTCGGACGCCCTACTGACGCGCGCATCCGATGCGGGAGTGACCGTCATCAGCACCTATGGGATGACCGAGACGTGCGCGGGGTGCGTGTACGACGGCGTCCCCCTGCCGGACGTGAGCCTCGCCATCGCCGACGACGGTCGGATCCGCGTCGCAGGTCCGGTGTTGTTTTACGGCTACTCCGTCAGTGATGACTCTCTGGTCGATGGTTGGTTCACCACCAGCGACCTTGGGCGCCTTGACGCTGGTGTGCTGCACGTGCAGGGACGTGCAGACAGCGTGATCGTCAGCGGTGGCATCAACGTGCCTGCCGAAGCCGTCGAACGAGCACTGCTCGGGGTTGTCGGCGTTACGAGCGCGGTCGTGGTTGGCGTGCCTGACTCCAAATGGGGTGAACGGGTGGTCGCGGTAGTCACTGCGAACGTCGCGATCGAGCTGGACGACGTTCGCTCCTCGTGCGTCGATGCAATTCCGCCCGAGTGGCTTCCGCGCGAGGTCCTCACGCTGGAGGCACTGCCGATGCTGCCCAGTGGCAAGCCAGACCGTGCCGCAGTGCGCCATGTCGCTGCAGAACTGACACGATGATTCTCGCTCGACGAGAGGGTAGATGATGGCGACGCCGGACCAGTGGTGGCAGGGTGCGCGGCCACGCACGCTTCCTGCTGCCGTCGCACCCGTAGCTGCCGGCACAGGTGTCGCTGCGTACTTCGCCAGCGCTGATGCAGTCCTCGCTGCCCTGGCGCTGCTGGTCGCCCTCGCCTTCCAGATCGGCGTCAACTATGCGAACGACTACAGCGATGGGGTGCGCGGTACTGATGAACACCGGGTCGGACCGATGCGGCTCACTGCGACAGGTGTCGCCGCGCCGGAAAGCGTCAAGCGCGCTGCCTTGATGTGCTTCGTGGTGGGGGCAGTCGCCGGGCTCGTGATCGTCTCCGTCACCGCCGAGTGGTGGCTGATCGGAGTGGGGGCCGCCTGCATGGTTGCGGCCTGGTATTACACCGGAGGGCGTTCTCCGTATGGCTACCGCGGCCTCGGCGAAGTGAGCGTCTTTCTCTTCTTCGGCCTCGTGGCCACCATGGGGACCAGCTACATCCAGACCATGACCTGGTCGTGGCTCGCGCTGCTCTTGGCGTCCGGCGTCGGGGCGCTGGCCTGCGCACTGTTGGTGGTCAACAACTTGCGTGACATCCCGACCGACTCGGTATCTGGCAAGCGAACGTTGGCCGTCCGCCTGGGCGACCGCAACACCCGCATCCTGTACCTGGCACTTCTGGCGACGGCGCTGATCGTGGTTGTTGTCGCCGCCGTCGGGTGGACGCCTGCAGCGCTGCTCGCTCTGGTGGCCTTCATCCCGGTGGCGCCGCCGATCGGCGCCGTGCTCGGTGGAGCCTCCGGTCGCGACTTGGTTCCCGTCCTCCAGGCGACCGGTCTGATCCAACTGCTGTACGGCCTCTCACTCGGCATCGGCCTCGCCATCGGCTAACCCCGTCCCACGTGGCGGGACCGCATCCATTTGGGGTAGACTGGAACAGTTATGTTCCATTTGGAACATAACTGAACCAAACAATCACGCCATGGAGAGACCGATGGGACGCCCGGACCGCACCCGCCGCTCGTTGCTCGACGCTGCCGTCGTCGTGCTCAGCAAGGACAGTTCGGCGTCCCTGGCCGAGGTCGCCGCCACCGCCGGGGTCGGACGCACCACGCTGCACCGCTACTTTCCCACCCGCGAGCTGCTGATCCGCGCGCTGGTCGAGGACGCCCTCGACCGCGTCGCCGACGCGATCGCGAGCACCCACCCCGACGAGGGCCCAGTCATCGACGCCCTTCAGCGGGTGACCGACACCGTCGTCCCGCTCGGTCCGAGCCTGTCGTTCCTGCACGCCGAGCCGGAGGTCTACAACGCCCGCGACCTCATCCGTCGCTGGTACGAGGCACTCGAGCCGGTAGCGCAGGCGATCGAGCGCGGTCAGGATGACGGATCACTGCGTAACGACCTGCCGGTCAAATGGGTTGTCGACGCCTACGTCGGCGCCATCTTGACCGCATGGGACACCGCTGACGAGGGGCGCATCTGGCTCCAGGACGCCCCGCGCCTGGTCATGACCACGATCATTTCCGGCATCGCGACGCTTCCGACGGATGCACCATGACTCGCGCCCGGATCATGCCCTTCGTCGCACTCGAGGGGTCGACACTGCTCGCTGGCCTGGCCAACGGCGTCTCCATGGTGGCCCTGCCCTGGCTCGTTCTCGACCTCACCGGACGCGCCGACGCGGCAGGTCTGGTTGCCCTTATCAGCGGCGTCCCGACTCTCCTTGCCTCACTCTTCTCGGGCACCATCGTCGACACCGTTGGACGTCGGCGCACCTCGGTCTTCAGCGACCTCATGTCGGCCATCGCGGTCGCCGCGATCCCCATCGTCGCCCTGACGACCGGCCTCACCTTCACCTGGGTCCTCGTTCTTGCCGTCCTGGGTGCTGTCTTCGACCCAGCTGGCGTCACCGCTCGCGAGTCGATGCTTACCGGCGTCTCGCAGGCCACCGGTATGCGCCTCGAACGCGTCAACGGAATCCACGAAGCGGTCTGGGGTCTGGCGTTCCTCGTCGGTCCTGCCGTCGGCGCCGCCCTGATCGCCACTGTCGGTGTTGAGTCGGCGTTCTGGGCCATGACGGTGGCCTTCGTCGCCTCGGCAGTACTGCTTGCCTTCGTGCATGTGCCAGGCGCCGGACGCCCCCACTACGACGACCGGCCGTACTTCTGGGCCGGCACCTTGGACGGGCTCAAGCTGGTCTTCGGGGATGCCCCGCTACGCACGGTCGTGCTCCTTGCGACCGGCGTCGTCGGTATCGCCTACCCGGTCATCGGCATCGTTCTCCCGGTGATCTACCAGGCAGCTGACAACCCGGTCGGCCTTGGTGCTGTCGTCATGGCGTTCAGCTTCGGCGGCGTGATCGGGGCCCTGCTCTACAGCTCGTTCGGCCACCACTCCCACCCTCGGGGCACCTTCGCCGTCGCACTCTGGGGCGCAGCCTTGACACTTGTCGTATTCACCTTCTGGCCCGAAACCGGCGTCATGGTCGGCGCTGGTTTCGTCGGTGGGATGCTACTCGGGCCCATGAACCCGATCATCAACCTGACCCTGCAGCGCCGGACGCCTGAGCACATGCGCGGCAGAGCAATGGGAGTGGTGACGGCCCTCGCCTACGGCATTTACCCGATCGGCTACGTCCTCGCCGGGATCTTGGTCGAGTCGTTCGGGGTGGTCACCACCCTTGGAGTCTTCGCAGTAGCAGCCGTCCTGCTGTCGCTGCTGGCTTCTGTCGCGCCGGCCCTGAGACGGCTCGACGAAGAGCCGCTCGAACAGACGCTAGTCGGCTCGGCTGTCTGAGCCAGCGCCGTCGCCACGCTGGGCTTCGTCACCACGCTGTGCGTCGTCCCCACGCTGTGCGTCGTCCCAGTCATCTTCTGCTGCGGCCCGCTCGACCATTTTCTGGTTCGCCCGGTCAGCACGAGTGGCGACCGACATCGAGAGCGCCTCACGCTGCTTGCGGAGCAGGAAGATGCTGGCGATCGCCGAGATCAGAAAAGCCACCAGCACAGCAGTGAAGAAGTCGGCCACGAAGTAGAGCAGGGCGAAGGGGACGATGAAGAGCACCAAACGTCCCAGCGAGTAGGTGACCACCGGGTGCCGGGACATCCATGAAGCGCTGATCGACGGCGTCGCAGGCTCCGGCGCCGGAGTCTTCGGATCTGACGAGGCCTCGTTCACTGTCACGCTCCTTCAGGGGGCAGGGCTGCCCGCCCTTCGAACCGAGTCGAGAGTACGACGGTGGTATGCGTGCGGGATACGCCGGGGATCTTGCGCAGTCGTCCGAGGGACTTCTCGAGCGAGTCGATATCTGCAACCCGGATCTTGAGAATGAAGGACTCGTCGCCGGCGACGAACCAGCAGTCCTCGATCTCGTCGAGGACTGACAGGTGCTCAGCAATGGCGTCCTGGTCGCCGTCGTCGGACTGCTCGATGCCAACGATCGCCACCACGCCCAGCCCAAGGGCTGACGGAGCCAGCGCCGCGTGGTAGCCGGTAATCACCCCAAGCTGCTCCAATCGTTTGACCCGGTCGGCCACGCTCGGGCCGGAGAGCCCGACGAGTCGGGCCAGGTCGGAGTAGGGGATCCGGGCGTTGGCCCGCAGGGCGCTGATGATCGTGCGGTCGACCGTGTCAAGGGCGTGCTTGCGGCGCGGACCTCGGCCCAAGGCCGGGATGCTCCCGGTTGTCACCGAGTCAGACGCGGATGCGGGAAGATTCTCCGTTCGCAAGGTGTTAGCCCCCTAGTAGGCTCATATTCATTGGACAACAGTGGGTAAAGGCCTTAGTATATTAGTCATCGGGGCCAGCAGGGCCTCGAATCGAAGAGAAAGTTTATGGAGTTGAGAATCATGGTCCCATCACTCGAGATCGCTCGCGCCCACGTCCGCGTGCTGGAACTTGAAGCGGACCGGTTGCGGGCACGCCACCAGGGCCCGAGCACCTTCCAGCGGATGCGCACGGCCCTGAGGGGTCGCTCGCACTGAACTGACACCCCTGACAGTACGACCTCTCTTCGGCGGCGTCCCCTCAACTAGCCGCCCGAGAGACTCTCGGGGCCCCTCCTCGAGAACCCCAACCAGCACCCCCGCCACCCAGCCTCGGCTCGGTACCCCGGGGGTGCTGGCCTTTGGACCAGAAGAGCGAGGAAGTTACGCCTGCGACCTCCGACTGCATCGGTTGCCACCTGCGGTTACGCTTGCATGATCGGGGACGCGAGATCGGAACGGCCCCGCGACCGACAGGAGGTGGGCGCCATGCCACGGTTGCTGCTGGCGGTCGTCCTCCTTGGCATCGTCATCTACCTCACGATCCGAATGATCCAGCGTCGAGGCGAAGGCGGTGGAGGGCGCGGGTTCGGCCGCCGTCCGGTTGCCCCCGACGACGACCCCAAGTTCCTGCGCGACCTCGACACCCAACTCTGGGAGCAGCAGCAACGCGAGCGCCAGCACGAACAGCAGGACGAACCGCCGGCTGCCTGAACCGGCTGCGTCAGACGCCGCCGTAGGAGTGCAGTCCGACGAAGAAGATGTTCACGCCGAAGTAGCTGAACAAGAACGCCGCCAGCCCGATGATCGCAATGATGGCCGCCGGACGCCCTCGCCACCCGGCGGTAGCCCGTGCGTGCAGGTAGGCCGCGTAGATCACCAAGGTGACAAAGGCCCAGGTCTCCTTCGGATCCCAGCCCCAGTAGCGTCCCCAGGCGTCCTCGGCCCAGACGGCTCCGGCCACCACCGCGAAGAACCAGAGCGGGAACGCAAAGGCGATCGTCTGGTAGGCGACCTTGTCGAGTTGGTTGGAGGAAGGAAGCCGTGCGCCTATTGCATCTCGGAGGTCGCCCGTCTGCCCGGCGAGATCACGTCGCTCGTACCGCTCAGCAAACAGGTACATCACCGAGGCAAGCGACCCCACCGTGAACACCGAGCTGGCGATGATCGCGGCGGTCACATGGATCCACAACCAGTAGGACTTCAGCGCCGGAACGAGCTCGGCCGACTCTCGGTACAGGACCAGCACGGCAACGCCGAGCAGAAGCAAACAGAACAGAACAACAATCAGTCCGAGGTCACGCCACTCGGGGCGCTTGGGAAGCATGGCCACCCAGATCACCAGCAAGGTCGCGACGGCGGTGAGAGTGAACTCGTACATGTTGCCCCAGGGCGGGCGCTGTGCCGAGATGCCCCTAGTGATCACGGCCGCAACGGCGAGCGTTGCTGCAAGCGTGGTGAGTGAGACGCCGACACGCGCCCAGCGCTGCTCGGCAGCGGCCTCCGGGGCGGCAACGGCAACCCTGCCAGCGCCGCTGCTGGTGCCGACCGACTGGCGAGCCAAGGAGCGCCTGCGCAGCTTGGCCTGGTCAGAGCGTTGCCGCCCCGTCCCGACGGCGAGATCGGCCGCGAAGGCTAACAATGCGACGGCAAGAACGATGATCGTGCTGTAGACCAGCCCGTTACTGATGTGGGCCCACGTCTCGCTACTCACTTCTGCTCCTCCAAGGCCGTCGGCGCACCCGGCAGGGTCGCCACTACAGCATCTACCTCCTGGGCCAAGGCTGCCCACTCAGTCTGGGCCAGCCCGGCCACCTCGACGAGGGTACGTCCCTGGCCATCGCTGGTCGCGCGCACCCACACCCGGCGGCGGCGGATCAGCAGCGACAGCGAAATGCCGATGATCGCTGCCACGGCGGCTAACAGCACCAACCAACGTCCCGGGTCATAGGCCACCTGAACGTTCGCGAACTCAGCCAGCCGGTCGAAGGTGATCGAACCGCGACCGCCTGGCAGCTTCCAGGTCTCGCCCACGGCGAGGTCTTCGCGGCCCAGCTGCTCCATCGCCGAGCTGTCGAGCTGGTAGACGTTCTGCGGGACGCCGGAGTCGAGCCCGAGGTCGCCCGTCCAGGCACCGAGGTAGACGCGCGGGTCGTTCGACTCAGGGAAGACCGACTTCGGTCCTGTGGTTGGGTCGACCTGCTTGGGTGCCGTCGGCGCGACCGTGACGTTGAAGCCGAGCTGCTCGGGCTGGGCGTCCGGCACCTTCACCACTGTGGTGGAGGTAAACGATGGATCCTGCGGCAACGCCGGCACCGCACCGGAGAACGCGACGTCCCCGTTGCCATCGCGCACGGTGAACACCGGCGCATACCCATGGCCCAGCAGGAAGACCTTGGTGCCGTTCACATTGAGCGGCTTGTTGACCTGAATTTGCTGTTGTTGCGGATCGGCGTCAGGGTTCTCGCGATACGTCACGTCGGCCGTGTACTGATCGGGCTGCCCGCGGTTCGGGCCGTCGTTGAGGAATCGAGCGTCGAACTCGTCCATGGTGAAGGAAAGCGGTGTCAGCAAGCTCGTTGAGAAACCACGCCCCGGAACGAAGTCGTCGTACTGCGTGAGCGTGTTGGCGAAACCGTCTCCCTCAACGATCACCACCGTGCCGCGGTATCCGAACCACGACCCCCATGCCACGCCGACCAGCAGTACCAGAAGCGACACGTGGAAGATCAGGTTGCCCAGCTCATGCAGGTAACCTTTTTCGGCTGCCACGCTGCGGTCGTCTGTGCCGGATGCCGTACGCGGGCGGAACCGGAAGTGTGCGCTGCGCAGCGCAGCCACTGCGGCATCGACAACCTCCGACTCGCTGGCGTCAGTGGTGAATGCCCGATGCTCTGGCATGCGCCCGAGATTGCGTGGCGTCGATGGCGGTACCGACCGCATGTTGCGCGCGTACTGAAGGCAGCGCGGAATGATGCATCCCGCGAGCGACACCATCAGAAGCAGGTAGATCGCCGCGAACCACGATGACGCGTAGACATCGAAGAGCCCGAACCGGTCGAGCCAAGGTCCGGCCGTCGTATGGTCCTGAAGATATTCGCCAACTCGGAGCGGCGAGGCCCCCCGCTGGGGAAAGATCGATCCCGGTACGGCACCAAGTGCCAGAAGGAAAAGCAGGATCAGCGCCGTCCGCATGGACGTCAGCTGCCGCCACATCCAACGAAGGCCGCCAACGAATCCGAGCAAGGGCTGCTGGGGCGGCGCGGCGTCAGAGTCAGCAGCCTTGATCGCATTGATGGCGTCAGTTGGCATCAGAACGGAACCCCGAAACCAGCGGTCCAGATGCGTAGCTGAATCGATATCTCGGCCCACTGGCCGGTCACCATGAGGACACCGAGCAGCACGAGCATCCCGCCGCCGATTCGTATCAGCAGTGTGTAGTGACGCTTCATCCAGCTCAACGCGCCGAACGCCTTACGAAACGCGAGGGCCACCAACAGAAAGGGCAGCCCCAGCCCGAGACAGTAGACAGCCGCGAGAGCTGCGCCTCGTCCGGCACTCGCTGAGTCGATCGCTAGCACCTGCACGGCGGCGAGGGTCGGGCCGATGCACGGCGTCCAACCGATCCCGAAGAGAACTCCGAGCAACGGTGCACCCACCAGGCCCATCGACGTGTTCTGCGTTGGGTTCCACGACCGGTTCAGCCACGGAATCAAGCCCATGAACGCGAGACCGAAGATGATGGTGAAGACACCGAGCACCCGAGTGATGACGTCGCTGTACTCGAACAGCACCGAGCCAAGACCCCCGAAGAGTGCGCCGTACGAGACGAAGACGACCGTGAATCCGGCGACGAAGAGGGCGGTGCCGAGCAGCAGACGTCCGCGTTTGGCCTCGCCGAGGTCGATGCCAATCATGCCGGTGACGTACGAGAGATACGCCGGCACCAAGGGCAGCACGCAAGGGGAGGCGAACGAGACGACTCCTGCAGCGAAGGCGAAGACCGCGGCGAGCAGCAGCGAACCACCGACAACGGTCTCCGCGGGGTCGACGAGCAGCACCGTCAACATCACCGCTCCGAGGCAACTTCGTCGACGAGGTCCGACAGCGCCGAGTACGTCGTGGGTCCGAGGATGCGGGCGGCGATGAGTCCGTCGCGATCGATCACCAGCGTCCATGGGATGGACGTGGGCGTCACCGTGTCACGAAAGGCCAGTTGCAGCTGGCCGTCTTGGTCGACCAGGCTCGGGTAGGTGATACCGAAGTTTCGCTCGAACGCCAGTGCATTCGGTGTCTCGTCGCGGCTGTTGATGCCCACAAACTGAACGCCCTGCTTCGCCTGGTCGACGCTGACCTGCTGCAGGGCGGGCGCCTCCGCCCGGCAAGGGCCGCACCACGACGCCCACAGGTTGAGGACAACGACGTCATCAGTAAAGCCGGACAGCGCGAGATCGTCACCGTTCAGCGTGGTTCCGGCAAGATCGGGCGCGGCCTCCCGGTCGGCCTTGTCGATCACCTGCGCTGACCCGTCACCAGCGACAAAACCCTGACCACCGCTGGAGTCGACCTGCGCCCCACCTCCCGTACAGCCGGCCAGAGTCAGCAGCGGCGCAGCGAGTACAGCCGCGACGCATACGCCTTTCGCTCGGCGCACCTCAGGCTCCTGACTTCTGCTTCTTCACAGCCGCCGGCAGTAGGTCACGGGCAGGTTCGCTGTAGGTGACCGCCACGATCTCGTCACAGCGGAAGGTGAACGACGTCAAGCTGGCCAGCGAGCACTCACGGTTGCGCGGGTCGTGCCAGAGCCGACGTCCTTCGACGTGGGTGCGGGTGGTCCAGATCGGAAGTTGGTGGCTGACGAGAAGCGCCTCGTGGCCACGCGCGGCGTCGCGCGCTGTGGCCATCGCACCCATCATGCGCAGCGCCTGCCCCTTGTACGGCTCGCCCCACGATGGGCGGAACGGGTTGCGCAGGTACTTCCAGTGCCGCGGACGAGAAAGGGCTCCGTCGCCAACGCCGAAGGTCAGCCCCTCGAAGACGTTGTCCGCCTCGATCAGCCTGCCATCGACAGCGACCGGAAGCTGGTGCGCATCCGCGATGGGTTTGGCTGTCTCTTGCGCGCGCTCGAGCGGGGATGCGCCAACGTGGGCAAGGTCGGCCCCGGCGAGGTGTTCGGCGACTCGCTCGGCCATCGCCCGCCCGAGCCCGGAGAGACGGTATCCAGGGAGTCGGCCGTAGAGAACGCCTTCGGGATTGTGCACCTCACCGTGGCGCAACAGGTGGACGACGGTGTGCTCGCTCATGGCGAGTCCGGTGTTGCAGCGGCGGCAGCAGCGGCCGCGGCGGGGAGGGCATCGATCACCTGCGAGATCGCCGAGTCGTCATGGGCTGCGCTCAGGAACCACGCCTCGAATACCGACGGCGGAAGGTAGACCCCGGCAGCGAGCATGGCGTGGAAGAACGCCTTGTAGCGGAAGGCCTCCTGCGCTTGCGCGCCGGAGTAATCGACAACCTGGTGATCGGTGAAGAAGACGCTGAAGAGCGAACCGGCACTTTGGACGCGGTGCGCCACCCCTGCAGTTGACAGCGCCTTCGAGACCGCCTGAGATACCTCAGCAGACTGCCGGTCAACCATGGCGTACACGGAGTCGTCGAGCGCCCCGAGCGTCGCGGCGCCGGCTGCGGCCGCAATCGGGTTACCTGCGAGTGTTCCCGCCTGGTAGACCGCGCCCTGCGGTGCCAGGTGTGCCATGACGTCAGCGCGGCCACCAAAGGCTGCGGCCGGTAGCCCGCCACCCATCACCTTGCCGAAGGTCATCAGGTCAGGAGTTACGGGCTCGAGCCCAAACCATCCCGATCGGCTCGCTCGGAAGCCCGTCATGACCTCGTCGCTGATGAAGAGTGCACCGTTCTGCGCGCACAGTTCAGAGATCCGAGCGTTGAACCCTGCTGCCGGTGGAACAACACCCATGTTCGCGGCGGCCGCTTCGGTGATCACACACGCGATCTTGTTGCCCACCTGGGCGAACACCCGCTCGAGCGCGGCGACGTCGTTGTAGGCGAGCACGATCGTGTCGGCCGCCGTCCCTGGGGTGACACCAGGAGTGTCGGGCAGCCCGAACGTGGCAACTCCCGACCCTGCTGCGACCAGTAGCGAGTCGACGTGGCCGTGATAGCAGCCGGCGAACTTGACCACCTTCGCCCGGCCGGTGAATCCGCGGGCGAGCCTGATCGCCGACATCGTCGCCTCGGTACCGCTGGAGACCAGCCGAACCTGCTGGACGGGAGTGCGCTCGACGATCAGCTCAGCGAGCTCGACCTCACCCGGCCCTGGCGTCCCGAAGGTGAACCCACGCGAGATGGCGCGCTCGACGGCGCCAACGACGGCAGGGTGACGATGGCCCAAGATCATCGGTCCCCACGAACAGACGAGGTCGACATACTTACGGTCGTCGGCGTCCCAGAGGTAGGGACCCTCGCCTCTGACCATGAAGCGAGGCGTCCCGCCCACAGCACGGAAGGCCCGGACGGGTGAGTTCACACCCCCTGGAGTGACGGCCTGGGCACGGTCAAAGAGGTCGGCTGACGCCGGTGCCTCGTAGGGGTAGCTGGGGTGGCTCACAAGTCCTGATTCTCTCAGCCAAACCGATCAAGTGCCGAATCGGGCGGCTACGACGGCTATCTGGCGTCGAGATGAAGGTTGCGCACAGAGTCCCCGGGCTCAGAGCCCTCATACGTGCCTAACCTTCATCTCGGGGCATTGGCCGCACGCATGACGCCAGCCCCGCTGAGATCGAAGTCACGTCATCCAGTTCACCCGTCGCGATGGCGATGATCAGGTGGTAGGCCTCGTCGTTGCTGAAAGTGAGTTCCTGACCGTTCAGGCCGAGGAAAGCGATGAGGGCGGCCAGTCCCAGTCGTTCGTTGCCATCGACGAGCGGATGGTTGGGCACGATCGAGTGGCCGAGAGACGCTGCCTTGTCGAGCAGGGAGGGGTAGGCATCCGCCCCAAACGCCGTCATCTGCGGACGCGCTGCTGCGGACGCCAGCCCGCCCAGGTCGCGGACCTGCACCTCGGCCAGCGTGCGAGCAGCGACGTGAAGCAGGTCGTCGAGGCTGAGGTATCTGACCTCGCTCACTCCCCTAGTCGCCTCAACGCATCGGCGTACCTGGGCAGCTGCTGGTCCAGGATCTCGTCGATTCGCACGGCCCGGTCACGGGCCTCGATGTACTCCCGCACGGCGGCTCGGGCCACCTGCTGCATCGAACGGCCCTGTGCCTTGGCATGCTCGCGGAGGGCAGCTGATTCCTCGTCGGACAATCTCAGTGTCATGGCCATGAGTTCGATGGTACCAAAGTGATACCACCGCGCCCATGGCTTAGGTGCCGACGAGGTCGCGGCGGTTGAAGGCGACCCATCCAACGCCAGCTGCAACCATGGCCAGGGCAGTCATCACCAGCCCTTGGGTGAGCGCGTAGTCGGCAACTGGCACCAGCGCCAGGTGGTAGAACGGCGAGAGTCCGACCACCCATCCGGGAAGGTCCAAGGCGGGGCCGACGATCTGCAGGACGTAGGCGACGACCACTCCCCCAACGGGAACCGCGATCGTCAGCCGCGGGGCAAGCCCGAACATCGCAACGGCCAGGCCACCGAAGAGCAGGATCACCGGCAGCAGGTTTGCACTCGCCGCCATTGTGTCGACGACACCGACACCCGCATCGGTGACTGCACCACCGACCCACGTCGCTGCGCCGCTGACGAGAACCAGAAGGATCACCGACAACACCGACAACACCAGGTGACCACCGAGCCAGCGGCCCCTGGCCAGCGGGCGGGTGAGCAGGTGCTCGGCCCGCTCGGCTGCCTCCTCGTTCCGCACAGCGCCGATTCGCCAGGCCGCGTAGATACTGACCACCAAGCCGAGTACGACAGCCATGAAGGCCACCATGCCGAGGGTCACGTCCTCGGGCGTAAGCCCAAGCAGGTCCAGGTAGGTCTTGTAGGCCGGGTCGTCAGACAGCACCTGTCCCATCGCCTTGAGCAGGCTGCCCATGAAGAATGAGTAGAGTGCGATACCGACCGCCCAGGCCAAGAGCGTGCCCCAGGTCAAGCGCCAGGCAAATCGGATCGGCGACCGAAGCAGCAGCAGCCTTGAACGCACGTCGGCGTCGCGGGTCAGCACCGCCGAGCCAAGGTCACGGCGTGCCCGTAACGCGAATGCAGTCTCGAACAGCACGGCAACAGTCACGGCATAGACGGAAAGAACACCGATGTTGTTGTCGCCGAATGCTCTGAGCCGATCCATCCAGCCGAAGACCGACAGCCAGTTGAGCCACAGCCGGTCGTCACTGCTGTTGGCGATCATGCGAACGACGAACGAGACACCCATGAAACCAGCGCCGATAGCGGCGGCGTGACGTCGGACGCCGACCAGCTGCGATGCGACCGCAGTGGCGGCCGCCATCACCGCGCCAAAGCCAGCGACCCCGAGCGAGAAGAGCAGCGCGCCCTCGGCGTCGTCGCTGGGGCCCACGATCGTGCCGAAGACCATAAGGCCAGCGATCACACACCCGCCCAGCACGATGAGCACTGCAGCGCTCGTCATCTGACGAGTGGTGAAGGGGCCGACGGCGGTCAGCTCGGAGCGTCCGCTGTCCTCCTCACCGCGCAACAGACGCGACATGGTGAGGATGGCCCAGACACCCACGATCGCTTCGATGAACCATCCGCCGTCCCAAACCACAAAACCACCGACGGTCTCCACCGCGTGCGGGATCCCTTGCAACATCCGTACTGCCGGTTGGTCACCAAACTCCGCGAGGCGCAGTCGGGATGCCTGATCGGGGTAGGTCTGCACGTAAGAGACGGCCTCGACGAGCACGTAGCAGCCAACGCCAAGACCGAGCAGGACGACGCCGCGACGCGTCAGTCGCCAGAACAGCCGCAGGACGGCGGACACCGCTGCTCCGATCAGTAGTAGCTGAGGAAGATCTCTTCGAGAGAAGGTGTATGGGTTCGCACGTGCAGCACCGGCAGAGTCGCGAGCACTTGAAGCAGCGGCGCCGGCGATCCTTTGACGGTGATACGCACGCCGTCCCCGTTGGCCTCGACCTGCACCACGCCCTCAACACCGTCGAATGCGGGGGCGACACCGTCCAGGTCAATATCGAAGACAGTGGTGTCGAGCTCCTGAAGCTGATCGAGGGTCGCCACCTCAATGAGGCGGCCTTCGCGCAGGATGGCAACCCGGTGGCAGAGGTCTTCGACCTCGTCGAGGATGTGCGACGACAAGAAGATGGTCTGCCCGCGGCCGGAGGCTTCGCGCGCCAACGCTTGGAACTGCTCCTCCATCAGTGGGTCGAGCCCTGCCGTCGGTTCGTCTAGCAGCAAGACGTCCGGCCGAGTCATGAATGCTGCAACCAGAGCGATCTTCTGCCGGTTTCCCTTGGAGTACGCACGGACACGTTTGCTCGGATCCAGTTGCAGTCGCTCGATCAGCGAGTCGCGAAATGCAGCGTCCACGCTTCCGGAGATGTTGCCGAGCAGCTCCAGCGTCTCGGCACCCGTCAACTGGGGCCAGAGCGCGACGTCGCCCGGCACGTAGCTGACATGGCGATGAGCCCGCTTCACGTCCGCCACCGGGATACCCATGATCTGGGCCTCGCCGGCCGTCGGCCGAATCAGGTGCAGCAGCAATCGGATCGTCGTGCTTTTGCCCGCACCGTTGGGGCCGAGGAAGCCGAAGATCTCGCCTTGCTCCACGTCGAGCGTGAGCCCGTCGAGCGCGACGACGTCGCCGAAGTGCTTGGTCAACCCTGCGGTGCGGATGGCCGGTTCGCCCATGGTGTCTACCTCCAAGGCCACGGTACGACGAGCGGCCGGGCAGCAGCACGGACGTTGGTCCCTCAGCTAGAGGCTGAGGTGGGTTCTCAACGCATCATCGAGGTTCGCCATGACCTCGTCGGTGAGCAGGCCGATACCGGCACCGATCCGAGTGACTGATAGCGACCGGACTTGTTCGGCCTGCGCCTTGCTGTCCCGTGGCAGCCCAGGCGAGGCCGAAGGAATCCAGACTTGAAAGGGAAGTACTCGGTCGATGTTGGAGGTAAACTTCACGACGGTCACGGCGCCGCGTCCGACCAGGGACGCCGCTCCTCTGGGCAAAGGCGTCCAGAGTCGACCGTCAGCGCAGCGACTGCGCAAGCTCGGTGGCCCAGTACGTCAGAACAATCTGCGCGCCGGCGCGCTTGATCGCCGTGACCGACTCGACGATGGCGCGCTCACGCTCGATCCACCCTTGCGCTGCGGCAGCCTCGAGCATCGCGTACTCGCCGCTCACTTGGTACGCGGCAACTGGCACGTTGACGACGTCGCTCACCCGCGCGATCACATCAAGGTACGGACCGGCTGGCTTCACCATGACGGCATCGGCTCCCTGCTCGAGGTCGGCAAGCACCTCGGTCAGTGCCTCGTCACCGTTCGCGGGGTTCATCTGGTACCCACGACGGTCACCGAACGACGGCGTGCTCTCAGCCGCGTCGCGGAACGGGCCGTAGAAGGCTGACGCGTACTTCGCCGCATACGCCAAGATCGCTCGGTCCGCATACCCAGCAGAGCTAATCGCGTCGCGGATGACCCCGACCTGGCCATCCATCATGCCGCTCGGGGCGACAACGTCGGCGCCGGCTTCCACCTGGGCGCGCGCCACCGAGGCGTAGCGCATCAGCGTTACGTCGTTGTCGACCGTCGAATCATCAGCGGTCAGCGGCCCGCAGTGCCCGTGGTCGGTGTACTCGCACAGGCACAGGTCAGCCATCAGCACTGTGCTGTCGCCAAGATCGCTGCGCAGTGCACGGAGCGCCTGCTGAACGACTCCCTCATCGGCGTCAGCCTGCGTGCCGATCGCATCCCTGTTCTGTGGAATCCCAAACAGGATCAGCCCGCCGACCCCGGCCGAAACTGCCTCGGCCGCCACCTTACGCAGCGACTCCAGCGAATGCTGTTGCACGCCCGGCATGGAAGAGACGTCGACAGCCTCGGTGATGCCCTCTTTGACGAAGAGCGGCAACACGAAGTCAGCCGGGTGTAGCCGAGTCTGTTCCACCAACCGCCGCAGCGCCGCAGTACGCCGCAACCGCCGGGGACGGTCGGTGGGAAACGTCATCGCTACTTGGTCGCCTTGCGGCGGGCCGCCCCGCGACGCAGGCTCGGACGCCATACCGTCTCGCCTGCGTCCAGGGCTGCAAGACGCTGCGCGCCACCGAAGTCGGCTAGACCCTCGGCCAGTACGGCAACCGCCGGCTTGTCGGCCAAGACGTCGACGCGCAGACCGTGCTCCTCGGCCGTCTTCGCGGTGGCCGGTCCGATGCACGCCACCACGGTGGTTGCGTGCGGCTTGCCGGCGATGCCAATCAAGTTGCGCACGGTGCTCGACGAGGTGAAGAGCACAGCGTCGAAGCCACCGGTCTTGATCGCCTCACGAATCTCAGCAGCGGGAGGGGCGGCGCGAACTGTGCGATACGCCGTGACGTCCTCGACCTCCCAGCCGAGCTCGATCAGCCCGGCAACGAGCGTCTCGGTTGCGATGTCTGCACGGGGCAAGAAGACACGGTTGATCGGGTCGAACACGTCGTCGTACGCGGGCCAGTCTCCAAGCAGACCGGCGGCCGACTGGTCGCCGGTCGGGACGAGGTCGGGCTTGACGCCGAACGCAACCAGGGATGCCGCGGTCTGCTCCCCGACAGCTGCGACCTTGATTCCGGCGAACGCGCGGGCGTCGAGGCCGTACTCCTCGAACTTCTCGCGAATGGCGCGTACCGCGTTGACCGAAGTGAAGGCGACCCACTGGTAGCGGCCAGAGACCAGGCCGTGCAAGGCACGATCCATCTGCTGTGGCGTCCGAGGCGGCTCGACCGAAATGGTCGGCACCTCGACGGGAACAGCTCCGTAGCGACGCAGCTGCTCAGAGAGCGAGGCAGCCTGCTCCTTGGTCCGGGGCACCAGCACACGCCACCCGAAGAGCGGCTTGGACTCGAACCACGAGAGCCGGTCACGAAGGTCGACGCCCTCGCCGACGACAGCAAGCATCGGCTCAGGAAGCTTGGCTGCCTTGAGGTCTTTGGCAACGTGCTCGAGCGTCGACACGATCGTCTTCTGCTCGGTCACCGAACCTTGCGACGTAACGGCGATCGCGGTATCTGCGGTGCGCCCAGCCGTGACCATTCCCGCAGCGGCGTCGACCACGCGGGCGGCACCACCCAGGATGACCACCGTGGTGTGCGCGTCAGTGTGCGTCGACCAGTCCGGCTTGGATTCAGCGCCGCTGACGACGTGCACCGCACGCGTCTTCGCAGTCGTCAGCGGGACACCGGCGTACGTCGGAACCGACGTGACCGTTGACGCGCCAGGGACGACCTCGAACGCGATGCCGTTCTTGTCACAAGCCAACGCCTCTTCGGCGAAGCCGTGGAAGAGCGCAGGGTCGCCATCCATGAGCCGCACGACGAAACCACCCTTCTTGGCGGCGTTCGTCACCAGCTTCGAGCGCGCTGCATGTGTGAGTGGCTGGCCGTCCTGGCCGCATGAAGCATCGACGACTTCAACCTGCGCCGGCGCATAGGCGGCGGCCGCGGCGCGCGAGGCGTCCTGGTCGACGACCACGACGTCAGCACGGCGAAGCGTGTCGACCGCTCGCAGGGTGAGGAGATCGGGGTCACCCGGTCCGGCGCCGACGAACGCGACGCTACCGACTGGCTTCTTCTTGGTGGTACGTGTGCTCACAGGTGTTCCCTTGATGTGGCGGGTACGCCGCTGTCGAGCAACCGGGCAGCGAGCTGGCGGCCAGCTGCGTCGGCCTCAAGCAGAGGCGCGGTGGTGGACATCCGGACGACCGATGAGCCGTCCGGTGAGGCAACGAGCGCCTCGAGGGTGAGCTCGGGCTCACTGAACCCGAGCTCGGAAACGACGCCAAGGGCGCCGACTGGCGCTGAGCAACCCGCCTCGAGAGCGGAGAGCACAGCACGTTCTGCGGTGACGGCCGCGCGCGTTGCGGCGTCGTCAAGCTGGCGGAGCTGCGCGTGTCGATCGTCACCGGCGAGGCCGTTGGCCGGGCCGCGCACGACCTCAACTGCGAGAGCGCCCTGCCCCGGGGCTGGCAACATCACTGATGGGTCGATCGTCTCGGTGATGACGTCGAGCCGGCCGAGTCGTTCCAGACCAGCTTTGGCCAGGACGACCGCGTCGACGCGGCCGGACTCGACCAAGCCGATTCGGGTATCGACGTTTCCACGGATGTCGACAACGTCGAGATCAGGGCGCATCGCCTTGAGCTGCGCGGCTCGGCGTGGAGAGCCGGTTCCGACCGTCGCACCTGTAGGCAACGACTCAAGGGTCAGACCATCGCGGGCAATGAGCGCATCGCGCGCATCAGCGCGCTCAGGGATGGCGATGAGCTCGAGCTCGGGCAGCTCTGCGGTCGGTAGGTCTTTCAGCGAATGAACGGCAAGGTCGATCTCGCCCATCAGCAACGCATCCCGCAGCGCGCTGACGAAGACGCCAGTGCCGCCGAGCAAGGCCAGCGACTCTCTCGAGACGTCGCCAGCGGTAGTCACGTGGACAAGCTCTACCTCGCGTCCACTGGCCGAGCGAATGGCATCGGCGACCAGGGTGGACTGTGCGAGAGCCAGTGCGCTTTTTCGGGTACCAAGTCTGAGAGCGGTCATCGGGGACCGTCCTCGATGTCGGGGGTGCGCAACGCCTCAACCGTTCGCAGGTCGAGGTTGAAGAGCCTGTGCAGCGCCTCGGCGTAGGCCTCACCATCGGGCTCCGAAGCGAGTTCTTTTACCCGAACCGTCGGTGCGTGCATCAACTTGTCGACCACCCGACGCACCAGGTGCTCAACATCGGCACGGTCCGTCGCGGACATGTCTGGACGCTTGGTGGCGAACCACTCAAGCTCGTAGCCGACGATCTCCGACGCCAGGGCGCGTAGCGCAACAACAGTGGGCGCCACCTTCTCGGAGACGCGCGCGCTGAGGTAGTTCTGTACCTCAGCACCGACGATGCGACGCACACCCTCGACATCCTGCTCGTACTGACCGTCGGAGAGCAGAGCGCCGAGGTCTTCGAGATCGATCAACGTGACGCCATGGATACCGAGCACCTCAGGGTCAATGTCGCGCGGCATAGCCAGATCGAGCATCACCTGTGGCTGGTTGCCCACCCGCGAGCGCGCTTCGGCTACGACATCAGCAGGGACGACGTGACCAAGCGCGCCGGTGCACGACACGACAAGGTCGGCCGACGCGATGCCGTCAGCGATGGCGTCGATCGAGATCGACAAGCCGCCAACGGTAGCCGCCAAGTGCTCGGCGCGCTCGGCAGTGCGGTTGGCGACGATGACGCTCATACCCTGGCGCGCGGCGGTGGTGGCTGCCAACGACGCCATCGAGCCAGCGCCAACGATGAAGGCGGTCCGCCCCGCCACTCCCTGAAGAGACCGCGCGGCGAGGTCGAGTCCGACCGACACCAGCGATGCTCCGGCCTGGTCGATTCCAGTTTCCGCATGGGCGCGCTTACCCACCCGCAGTGCTGTCTGGACGAGGTCGTTGAGCTCGCGCCCGAGGCTGCCCTCGTCTTGCGCGCTGCGCAGCGACTGGCGAACTTGGCCCAGAATCTGTGACTCGCCGACGACCATGGAGTCGAGGCCACTGGCCACTCCGAAGAGGTGCTGGACGGCACGGTCTTCGTAGTGCACGTACAGGTGGGGTACCAGATCTTCGGAAGAGACGCCGGTGGCGCGCGCGAGCCCCTCAGTGGCGGCGTCCACCGCAGGGTGGAACTTGTCGGCATCGACGTAGATCTCGACGCGGTTGCAGGTGGCCACCACCATGGCCTCGTGGATGGCTGTGTTCTCGGTCAGCTCGTGCAGCAGCTTGGTTTGCGCGTCGGCGGGGAGAGTGAGCCGCTCGAGCATCGGCACTGGTGCGGTGCGGTGCGAGACACCGAGAGCAAGGAGACTCATCGAGCCACCTGCCCGAGGTCATCGCCACGACGCTGCTGGTGGAACGCAAGGATCTGCAGCTCGCTGGCGAGGTCGACCCTGCGCACGTCGACAGCGGGCGGCACCGAAAGGACGACCGGCGCGAAGTTGAGGATGCTGTTGACGCCGGCTGCCACCAGAGCGTCGGCGACCTGCTGAGCTGCCGGCGCCGGGGTTGCGACGACGCCGATCAACACGCCATCGGCACGCGCAACGGCCGGAAGGTCTGCGAACGGACGCACGGTGAGACCTGCGACCTCGGTGCCGACCAGTTGAGGAGCGTCGTCGAAGAGCGCGACCAGCCGAAACCCGCGCGACGCGAAGCCGCCGTAGTTCGCCAGGGCATGGCCAAGGTGACCGACACCGACGATGACGACTGGCCACTCTGAGGAGATCCCGAGCTCGGCGCCAATCTGTTCGATCAGTACCGAGACCTCATACCCGACGCCGCGGGTGCCGTAAGAGCCGAGGAATGAGAGGTCCTTGCGCAACTTGGCTGGATTGACCCCTGCCGTTGTGGCGAGAGCATCGGATGAGACCGTGGCTACCCCTGACTCGGCCAGATCGACGAGCACCCGGTGATAGAGCGGCAGGCGGGCGACGGTGGCCTCTGGGACCCCACCACGGCGCACGGCGACGGCGCGTCCAGCGTGGGCGCGGTCGGTCACGGCGGTCTCCTGCGGCTACGGAACATGCCCGGCCCCGGTCGTGGATCCCGGAGAAATCCGGGCCAACGCTGGGGAACGGGCTCGCCGTCAGGGTAAGCGCTTGTGAAGGAACGCACAAAGTTGCGCGGGCGCCTGTCTCACGCTATGAGACGGGCACCCGCGTAACTGCAGTGTGAGTCGGTCAGCCGTACTGATTCTGGCCGGGAGTGCTCGGGGTGACCATCAGGATGATGTACCAGATGCCACCGATGCAGGGCACCAGTGCGATCCAGTACCACCAGCCAGAACGGTTGGTGTCGTGCAGCCGACGGACTGTGACAGCAATGGACGGAAGTACGAACGCTGCCCAGAGCACCAGGAAGACGATCAACCAGAGCACTGATACTCCCCCACCGCTGCCCGACACCGAGCCCTCGCCATTCGAGGTCCAGTCCATGCTCGCGAAAATCCCGATGTAGGGGATGACTGAGATCAACCAGACGAAGAGGAACCACCACCAGTATTCGGCCCGCGTCGCTCGACCAGACCACGTCGCGTAGCCCGCGAATGCACGTTTAATCGCCTCACCAAAACCGACCATGGCCAACCCCTCCTCAAGAACAGGACGGTCCCAGGCTTCCAGCGCACCGTTCGCGGGGGAATCCGACACGCCGGGTCGCTACTGAGCGAGTGCCCTCCGCAGCCGAACTTCGTCCACCCGCCAAAAGTCGTGCTGGACGCCGTCGACCAGGGTCACCGGGATCTGGTCCCACCACTTCGTCTGCAACTCCGCATCGCCAGTGATGTCGATCTCCTTCCAGCCAACTCCCACATCGGACGCCACCCGCTCGATCACCACACGGGCGTCGTCACAGAGATGGCAGCCAGGCTTTCCCAGCAGGGTGATCCGGGGGCCCTGCTGCCCGCTCATGGCTGACCCTCCCCCGTCCGCTCGCGTTGAAGTCGGCTACGGGCCACCTTCCCGGTCAACGAGTGCGGAAGGTCATCGACGACCTCGATCACCTTCGGTCGCTTGAACCTGGCCAGACGGGTAGCGGCGAATGCCTGGAGGTCGTCCACCGAGGGCCGCGGGTTGCCCAGCACGACAAGTGCCTTGACCGCCTCACCCGTGCGGTCGTCGTTTACGCCAACTACGGCGGCATCCCGTACGCCGGGATGCCGCAACAGCACCGTCTCGACCTCATGCGGGTACACGTTGAAGCCGCTCACGATGATGACGTCCTTACGACGGTCGACGATGTGAAGATCACCGTCTTCATCGACGAAGGCGACATCGCCGGTGGCGTACCAGCCGTCGGCGTCGGGGCCACCCGACCCGTCCGGCCAGTAGCCGCTGAACAGGTTCTCGCCCTTGATCCAGATCTCACCCGGGTCGCCGTCGGCAGGATCGATGTCTTCACCCGCGTCGTCGACCAAGCGCACCTCGATACCCGCGAAGGGTTGACCGACCGAGCCCGGTTTCGCCTCCCCTGACACCACGGTTGAGCTGACGCCTGGCGATGCCTCGGTGAGGCCGTATCCTTCGTGCACGTACCAACCGGTCAACGTGTGGACGCGCTTCTGCACCTCCGGTGGGAGGGCCGCTGATCCGCTGAACGCGATTCGCAGGCCATCGAGCATGTCGACGGCGTCCGAGGATGCCGCCCACGCGGCCCAGAGAGCCGGTGCGCCCGGGACGTTCGTGATGCCGTACTGCGGGACCAACGGCAGGGCTCGCACCACATCGACGCCGTCGACCAGCACCGCAGTTGCCTTCGCGCGCACGATGGCTCCCAGCGTTCCCGCCAACCCGTAGACGTGGGTGAGTGGCAACAGGACCATCACGACGTCATCGCGATCGACGACCGCGATCTGGGCGCCGGCGACCTGTTCGACGTTTGCGATGAGGGCCTGGTGCGTGAGCATCGCCCCCTTGGCGTCGCCGCCAGTGCCCGAGGTGTAGATCACGACAGCCAGTGACTCCCCGCCAGCGGGCGTTGGGACGTCAACCCCAACTCCAGCCGCGAGCAGCTCGTCGAACGATCCTTCCCGGGCCCCCACAGCTGCAAGCACACGTGGCAGCTCGGGGTCCGCCTGCTCCACGACCCTTGCGGTGTTGCGGTCGACCACCAGCAACGACAACCCCACGTGCTCGGCAATCTGGGCGACCTCAGGAGCGGTGAGCGCCGGATTGACCGGTACAACCACGGCGCCGGCGCGGAGTGCGCCGAAGTAGCCGATCACGAACTCAGGGCGGTTACCGAGGAAGAGGCCAACCCGGTCACCGGCAGCGATACCCCGGGCCTGCAGGCCGGCTGCGCAGTTGTCTGCCGCGTGGTTGACCTCAGCCCACGTCATCCGACTGGCACCGACGACCAGCGCGGGGTGGTCAGGGCGCGCGGCCGCCGCGCTGGAGAGGTACTCAGCGACATGAGTGGGGCGGACGTAGGTCACAGCGGACGAGTCTGGCACAGCGAAGGAACCCGTCCGATGGGGTTCGCAACACCGCCCTCCCGATCGGCCGAATCTCGAAGAACTAGGCCAAACGGGTGAACGACGGCTCAAGGGGGCCGGTGAGGCCCCGACACCTCTAGGAGCGCCCATACGAGAGCGGTGAGAGAGTGACTCCGGTTCATTTCTGGCGGCGGCGACTGGCCACGAGCGTGGCCGGTCTTCTTACGGTCTCCTTGGCGGTCGTCCTCCTCCCAGGTACCGCCTACGCGGGGCCAAATGAAGGCGACATCTTCTCTGCCGTCAACGCGGCTCGGTCCTCGGCCGGACTACCGGCTTACTCGTACGCCAGCGATCTCACTGCGGCAGCGCGGGGTC
The DNA here is from genome assembly GCA_038316135.1 of Candidatus Nanopelagicales bacterium. GTDB lineage: Bacteria > Actinomycetota > Actinomycetes > JAHEKZ01 > JAHEKZ01 > JAHEKZ01. The sequence continues at coordinate 10,602 of JBBQAL010000009.1, read as the reverse complement.
AGGCCGAACGCATGGCGGCGTCCGGCGAGCTCTACCACAACCCGAACCTCTCCACCGAAGTCGGCGGATGGTCGCGGATCGGTGAGAACGTCGCCTACGCAGGTGACTGGAGGTCGGCGCACGACGTCCTGATGAATAGCCCAGACCATCGCGCCCAAATCCTCGATTCCGGCTACACCCAAATGGGAGTGGGAACTGCAGTCAGCGACGACGGCACATTCTGGGTGGCGGAGGTCTTCCGAACGCCTAGTGGTGCAACCGCCGCCCCAAATGGCTCCGGCACCGGAACATCCGACTCGACCAGCACATCGCCGACCAGTACCTCTTCGAGCCCGGTACCGACGTCAGCCCCGCCCCAGCCGACTCCCGAACAGATCCTGCGCCAGCACATCCGCGATGCCCGCGACAAGGTGCTCACCCGCGCGAAGGGCCGCGCGAGCAACGACCCCATCGCTGCTGCGCTGGATTTCTCCACCGTGATGGACACCGTCTCCGGCTAGCCCCAATCACGGCGAACATTCACCTGGCTGCCACTTTGGGCGCCGCGTGTGATGCCTCAGCCCTAGGGTTGTCACGTGACCTCATCCGACGACCGCGAGCTGCGCAGCCGTCCACCGGCCGTCATCGCAGGCGAAGCAGCGGCTCTTCGTGCTGAGACGACGCAAGAGCTCATCCTCGACCCGCGTGCTGCGGCCTTCTTCGACATCGACAACACGATCGTCAGGGGCGCCTCGCTCTTCCACCTGGCCAGAGGGCTGGCCAAGCGCAAGTTCTTCACCTTTGGTGACGTCAGCTCATTCGCATGGAAGCAAGCCAAGTTCCGAGTAGCAGGGCGCGAGGACACCGACGACATCGCTTCGGTGATCGATGCCGCTCTCAGCTTCGTGGCCGGCCATGCCGTCGACGAGGTTGTGTCCCTGGGAGATGAGATCTTCGATGAACGCATCGAGGACAAGCTCTACGCCCAGACCATCGAGCTCACTCGTACACATCTTCAAGTCGGTCAGCGAGTCTGGCTCGTGTCGGCCGCCCCGGTCGAGATGGCCTCGCTGATCGCCCGCAAGCTCGAGCTGACCGGCGCGCTCGGCACCGTGTCGGAGATCGTTGACGGCAAGTACACCGGCAAGCTCGTCGGCCTCCCGCTGCATGGTCCGGCCAAGGCCGAAGCAGTTCGGGCGCTCGCCGAGCGCGAGGACCTCGACCTCGCACTCTGCTCGGCCTACTCCGACTCGTCGAACGACATCCCAATGCTGTCTCTGGTGGGTCAGCCCGTCGCCATCAACCCCGACGCTGCACTGCGACGCCACGCGCGCGCCATGGGGTGGAACGTTCATGACTACCGGACCGGGCGCAAGGCCGCGCGCATCGGCGTCCCGTCAGCCCTCGTCGTTGGCGCAGCGGCCGGTGTCGCAGCCGGCATCGTCTCCAGCCGCCGCCACCGTTCCCCGTGACCGCCCCACCCTCCGCAACGTGTTAGTTCACCGGCCCTATAGAGCCGGTCAGCCTTCACGTTGTTGGCTGTGGCGTCAGAAGAAGACGCTGCGACGTTGCATCAGCAACTTGTAGAGGGTGTGCTGAATCGTCTCGCGCACCTGATCGGTCAGGTTGAACATCAACATAGGGTCGTCGGCCGCGCCCTCGGTGAAGACGTCGGTCATGATCGGCTCACCGAACTCGATGTGCCACTTGCTGGGCAACGGAATCATGCCAAGCGGGCCGAGCCAAGGGAACGTCGGCGTGATGGGGAAGTACGGCATTCCGAGCAGCCGAGCCAGCAGTTTGGCATCAGCCAGGATCGGGTAGATCTCTTCGGCTCCGACGATCGACGTCGGGATGATCGGCACCCGCGCCCGAAGGGCAGCAGAGACGAACCCGCCGCGCCCGAACCGCTGCAGCCGGTAGCGCTCGGAGTATGGCTTGCCGACGCCCTTGAAACCTTCTGGCCAGACGCCGACGAGTTCTCCAGAACTGAGCAAGCGCTCGGCATCAGGGTTACAGGCCAACGTGTGACCGGCACGCCGTGCAACGTTTCCCACGAACGGCAGCGCGAAGACGAGGTCGGCGCCGAGCATCCGCAGCTCACGGTGCGCAGGGTGGTGGTCGGCGAGCGCCACCTGCGTCATAAGCGAGTCGAGAGCCACCGTGCCTGAGTGGTTGGCGACGATCAGCGCGCCACCCTCACTCGGCACGTTCTCGATGCCATGCACCTCGACCCGGAACCACTTCTCGTAAAGCGGTCGCAGGGACGGGATGAGGAGATCGTTGGTCAGCTCACGGTCGAACCCGAAGTCGTCGACCTCGTACGACCCCTCGAGCCGACGCCGAAGGAACCGAAAGGCACCAGCAAGGCGCTGCTCTCCGGGGAAGGACGACCTTTCGTCGCCACCCGGCTCACGATCGGGGTTCAGCGGAATGATCTGGGCGTCGCTCACGTCGCCGCGCCCCCAATCGTGGTGACCGAGGCTGGCATCTCGGGTGCGTCCCACGGCAAGACACGTCCCAGGGGATGCGCAAGCAGGAAAGCGTCGAACGTTTCACGCGTCGAGTAGCGCGCCACAAAGCCGAGGCGTTCAGTGATCCGACTGGTGTCGACGCCGCGCCCGTACTTGAGGTACTCGATCTGCTCGGACGTGAAGTCGATGTACCCGAAGCGGCGAACCAGGTCGCGCATTACCGAGGCGAACGGTGTCGGCAGCGGCAGGTTGACCCGACCGGCACGCGCGACGGCCTGCGAGAGCATCAGGACGCCGTCTCCCGACACGTTGTAAGTGCCGGGCGCCTCGCCGAACGTCGCAGCCTGGACCGCGGCGAGCGCGTCGTCCTCGTGAGTGAGCTGAAGGCGGCCGTCGAACCCCATCACCGTCGGCACGACCGGTAGGGAGAGGTAGCGGGCCAGCGGGGTGTCGATCCCTGGTCCGAGAATGTTGGCAAAGCGGAGCATCGACACCGAGACGTCCGGACGTCGACGGACGAAGCCGCGGACGTAACTCTCGACCTCGACCGAGTCCTTGGCAAAGCCCGAGCGCGGCAGGCGAACAGCTTCCATGTCCTCGGTGAACATCGCCGGGTCTTTGGCCGAGACGCCGTACACGGTCGCCGACGACTTCACGATCAGCTGCTTGATCGAAGCGGCACGCTGGCAGGCAGCCAAAAGTTGCATCGTGCCGATGACGTTGATCTCTTTCATCGCCGAACGACCACCAGCCCCAACGGGAGTCGCGATCACGTTCATGTGCACGACGGTGTCGACCGAGGCGGCCTTGATCACCTTGGCAATGACCGGATTACGGATGTCGGCACGGACAAACTCGGCGTTACCGATGTCGTCCGGTGGTGGGATGACGTCGACGCCGACAACCCGCTCAACGTCGGGATGCTGGCCAAGAAGCCGCGCCAGCCTTCCGCCCAGGTACCTGGAGACGCCGGTGACGAGCACCACGCGCGCCATGGCGACCTCCTGCGAGCTCAGCGTTTCTCGCGACTACTTCTTGTTGCGACGCTGAACGCGCGTCTTGCGCAGCAACTTGCGGTGCTTCTTCTTCGCCATCCGCTTGCGGCGCTTTTTGACGACAGAACCCACAGTGATCTCTTCCTCAAGACTGAACGGTCACGGCATGGACGCCGGGGACCGGCCCCATGAGGATACCGGTGCCCGATCTGCCCCGATCAGGGCGGGCTCAGCCAGCCTCGACGAACGAGTCGCGGAGGTACCCGCGGACCGCCTCTGCTGGGACGCGGAACGAGCGCCCGACACGGACTGCTGGCAGGTCACCAGCGTGCACGAGCCGGTAGACCGTCATCTTCGAGACACGCATCAGCGCGGCGACTTCGGCCACCGTCAGGAACGACCCGACGAGCGGGGCCTTTTCGGGCTGCCGATCATCGTCCCGACTGCTATCGGGGTCTTGCTCCATCTGTCACAGCTCCCTACCTCACGGGCCGGGCGCCAGCTTCCCCTCCGGCCCCACGGCGACCCGCGCGTTCGGGCCAGCGTAGTGACGGATGTGACGGGAGGGAACTCCCGTGACAGGGGGATCACCCATAGGGCGGTCACCCGATCGGCTCCCCCAAGGGCTCGCAGCACCATGCGTGACCGTTTAGTCCCGATCCGGATCGAGCCCGTGGTGAGGGAAAACGGCCCTTCGGGTGGCGAGGACCGATTGGTCCAGGCGGTCCTCCGGGTGGTAACCGGACGACCAGTCAGTCACCACGGGTGTGGCGCCATCAGTCATTAGCTCCGGCGGCCGGACGCCGGTGAGCTGCTGGACATAGCGGCGCCACTCCTCCGGCACCGGCGTCTGCGCCGGAATCGGGCTTCCGGCCAGCTCGGCCATCACCAGCGACCAGATCCGAGGCACGACATCGACGATGGCGTAGCCGCCTCCACCGGTGGCCACCCAGCGATCTTCAGCGAACTCATGCGCCCAGCCATGGAGTGACTCGGCGGCCATCCGCTGGCCGTCAATGGTCAAAGCCAAGTGCGCCAAGGGATCGAGCCGGTGCGTGTCACATCCGTGCTGGGTGACGAGGATTTCGGGCGCGAACGCCTCGAGCAGGTGCGGAACGACCGAGTGGATGGCACGCAGCCATCCGTCATCGTCGGTCTCGGCTGGCAGCGCGACGTTCACCGCCATACCCTCCGCCAACGGCCCACCGATCTCGTGCGCTCGACCAGTTCCCGGGTAGAGCGTCCGCGGGTCCTCGTGGATCGAGATCGTCAGCACCCGAGGGTCGTCCCAAAAGACCGCCTCAACACCATCACCGTGGTGCACATCGACATCGACGTACGCGACGCGCTCGGCACCAGCATCGAGCAGCCCGGCGATCGCGACCGCGACGTCGTTGTAGACGCAGAAGCCAGCGGCGCAGTCGGCCATCGCGTGATGCAGACCCCCGGCGGGGCTGAACGCATGTGAGACGTCGCCATTCCACACCGCGGTCGCTGCACCAAGTGTCGCCCCTGCGATGAGCGACGACACCTCGTGCATGTCGGTGAAGGTCGGGACGTCTGGTGTTCCGATGCCGTGGGCGACGTCACCCTCGGAGTCGGCTGCACTGCACTGCTGCACCGCGCCGAGGAACGCCGCGGTGTGCACGCGAAGCAACTCTGCGTTGGTCGCGAGACGGGGAGCAACCAACTCGACGTGGTCGAGAACCCCGAGTGCACGCGCCAGCCGCATCAAGAGATCAAGTCGAACGGGGTTCATCGGATGACTTGGCCCGAAGTCGTACCGCGTCATGGCGTCGTCCCAATACACCCGCGCAGAATCGGTCACGCGTAGAACGCTACCCGACGTGGGGAAGTGCGCCGGTTTGACGACGACGCCGACCTGTCGACGCAGCCTTACGCGGCAGCTGCACTCCGGATGAGGGCAAGCATGTCCGAACGGGTGGGTGTGTCGCGCTGCCGCGGGACGGCGTTCATCTGGCCAAAGAGATCCTCAATTCGCTGCTGAAGTTCGACGTCCGAATCCAAGATGGTCGTTCTTTCGAGAAGTCCCATCCTGCGGTTGAACATACGGAAGATGTCCGGGTCGATGGCTGCGGTCGCTCCACCTGCAACGAGCGTGAACAGCTCGTAGTCGCCCCTGTGATGCGTTAAGTCGACTGGATCGCCCATCCAGTGCCGTCGGCGCTGCGCCCCCATGCCGGTGGCCAGCGCATAACGCTCCTGCAACTGCGGCACCGCCGAGGAAGTGAAAGCGGACACTGCGTCGGTCGCATCAGCGAAGTCGTCGAGCGCGACAGCCAACTCAGTCGCGTGGATGAGGCCGAAGGCCAGGCCCAAGGCCAGGGTGGGATCGGTGTGACTGAACGCATCACCGAGCGGAACAACCCCGGTGACCTCGCCGCGGTGATGACGGAGCGTGTTGCGCATCCCTGCCATCGGCATCACGTCCGTAATCGGCTCAGCGCAGTTTGGTTGCACCCATAGCCTCAACGCGGGAATCGCTGCCACAGCGGCGTCAAAAGCGGCCACGTCGTTCAGGACTCGCCAGTCCGCATCGCCCGTTGGGACTGCCAGGACAAAGGCGAAGGTGTCGTTGTCACCGGGGAACGTGTTGTAGCCGAGGTAGCCCGTGTCCCCTCGGGGACCCAGAACCCATGGGCCGTCGGGGCGAGCCACACCAGGAAGGCTGCGGTAGTAGCGGCTGTAATACACAACTCCGCAGTCGGAACTGTCCGTCAGCTCTTCTGCCCCGCCCGCATCGCGGATCCACCCGGGTGTCGGGCTGCGCCGCCCCAGCGCATCGACCACCAAGTCGGTGGCGTGGTGCTGACCGTCCACACCGACGGATGCGACTTGGCCGTCCACGAACCGCAGGCCCTCGACCCTCGACCGATCGCACACGACGATCAGCGATTCGTCGCGCACCGCTGCGCGTAGCGCCCACTCAATAAGCGGGCGGCGAACAGCCAGGTACTGCAACTCCTCATCCGCGGGCACCACGGTGCCCGGCAGCTTGGGGCGAGCGTCGACGTCGACAGCCCCCGCGTCGATGAGTTCGCGGTAAATGTCGTTGAAGTGCTCCATCAGCTCGGCTCGCCCGCGAGGGATGAACGCATGGGGTTGTCCGAAGTGCGGGACGCCTGACCGTGACCATGTCGGCGCATCCGCCGCTGGGGTCTCGCTGAGCTCATCGCGTTCGATCAGCATGACCCGATGTCCACGTCTGGCCAGGGCGAGCGCGGCGAACATGCCGACGGGACCAGCGCCAAGGACCGAGATGTCTCGCGAAGTCATTCCCGGAACGTAACAGCACATCTGATCGATGCAGGGCCGTCGAACGCCAGCCACAACCCCAAATCCTGGCCCTCAAGGCCGCGTGCGCCCCTGTCGATACTGCGATATGCGACGCACTAAGGGCTAATGGCCCTCTTCGCTACAACGGCTGTCATGACCGCACTTGCCCCTGCAGCCCACGGGGCCGACAACGACGCGGACCTCGCAGTGAAGAGCGACCTGCGCAATGTGGCCAACGACCTCGAGACGTTCTACACCGATCACCAGCACTACCCCGGCAGGCAGGCACTTGCATATGACGGGGTCCGGCGGGTGGACATCGGGCCGAAGTCCGTAAGGCTCAACCGGGGTGATCGACTCGCTGCACTGCGCCTTACATCGGACAGGGGGGCCTACTGCGTGCACGTGGTCCGCGCCCAGGGTGCGTCGGACACCACAAAGCCCTGGAGTTACGTTTCCGACAAAGGCGGACTAGTCAGCGGCGGCTGCCCCAAGCGCTTCAGCAAGCACATCGCCTGACGGTCAGGGCTTCGTTCGATCCGCCATATCTGCGGCAACGATCTACTCGCTGCGCAAGGCTTCGACCGGTTCCAACTTGCCGGCGCGACGTGCTGGGATCACGCCAAAGAACACACCGACCGCCACCGAGACGGTGAACGCCAGCACCGGTGACCACCAAGCGATCACCGCGGGAAGCGGTGTAAAAGTGTCCGCCAACAGCGAGGCGCCGATGCCGATGGCCATCCCGATGACCCCGCCCACCGTCGTCAGCAGAACGGCCTCGATCAAGAACTGCACGGTGATGTCTCGGCGACGGGCACCGAGCGCCTTGCGGAGCCCGATCTCACGCGTTCGCTCACGCACTGACACCAGCATGATGTTGCTGACGCCAACTCCCCCCACCAGCAGCGAGATCGCTGCGATCGCCGCCAGCACCAGAGTGAGCAGCCCGAGGATCTGCCCAAGTGTCCCCAGAATCTGGCTCTGCGTGACTGCGGAAAACTCTTCATCGGGGTACTCCTCGGCAAGCGCCGCAAGGATCTCCTTACGAAGTGGCTCGACGTCGTCGATCGTCGGTGCTTTCACGGCAATGGCGTCGATTCGGTCGACGCCGAAAAGCTGCTGAGCGGTCGTGACCGGGATGTGAATCTCGTCATCACGACTCACGCCGAACGTGGATCCGACCTCTTCGAAGACACCGATCACACGGAACCGAACACCCGCGATGGTGATCTGACGTCCCAAAGGCTCCACCTCGCCGAATAGGGACTTAGCGACGGCACTCCCCAGCACTGCCACTCGGCGCCGGGTGTCGACATCAGTGGCCGTGAGGTACTCACCGCGCGCCACTGGACGCGTGAACACGTTAGGAACGTTCTCGTTCGTCCCGGCGATGGTGCTGAACACCTCGGCAGAACCGACGCTGACCGTTTCACCGCTCGACACCGTGGTGGCAACCGCGTCCGGGTTCCCGATCACCCGACCCAGGTAGTCGACGTCCTCCAGCTGTAACCGGCTGATGGACGGCGCCGAACCGAACTCGACCGAGCCAGGCACCACAAAGATGATGTTCGACCCGAGGCCCTCAACCTGAGCTTCGACCTCCTGCTTGGCGCCGCTGCCGATCGCCACGAGCACAACGACGGCAGCCACGCCGATGATGACTCCGAGCATCGTGAGAAGGCTGCGCAACCGGTTCGCACGCAGGGCATCGAGGGCCACCCGAAATGCCTCGGCAAGCCTCACTGGGCCACGGCCTTTGACTCGTCGCGCTCGATCAGCCCGTCTCGGACATAAACCTGACGCCCGGTGCGCACAGCAATGTCCCGGTCGTGCGTGACGAGCACAACGGCAACGCCCCGCTCCGCGTTCAGCCGTTCGAGGGTCTCCATCACCTCGCCTCCGGTACGCGTATCCAGGTTGCCGGTCGGTTCATCGGCGAGCAGAAGCTGGGGTTCACCGACCAGAGCTCGCGCAATTGCGACGCGTTGCTGCTCTCCACCGGAGAGCTGGGTGGCCTTGTGTCCCTTGCGGTCACCCAAGCCGACAGCGTCGAGCGCATCCGCGGCGCGCTCACGCCGCTCTCTCTTTCCGACGCCCCGGTAGAGCAGCGGCAACGCCACGTTGTCGATGGCGGCCGTTCGGGCCAGCAGCTGGAAGGACTGGAAGACGAACCCGATCGTCTCGTTTCGCAGGATGGCGAGCTCGGAGTCGGACATCGAGGTGGCATCTCGTCCCCCCACCGTGATCACGCCGCTGCTCGGCCGGTCCAGCAGACCGAGAAGATGCATCAACGTCGACTTGCCGGACCCCGACGGTCCTACGATCGCGGCGTACTCGCCGGCCTCAATCCGCAAGGAGACGCCACGCAGCGCGTGTACCTCGGCGCCGCCCAGCGAGTAAACCCGGGTCACATCGACGGCCTCGATTGCCGGTGTCGTCACGGCAGCGCTTCGCCGTCGACCACCTGGTCGGCGCCACGCACCACGATGGTGTCGCCCTCGCTGACACCGTCGGTGATCTCGAGGTACTCCTCGCCCTGCGCACCCAACGTCACGATGCGCTTCTCAGGAATGTTGTCTTGGACAACCCAGACGGCGTCCTGCTGACCGTCGCGGAAGACTGCAGCGACAGGAACGGCAACCACGTCCTCAGAGGTCAACACCTGCAACGAAGCCACCGCTGACATACCCGGACGTGGGCGAGGTGCCGGAGAGCCGTCGACGAGAGTTCCGCCCCCAAGGTCGAGGCGTACGACGTAACTGACTCCACCTCGGCTCGACGTCGTCGGTGCGAGGTCGACGTTGCGCACAACCGCGCGGTATCGCGCGCCAGGGACGGCATCGAGCTCGACGTCAGCCTTCACTCCCTTTCGCACCAGCAGTACGTCCGTCTCGTCGACCTCAGCGCTCAACGTGAGCAGCGACGTATCGGTGATGGTCAAGATCGGGTCTCCGTCGCTGACCGGGCTGCCTGCCGAGACGATCCCCGATGTGCTGCCGCTCCCACCACTGCTGCCTCCCCCACCAAGGAGCGACTCTGCCTGCCCAGCCAGCGACGCCGGCAGCTGGCCGACCAGACCGGAGACATCGCTTCCTCCTCCACCACCTGCGGAAGCGCCGAACACGACCCGTCCTGCGATCGGGGCCTTGACGGTGAGGTCGTCGACGGCCTGCTGGGCTACCCGGACCGCCACTTGTCCCTGCGCCTGCTGTGCCTGGGTCACCGCAGCCAGGGACTGTTCGAGCGCCGACACGCTGCTGTTGATCTGGTCCACAGTCGACTGCGCCTGGGCCTGAGCGGCGGCGAGCTGGGCCTCGGCCGCGGCCACCTGCTGCAGCGCTTGCTGACGGAGGTCGCGGTTCTGGATCTGCTTGGCAGCGTCACGCGCCTGCTGGAAGGCGCGGTCAGCGGCAGCGGCCGCCTGTGCCGCACTCGCTCCAGTGCTGGCCTGCGGCAGGTCGACAGTCGCCGGTGCTCCTGACGCCGCCTGCTGCGCGTCGGCAAGACGCTGCTCGGTCTCTGGGGAGTTGACGACGAACAGCGTCTGACCACGCTGCACCCGTTCGCCGTCTCGAACCACCACGCGCGAGACGGTTCCGCTAGCCGACGCCGACACAACGGCGCTGGCGGCCGCCACAACGTTGGCTGGCGCCTCCACCGTCTCCACCACGGTCTGCCGCTCGACCGCCCCCGTCTCGATCACCGGCCCCGCGTCGGACGAGCAAGCCGGCAGCAAGAGAGCAGCCACAAGCACAGCACAAAGGCGGGTCCAGGACGTGCTCGCAACTCTCTTCACTACCTCATCGTAGGTTTGTCCCCGGGTCTCGCACGCCAGAGGCCATTGTCGACGGGTG
>JBBQAL010000005.1:0-51982 GCA_038316135.1 Candidatus Nanopelagicales bacterium | reverse complement strand
TCGGCATCTTTCGACGCATATTTTAAATCGAGCTGGTCGCCGCTGTAATCCGATACACCGCAGGTTAAAATGTAAAGCTGGGCCTTGATCTGCTTGACGAAGAGCGGGATCAGCAGGGTGCGGATCACCACGACCAGACCGACGATGGACAGCGCCCACGCTGCTCCGCTGTCCGGCGGGAAGAACAACTTCCAGAAGGAGTGCCACTGCACCAGTACCCAGGCGACGGCGTAGTAGAGCGGATTAAGCAGACCCATGGGTCACGCTCCCTGTTACTGGCGTGACTGGCGTCACTGGCGTCACAGCGACGTCACTGTCGCGGAAAGTTCCGGGCGGCACATGATCGACACCGCCCGGCGTCCACGGGTGGCAGCGGGCCAAGCGGCGCAGGGCTAACCAGCTGCCGCGCAGCACTCCGTGGGTCTTCAGGGCTTCTTCGGCGTACGCAGAGCACGAGGGGTAGTAGCGGCAGGTCTGCGGAGTCAGCGGCGATATGACGTGCCGGTAGAACCACAGCGGGGCCATCACCACTGCCAGGACGATCCGCCGGGCGCTCACGAGGCGTCTCCTGCGGGCGCCAGGCCCAGCCGCGCCGCGGCCTGGTCCAGGTCAGTCGCCAACTGGTCCGAGGTGGCTGCGGCAGCAGCCGGCAGCGCCCGAATCACCACAAGATCACCGACACCCCAGCCGTCAACGTCGTGGGCACACACCGCCCTGAGCCGGCGCGAGACTCGGTGCCGCGCCACTGCGTTGCCAACCGCCTTGCTCACGATGAGACCGACCAGGGCCGGTTCTGAACATTCTTGTCTGGACCTCACGTGCAGGACGAGGGTAGGACGCGAGGCTCGACGTCCCCGCCGAACGGCAGCAGTGAAGTCGGCGCTCCGGCGCATCCGATGGGCCGCGGGCAACACCGGTCAGGCAGCGAGACGGTCGCGGCCCTTGCGGCGACGCGCCGAAAGGATGGAGCGACCGGCGCGGGTGTGCATCCGGAGCCGGAAGCCATGGGTCTTGGCCCGACGCCTGTTGTTGGGCTGGAAGGTACGCTTCGACACAAGGGGCTCCGAGGTCTGGCTGGTGGCAAGGCGGGGGCAGCCCCCGCTGGGCAGGTCAAGGGATTACTTCACACGATGGACATCACACATGCTGGCCGCAATTTGGACCAGCGACCCCCTACGGTACAACGCGGGGGCGGGGTTGGGTCAAACCGGGCGACCTCTCTCGGGGGCATGCGCCCGCCCGAGCAACTTTCCATTGTTTCAAAACTTGCCGCGGGGGTGGGGGAGACACGCCGATCATCGCTCGCTACGGTGGCTCCTATTGTGGACAACCGCTGGACTCCATCGGTTCAGCCCGGTAACGTCCGCCCGCGCACTCAGGTCAACCGGCCACCGGCCGACCCGTCCTGATTGCGTCGATCTGTTCCACCCACAGCCTGTGGATGAACGTGTGGATCTAGGCCTTGACCTGCGATCTTCGCCTGTGGACGACAGATCAAAGAAGCTCGGGGAGAAGTGGAAGGGCGCCTGTGACCACGCAGACCCAAGACTTGGCCACCGTCTGGAAACGGGTGCTCGACACCCTGGCCGACGAGGCAGGGCCGCAGGCCGGCGCCTTCTTGCGCCTGACCCGGCCGGTGGGGGTGGTCGAGGACACCGCCCTGCTGGCTGCCCCCAATGACTTCACCAAAGATCTCATCGAGAGCCGACTGCGGCCGCACGTCACCGAAGTTCTCTCCCGTGAGCTGGGCCGCGAAGTGCGGATCGCTGTCACCGTCGAGCCAGAGCTTGCCAATGAACTTTCCGGCTCCGACGACGACGAACTCGATGCTGAGACCCTCGCCGCTGACGCCATCCGAATCGCCGACGACTCCGCCGTTCGCCCCGGAACCGGCTCCCCCGTTCCACGATTCGACTCCGACTCGCGACTGAACCCGAAGTACACCTTCGACACCTTCGTGATCGGTGCCAGCAACCGCTTTGCCCATGCCGCAGCTGTTGCGGTCGCCGAGGCACCGGCCAAGGCGTACAACCCGCTCTTTATCTACGGCGGCTCAGGCCTGGGAAAGACCCACCTGCTGCACGCCATCGGGCACTACGCGCGCAACCTCTACGCCGGCACGCGTGTTCTCTACGTCAGTTCCGAAGAGTTCACCAACGACTTCATCAACTCGATTCGGGATGACAAGGCACAGGCCTTCCAGCGCCGCTACCGCGACATCGACGTCTTGCTGATCGACGACATCCAGTTCCTGCAAGGCCGCGTCCAGACGCAGGAAGAGTTCTTCCACACCTTCAACACGCTCCACACAGCAAACAAACAGATCGTCATCACCAGCGACGTCTCGCCCCAGCAGCTCTCCGGATTCGAAGACCGAATGCGTACCCGCTTCACGTGGGGACTCACCACCGACGTGCAGCCACCCGACCTCGAGACCAGAATCGCGATCCTCCGCAAGAAGGCAGCGCAAGAAAAACTGCAGGCGCCGCCCGAGGTTTTGGAGTTCATCGCTAGCAAGATCGCCACGAACATCCGCGAGCTCGAGGGCGCCTTGATCCGGGTGACCGCGTTCGCCAGCCTGAACCGCCAACCGGTAGATCTCGCGCTCGCTGAGATCGTGCTGAAGGACCTCATCCCCGAGAGCAGCGGGCCCGAGGTCACCAGCGCCCTGATCATGGCCCAGACCGCTGCCTACTTCGGGTTGACCCTTGACGACCTCTGCGGCTCCAGCCGCTCCAGAGTCCTGGTCAACGCTCGCCAGATCGCCATGTACCTCTGCCGCGAGCTCACCGACCTGTCACTGCCGAAGATCGGCCAGCAGTTCGGTGGTCGGGACCACACAACGGTGATGCACGCTGACCGCAAGATCCGGCAGCTCATGGCTGAACGACGCAGCGTCTACAACCAGGTCACTGAGTTGACGAACCGGATCAAATCGCAGGCGCGGCAGGGCTGACGATCGTGACGCACTGTTCGTTTCGCACGATCACGCTGGGTGCACACGCTGGGGACAACCCTGTGGACTACCTGCCTGATGACGTGGTTTACCTGGGGATGACCGGTGGACGTCACGGATCGTTCATCTCGTCGTCCACTGGTCGTTACCGGAAAGTCGGCGGCAGAACACACCTGGCTGTGGATGCCAATCACCGACGTGACCAGCCGAAACGCCGGTCGTCCCCATTGTCCACCGCACCGACGACGACGACGAGTACTCCTTCATCACTCCAGCAAAACACCGCAGTAAGTCACAACAACCCGTCCAACCCTCGATCACGTAGAGTAACCGCCTCGATGCCGGTACTCTCGTGCGTCCTGCGTCCAAAGCCCTGATCCGGAGGATCTTTCGTGAAGTTCCGCGTCGAACGCGACGTCTTTGCCGAGGCCGTTGCCTGGGCTGCGCGCAGCCTGCCCACTCGGCCGCCCCTTCCCGTGCTCGCCGGCCTCCTCATCGACGCCGAGGACGGCGGGCTGACCCTCAGCTCCTTCGACTACGAGGTCTCCGCTCGGGTGGAAGTCCCGGCCGACGTCAGTGAACCTGGTTCGATCCTGGTCTCCGGCCGGCTCTTGGCCGACATCACCCGCAGCCTTCCCGACCGTCCCGTCGAGATGGCAACTGAGGAAAGTGAGCGTAAGGCCCAGTTGGTCTGCGGGACGTCGAAGTTCAGCTTGCAGACACTGCCGCGCGAGGACTACCCCTCGCTTCCAGCGATGCCTGACCCCGCCGGCACATTGCCAGGAGACGTATTCGCTGCAGCTGTCGCACAGGTCGCTGTTGCGGTCGGACGTGACGACACACTCCCCGTCCTCACCGGGATCCGGGTGGAGTTCGAAGGCGACCGCCTGGTGCTGGCGGCCACTGACCGCTACCGCCTCGCGGTACGCGAGTTGCAGTGGGCGCCTGGTCGCACCGATCTGACCACCGTTGCGCTCGTCCAAGGACGTTCGCTGGCAGACACAGCTCGCGCGCTTTCTGATGCCGACACCGTGACAATCGCTCTGACCGGCAGCGGTGCTGGCGAAGGTTTGATCGGCTTCGAGGGCGCAGCCGGAGCTGAGCGTCGTCGCACCACCAATCGACTTCTCGATGGTGAGTTCCCGAAGTACCGGGCCTTGCTGCCTTCGGAGTCGAGCTCAGTGGCAGTTGTCGAGTCTGCCGCGCTGCTCGAGACGGTCAAGCGGGTCGCCCTGGTAGCCGATCGGAACACCCCGGTGCGACTCTCCTTCGAAGAGGGACAGGTTGTTGTCGAAGCTGGTGCAGGAGACGAAGCGCAAGCGGTCGAAACACTGAGTTGTGCCTACACCGGTGACTCGCTGACGATTGCGTTCAACCCACAGTTCCTGCAGGAAGGAATCGGGGCGCTCGGAACGGCCCACACCGAGATCTCGTTCACCACCTCAACCAAACCAGCCGTGATCGCCGGTCGAGTTGACCCAGAAAAGCCGAGTGATGGCAGCTACCGGTACCTGATCATGCCGGTGCGCCTCTCCGGCTGATCTGGCCGCAGTGTTTGTCACGGCGCTCGAGCTGGTCGACTTCCGTTCGTACCCACTTGTCCAGCTCGATCTGGAACCGGGTGTGGCAGTTCTGGTGGGCCGCAATGGTCAAGGAAAGACGAACATCGTCGAAGCCATCGGGTACCTAGCCACCCTTGGAAGTCATCGGGTTGCATCTGATCACCCATTGGTCAGGCACGGTGCCGAGCGAGCGGTCGTCCGTGCGGCCGTCGAGCGACTAGGGCGACGGCTTCTCCTCGAGATTGAGATTGTTCCAGGGAAGAGCAACCGGGCCCGCATCAACAAGTCGCAGCTGCCGAGGGCCCGCGAGCTACTCGGAGCCCTCCGGGCCGTCGTGTTTGCGCCGGAAGACCTGTGGCTTGTTCGAGGAGACCCTGATGTGCGGAGGCGGTTCCTCGATGACCTCATGGTGCTGCGCACTCCTCGCCTTGCCGGGGTGAAGTCTGACTATGACCGAATGCTCAAACAGCGCAACGCCCTGTTGAAGAGCGCTGCCGCCACTCGCGGATCTTTCGATGCCACAACGTTGGCGGTGTGGAACGAGCACTTGGTGCAGCTGGGCAGTGAGGTTCTGGAATCCCGAATGTCTCTGGTCTCCGAACTCCGTGCACCTGTTCAGAAGGCATACGCCGATCTTGCTCCGACTGGTGGCAATGCCGGGCTTGACTACAAGGCGTCGTGGTGCGCGGAGTCGCCGCTCGACCGGGCGGTCACCCGCGACGAGATTTCCGACGCACTGCGCCTCTCGCTTGAGAAGGTGGAGCGTGACGAACTTGCCAGGGGAGTGACTCTCACCGGGCCGCATCGCGACGACCTGTTGCTGAATCTGGGTGACCACCCAGCAAAGGGCTACGCCTCCCATGGTGAGTCGTGGTCGATGGTGCTGGCACTGCGTCTGGCGTCGTTCGAACTGCTACGGGCCGACGGCGACGACCCGGTCTTGGTCCTCGATGACGTCTTTGCCGAGCTCGACTCCACCCGTCGTGACCGTTTGGCTGACATGGTCGGAGCTGCCGAGCAGGTGCTTGTCACGGCTGCAGTGGCTGCGGACATACCGTCTACGCTTTCGGGGAGCCGGTTCACAGTCGATGCTGGGCAGGTGCGACGTGAGCAGTGAAGATGCTGGTAGTGGCGAGCCGGGCCCCGAGCCCTCGGCTCCCGCCGACGAACACCAGGACGCAAGGGCCACTCCCTCGGCCGAGTCAGATCTCACTCGGTCCTTGCTCGCGCAGGTGCGGGCGGCGTCGAAGGGGGCGCCGAGTCGGGCCCGCGTGGCTAGTCGATCATCGCGCCGGCGGTGGCGGCCCAGTAGTGACCCCGCCTCGTACTCCGGCGCCAGCCCAGACGACCGAGACCCACAGCCGATTGCGACGTCGGTTGACGACCTCGTCAGCGAACGCGGCTGGAGTGAGCCCATCGCGGTCGGCGGCGTTGAGGGTCGCTGGCCGCAAATTGTCGGCGCCGATGTAGCTGCTCACTGTGTCCCAGAGGAGTTCGAGGCCGGACGCCTGACCGTCCGCACTGACTCCACCGCCTGGGCCACCCAGGTGCGCATGTTGGTCCCCACTTTGCTGGCCAGACTCAACGACGAGCTGGGCGCCGGCACGGTGACCCACCTTCAGGTTCTGGGGCCTCAGGGGCCCTCGTGGAAGAAGGGTCGGCTGCGGGTCAAGGGTCGGGGGCCACGAGATACCTACGGGTAATGGCCCGAGCGCCTTAGGACCCGCCAGATCGCGCAAATTCAGCCATCCGCGTATGGAGGGTCACCCCCCGGCGTGAGCACGGCGCCAGCCAGGCGCCACAGGCCCAGAATCGGCATTCTGTCGGCCGTACCCAGTAGAATCGATCCACCGACATCGCACGGCTTTACCTAACCGCTTCTCCACCACGCATCATCACCTTGGGCCGCTCCGCAGCAGACTCTCCCGTGAGCACCGCTGAGCACGGAGTGGCCCTTGATCGGAGCCAACTGTTGTCCTACGACGCCACTGACATCCAGGTCCTCGAGGGCCTCGACGCGGTCCGCAAGCGCCCGGGCATGTACATCGGCTCCACCGGCGAGCGGGGGCTGCACCACCTGGTCCAGGAGGTCGTCGACAACTCCGTCGACGAGGCGATGGCTGGCTACGCCGATCACATCACCGTCACCTTGCGCGAAGACGGATCGGTCCGGGTCATCGACAACGGCCGCGGTATTCCGGTCGATCTCCACCCGGTCGAGAAGCGCCCAGCCGTTGAAGTCGTGCTGACAGTTCTCCACGCCGGCGGCAAGTTCGGCGGCGGCGGCTACTCAGTCTCCGGTGGTTTGCACGGAGTTGGCGTCTCGGTAGTCAACGCGCTCTCCACCCGCCTCGATGTCGAGGTGCGTCGCGACGGTCACGTGTGGCGTCAGTCGTACGAGCACGGCGTGCCGATGGCACCGTTGGCCAAGGGTGAAGCGACGGACCTCACCGGAACGACGATCACGTACTGGGCCGACGCCGGCATCTTCGATGACGTTGTCTACTCGTTTGACACGCTCTCCCGTCGTTTACAAGAGATGGCGTTCCTGAACCGCGCGCTCACCATCGAGCTGATCGATGAACGTGTGCGTGACGCAGATGTCGATGACGACGAACCGGACGTTCGGCACGTCACCTACTACTACGAGGGTGGCATCGCCGACTTTGTGCGACACATCAACGCGCGCAGCAAGTCCGGCCCCGTGCACTCCAACGTGATCGAGTACGGAGCCGAAGACATCAAGCTCGGCATGAGTCTCGAGGTCGCTATGCAGTGGAACGGTGACTACACCGAAGGCGTGCACACCTTCGCGAACACGATCAACACCCACGAAGGTGGCGCTCACGAAGAGGGCTTTCGCACCTCGTTGACGTCGTTGATGAACCGCTATGCACGTGAGCGCTGGAACCTGCTCAAAGACAAAGACCCCAATCTTTCCGGTGAAGACATCCGGGAAGGCTTGACGGCGATCGTCTCGATCAAACTGCGCGAACCTCAGTTCGAGGGCCAGACGAAGACGAAGCTGGGCAATGCAGATGCGAAGACCTTCGTGCAGAAGGTCACCAACGACCAGCTTGCCGCGTGGTTCGATGCAAACCCGGCCGAAGGCAAGGAGGTTGCGCGGAAGTCGATCAATGCCGCAACGGCGCGGATCGCTGCGCGTAAGGCGCGCGACCTCGCTCGCAACCGAAAGGGCCTACTCGGTGGCGGTGGGCTCCCCGGCAAGCTGATCGACTGCTCGTCGAACAACCCCGAAGAGTGCGAGGTATTCGTTGTTGAAGGCGACTCCGCTGGCGGTAGTGCGCGCAACGGACGCAACCCCCAGACGCAGGCGATCTTGCCCATCCGCGGCAAGATCCTGAACGTCGAGAAGGCCCGGATCGACCGGGTGCTGCAGAACAACGAGGTTCAGGCGATGATCTCTGCACTCGGTACCGGGGTCCACGAAGAGTTCGACATCGCCAAGCTGCGCTACCACAAGGTCGTCCTGATGGCCGACGCCGATGTCGACGGTCAGCACATCCGTACCTTGTTGCTGACCCTGCTCTTCCGTTTCATGCGTCCGTTGATCGAAGAGGGGTACGTCTACCTGGCTCAACCGCCACTCTTCAAAATCAAGTGGTCACGCGAGGATGCTGAGTATGCGTACAGCGATCGCGAACGAGATGTGCTTCTGGAAGCCGGCGCGTCCGCAGGACGCAAGATGCCTAAAGAGGAAGGCATCCAGCGCTACAAGGGACTGGGTGAGATGAATGCCGACGAGCTGTGGGAGACCACGATGGACTCGCAGCGGCGCATCCTTCTACAGGTAACGCTCGAAGACGCGATTCAGGCTGACGAGACGTTCGCCACCCTCATGGGTGAGGACGTCGAGGCCCGCCGGAAGTTCATCCAACGCAACGCGCGCGACGTGCGCTTCCTCGACATCTAGGTCTACCAGCCCCCCAACCACCGATAGCCAGCGAACAGGGACACCAGGTGACTGAGACCACCGACACACCAGGCCCGGGCGGCCGCGTCGAGCCGGTCGACCTTCAGGTCGAAATGCAGCGCTCGTACCTCGACTACGCCATGAGCGTGATCGTGTCGCGCGCCCTGCCCGACGTGCGCGACGGGCTCAAGCCGGTCCATCGCCGGGTCATCTACGCGATGTACGACGGTGGCTACCGGCCCGACCGCAACTTCAGCAAGTGTGCTCGCATCGTCGGCGACGTCATGGGCAACTACCACCCACACGGCGACAACGCGATCTACGACACCCTGGTGCGACTCGCCCAGCCGTGGGCGTTGCGCTATCCGTTGGTGCAGGGACAGGGAAACTTCGGGTCCCCTGGCAACGACGCTGCCGCTGCTATGCGCTACACCGAAGCCCGCATGACACCGCTGGCCATGGACATGGTGCGCGACATCGACGAAGACACTGTCGACTTCGCCCCGAACTACGACGGACGTACCGCCGAGCCGACCATCTTGCCCAGCCGGTTCCCGAACCTGTTGGTGAATGGCAGCGCCGGCATCGCTGTCGGCATGGCGACGAACATTCCGCCACACAACCTGCGCGAGGTCGCGTCCGGCGTCCAGTGGGCCCTCCAGAACCCAGATGCGTCGCGTGAAGAACTGCTCGACGCGTTGCTGGAACGAATCAAGGGCCCCGATTTCCCTACCGGGTCACTCATCGTTGGTATGCGCGGGATCGACGACGCGTACCGCACCGGACGCGGCCTCATCACCATGCGTGCGGTCGTCGAGGTCGAAGAGATCCAGAACCGGGCCTGCCTGGTGATCACTCAGCTGCCCTACCAGGTCAACCCCGACAACCTGGCACTGAAGATTGCTGACCTGGTCAACAGCGGCAAGCTGCAGGGGATCGCCGACCTGCGCGACGACTCGTCCTCCCGTACCGGCATGCGCATCATCGTCGTTCTCAAGAGAGACGCCGTCGCCAAGGTGGTGCTCAACAACCTCTACAAGCACACTCAGCTGCAAGAGACCTTCGGCGCCAACATGCTGGCGCTCGTTGACGGCGTCCCGCGCACCCTGACGCTCGACCAGTTCGTTACCTACTGGGTGGCCCACCAGATCGAGGTCATTCAGCGACGTACTCGGTACCGGCTACGCAAGGCGGAGGAGCGCGCACACATTCTGCGTGCGCTGCTGAAGGCCCTTGACGCACTCGACGAGGTGATCGCGCTCATTCGCGCGAGTGCGACCGTCGATGACGCTCGGACAGGGCTGATGCAGCTGCTCGAGATCGACGAGGTACAGGCGACTGCGATTCTCGACATGCAGCTGCGCCGTCTCGCTGCGTTGGAACACAAGAAGATCACTGATGAGTACGACGACCTGATGTCTCGCATCGCCGACTACAACGACATCCTCTCCAACGAGGCGCGGCAGCGGTCGATTGTCGGCGATGAGCTCGCAGAGATCGTCGGCAAGTTCGGTGACGAGCGGCGCACCGAGATCATCCCCTTCGACGGGGATATGTCGATCGAAGACCTGATCGCGGAGGAAGACCTCGTCATCACGATCACCCGCGATGGGTATGCGAAGCGAACCAAGGCCGACCTCTACCGCTCGCAGCGTCGCGGCGGTAAGGGCGTTAGAGGTGCTGCGCTCAAGCAGGACGACATCGTTGAACACTTCTTCACCACCACTACTCACCACTGGATCCTGTTCTTCACCAACCAGGGCCGGGTCTATCGAGCCAAGGCCTTCGAGCTTCCCGATACCGGGCGCGATGCGCGTGGGCAGCACGTCGCCAACCTTTTGGCGTTCCAGCCAGATGAGCAGATCGCCCAGGTGCTCGATCTCAAGGACTACGAACAGTCGCCCTACCTCGTGCTTGCGACTCGGGGTGGGATGGTGAAGAAGACCAAGCTGACTGAGTACGACTCCAACCGCAGCGGCGGCGTCATTGCGATCAACCTGCGTGAGGGTGACGAGGTGATCTCGGCCATCATGTGCAGCGCCGACGATGATCTGCTGTTGGTGTCACGCAAGGGTCAGTCCGTGCGCTTTCACTCCGATGACGCCACACTGCGTCCCATGGCTCGTGCCACCCAGGGTGTGATCGGGATGAAGTTCCGCGGCAACGACGATCTCTTGGCGATGGATGTCGCCCACGAGGACGCGTTCGTCGTGACAGTCACCGATGGTGGCTTTGCCAAACGCACCTCGGTCACCGAGTGGACGCCCAAGGGTCGCGGAATCCTCGGCGTGAAGGCGATGCGACTGGCCAGCGACGAGCGGGGTTTGTTGGTAGGGGCGATCGTTGCCCGCGAGGGTGACGAGATCTTTGCCATCAAGTCGAGCGGCGAGGTGATTCGTACTCCCGTCGGTGACATCCGCGCTACTGGACGCGACACGATGGGTGTCACGTTGACGTCCGTCGGTGAGGGTGACGCGGTCGTCGCGGTGACGCGAAACCCCGAGGCCGACGATGTCGATGAACTCGACGAAACTGAGGTCGCTACCGATGTCGTGGTTGATGAGAGCCAAGTAAATGACGGTGATGGAGGCCAGGCGCCGTGACCACCACCAGCGGGGGACGTCCGAGCGATGGAGCGAAGGCACCGCAACCTGCGATGTCCGACCGTCCAGCCGCCGGGTCAGGAACGTTCGTCTCCCCCGCTGGTACACCGTATGCACCGAGGCAACGTCGTCTGCGCATGACAATCACCCGCGTCGACCCTTGGACCGTTCTACGACTGTCCTTCCTCCTCTCTATCGCAACCGCCATCATCACCGTCGTCGCACTCCTCCTGCTTTGGTCGATGTTGGCGACTGCTGGAGTCTTCGGCTCAGTCGACGATGCCTTGCAGTCGGTCCTCGGGGACGGTGCGGTCACTATCACGCAGTACTTCAGCTTTGGCAGGGTGCTGGCAGTCGGCCTCTTGATCGGCGCAATCGACGTCGTTCTGATCACGGCCCTGGCCACCATCGGCGCCTTCCTGTTCAACCTCGCCACCAGCCTCGCCGGAGGCCTGGAGGTGTCGGTGACCGACGAAGGCTGACACCGGTGCCCGGTTTTGGGGGAATCGGCTGGTCAGGTAGCCTTCACGTTCGGCACGGGCCTATAGCTCAGCTCGGTTAGAGCGCTTCCCTGATAAGGAAGAGGTCGATGGTTCAAGTCCATCTAGGCCCACTGGTCTAACCCCGGCCATTTGGAGGAGTTATGTTCAAGAAGTTGCTCGTCCTGGCTGCAGCGGCTGCTGGAGCCTTCGCCGTCTGGCGGAAGGTGTCCAACGACAAGGCCGAGCAGGACCTCTGGAACGAGGCGGTCTCCGACCTCGACTCAGATGCTCCGGTCGTCGACCTTCGCTGACCTCTTTGCTCCGAGCGCCTGACGGCGTACCGGGGACGTAGCTCAATTGGCAGAGCACCGCCTTTGCAAGGCGGGGGTTAGGGGTTCGATTCCCCTCGTCTCCACGCAATTCGAAGCGACGCAGCGCTGCTCTCTTGCACTGCCAGGTATCGACCGCTATCTTGTGGTGCATGAGACCAACACGAGTCACGTCGCTTCTTGCCTCCGTCAGTCTGTCGGCCTGCCTCGTCCTGAGCCTGGCTCCGACGGCGTCAGCTGCTGAGTTGTCGACGACCGATCCGTCCGGTGACAACGCTGGTCGCGGGCTCGACATCGTTGGGGCCTCTGTCGACAACGGTGCCGAAGCGCTCAGCGCCACCGTGAGCTTCCGCAAAGTACGTTCGGGAGCGGCCATCGTCGCCATCAAGGCGGAAGGTGTCGGCCTGATCCGACTTGCTAGCAAACGTCACGACGACGGAACGAGTCGTGACTTCATTCTCAATGCGGCTGGGCGCATCACCTGTGACGGCTTCGTCGCAACGTGGGACGAGTCGGCGGCATCGCTGACCTTCACCGTTCCATCTACCTGCCTGTGGGATGGCAAATATGCGACCGTGCGTGCGCCATGGATCCTCACGGAGGTGCTGAAGGGTTCCGATGTCGACGATGCCGGTCCGATCAACGCCATCGCCCGCGCCTGAACCGGCTCGGGAGGGCCCTGTGGACGGTCGGCCTTCGGCAGCAAAAACGGCGTACGGTTCGTGCCATGACAACAGCCCGAGTTACCTCCGTTGCCCTATCCGCCTGCCTTGCCGTTGGCCTCATGCTTGGCCTCACGCCAGCAGCTTCAGCCGCCGAGCTGACCGTCACCGATCCGGCTCGCGACAACGATGGCCCTGGCCTGGACATTGTCAGCGGCGTGCTGGACAACACCGACTACACCCTGACCGGCACAGTGGGTTTCCGCACCGATCGGGACGGCACGCTCATCGTTGGTGTGAAGGCACGCCAACGTGCGCTGCTCCGGTTAGTGAGCCGGCATCGGGCCGATGGCGGGGGCCGCAACGTGCTGCTCGACCGTAACGGTCGGATTGCCTGCGACGGCTTGGTCGTCAACTGGAGGCCAGCATCGTCAACCGCCACGTTCAGCATCCCCTCGACCTGTCTGTGGCAGGGCAACTACGGAGCCGTGCGCCCGTGGTTCCTTACCGAAGGGCTCGACTCCGGTGCCGACGTCGACTTCGCCACGACTACGGAGTTTGTGCCACGCGGGTGAAGCGCTTGGGTTTGTCGGTGGCTGACAAGTTCGGCCACCTACACTCGCCGGATGACCGAATCAGTGACACGTCGTCGCCTACTCGTCGGAGGTGCCGTGGCGGCCGGCGTCACGATTGGCGCTGCGGCCTCCTGGCCGCTCTGGCCCGACCGGATCAAGAATGTTCTGGTGGACCCCCCTGCGGCCTACATCCCCGATGCCGAAGTGGGCAAGGTGACTCTCGAAAGCGTGTACTCCGAGTCGCGGGGAATGGATGTTGACCTCTTCACCGCCGTGCCGGCCGGCTACGGCTCGGGCAAGGGTCTGCCGGTCGTGGTGGTATGCCACGGCGCAACGGCCACCCCGGCCGACTACGAGCCGTACGGCCTACCGCAGTTCCTGACAGCAGCTGTTGATGCGGGCGCTGAGCCCTTCGTGCTTGCCGGCGCTTACGGCAGTGCGCTCGCCTGGGAGCCCCAACCGAACGGTGACGACCCTCAGGCCATGGTCCTCAAAGAGATGCCGCAATGGCTCGACGAGCGGGGCTTTGACGCGTCCCGCCGGGCACTGTGGGGGTGGTCGATGGGCGGTCGCGGCATCCTGCGAATGGCCGAGGTCGATCCGGGCTGGGCCAGCGCCGTTGCGGCTTTTGCGCCAGCGATCAGCGAGGGTGACGACGTGTTCACCGATGCCGATGCTCTGGCAGCTACGCCGCTCGGGTTCTGGGTCGGAACTGACGACTCGTTCTACGCGCCGGTACAGGAGTTCGTTGCAAACCTGCCCGAGCCGCCGGAGATCAACTCGTCCGGCCCTGGTGGGCACACCCGCATCTACTGGAACGACCAGACGATCGAGGCCTTCACTTTCCTCGGTTCCTACCTGGGCGGCAAAGAGTCGGTCAACTGATCGCCGTCAGGAACTGCTCGCTGACGGCGACGTAGAGGTCAACGTCATCCTGGGTCGCAGCAAACGAGATGGCAGGTCCGCTGGTGGGAATTGCGTCCCAGATGCCGCGGTTCATGAAGAACACTTTGCGCGCATCGGCAAAGGCCTCGTTGACCGACCCGTAGCCGTCGTATCCGGTAACGGGAGCTTCCGCAGTCAGGCGCCATTGGCAGCGACCGCCCCACCGGTCGATCGTGAAGCCGAGACCACTTGCGTCGACCAGCTTCTGTAGCCCGCTTTGCAACTGCTCGCCGAGCTCGCCCACGCGTTGGTGTGCATGGGTGGTGAAGACCTCGGCCAGGCCGGCCCGGGCGGCGGCCATCGAAAGCGCATTGGCGTAGACGGTGCCTCCGGTTGGAACGCCGGGCTTGTCGGCAAAGTCGCCTTCGACGTGGTCGGCGAGGAAGTCTGCCAGTGGTGTTGTCATGCCGAAGACTCCGACCGGTACGCCTCCTCCAATGCCCTTGCCGCCGGTGACAATGTCTGGGTCAAGCCCGAACTCCTGCACCCCGCCGCCCTGGACGGCGAACTGGGTGTGTGTGACATCGCCGATGACGAGCGTTCGGTGCTTCCGGGTCGTTGAGCGCACCGCCGCGTGGAACCCTGGTTGAGGCATGACGAGTCCGCAGTTGGTCATGACCGGCTCGAGCAGCACTGCGGCGACGTCGCCGCCAGCGAGCACGGCCTCCAGGGCCGGCAGGTCGTTGAATGGCACCGCGGTCAGGTGGGCTCCGGACCCAGCAGGCAGGCCCAGACCGTCAGGTTGGTCCTTCGACCAGAGCATCTCGTCCATGTGACCGTGGTATTTCGCCTGGAACACCACCACGCGTTGCCGGCCGGTGAACGCCCTGGCCAGTCGAAGGGCGTCGACGTTAGCGCCCGACGCAGACAGGGTGTACTGCCAACTCGGCATGCCGAAGCGATCCCGCAGCAGCCGACTGACCTCGATCGCATCGGTTGTCGGGAGCAGGAAGTGATTGCCTAGGGCGGCCTGCCGAGTTACGGCATCGACTATGGGCTGTGCGGCGAAACCCGCAGCCATGGCTAGGTCGCACAGGTTGAAGTCGCGGTACCGGTTGCCGTCCAGGTCGGTGAAGGTCGAGCCGCTCCCCGAGACGGCGACCACCGGAGAGTGACGGTAGAAGCCGGACATCCACGAGACCGGGACGCCGTTGGGCATCATGGTGCGAGCTTCAGCCAGCCAGGCGCGCGACTGTGGGATGGATTCGTTGAAGGCACCGGTCTCGGCGTCCCGGAGCTGCTCGAGGCGGGTCTGCAGGGCCGGGGTGATGAGGGATTCCATGGTCGATACTGGCACGGCGAGGCCACCGGCGGTATGCGAGGATCATCGATGCCGACGACGACATCACCAGAAGGGCAGACAGTGGCTGAGCAACTCTTCGCGACACTGAACACCAACCGTGGCGCGATCCGAATCGAGCTGTACCCGAACCACGCGCCGAAGACGGTTGCCAACTTCGTCGACCTGGCCGAGGGCTCGCGTGAATGGAAGCACCCAGGCACCGGTGACCTGAGCAGCACCAAGCTCTACGACGGGACAACCTTCCACCGGGTCATCAGCGGGTTCATGATTCAGGGCGGCGACCCGCTCGGCACCGGAACCGGAGGCCCCGGCTACCGATTCGGCGACGAGTTCCACCCCGAGCTCACCTTCAGCGAGCCGTACCTTCTGGCCATGGCCAACTCTGGGCCAGGCACCAACGGTTCGCAGTTCTTCATCACCGTCGGCGCCACCGACTGGCTGAACTTCAAGCACACGATCTTCGGCAAGGTTGCTGACGCCGATTCACGCGCGGTCGTCGATGCGATCGGGGCGACTCCAACTGGTTCGCAGGACAGACCGGTCGACCCTGTTGTCATCGAGAATGTCGTGATCGAGCGCGTCGGCGCCTGACGCCTTCCGATGACCGACCAACCTGCTGAAGAGTCGGCAGCCACGTCGGGTCCGCCGACCTGCTATCGGCACCCTGAGCGAGAAAGCCACATCCGGTGCACCCGGTGCGAACGACCGATCTGCCCAGACTGCATGGTCACCGCCGCCGTTGGGTTCCAGTGTCCTGAGTGCGTGCGTGAGGGCAAGGCCACCACGCGTGCGACGCGAACCCTCGCTGGTGGTGCCATCCATGGCGATCCGGTGCTGGTCACCAAGATTCTCCTCGCGGCCAACGTGATTCTCTTCGTCCTGCAATATGCGACGAGCGATCGGTTGACCACCCGCTTTGCTATGCAGGGTTTTGCCGTTGCTATCGATGGTGAGTGGTGGCGACTCGTCACCTCCGCTTTCTTGCATACGGGGGTAACTCACCTGGCCTTCAACATGCTCGCCTTGTGGTTTGTCGGTTCGGAGATAGAGCCGCGCCTGGGTCGCTGGCGCTATCTCACTGTGTACTTCATGAGCGCCCTCGGTGGTTCGGTACTTTCGTACGCCGTCGACTCGCCGTTTCAGACGTCAGTGGGGGCCTCCGGTGCGGTGTTTGGTCTCTTCGGGGCGCTCTTCGTCCTGATGAGGCGGTTGCGCTTCGATGTCGGCGGGATCATTGGACTGATCGTCGTCAACGTCGTGATCGGCTTTCTCCCGGGCCTCAACATCAACTGGCGCGCTCACTTGGGCGGACTGATCGTCGGGACGGTGCTCACCGCCGCCATGGTCTATGCGCCGCAGCGACACAGGCTCAGTGTCGCGATCGGTGCCTCGTTTGCGATCCTTGCCGTGTGCGTTGCCGTCACCGGGTGGCGCACCAATCAGATCAACGGCTGCCTGACCGGAGTGCAGAACCCCAATAGCTGCATCAGCGACATCACCTATCTCGGAGCTACCGGGTCAGCGACCGGCGGCGCGGTCGCGGCGGGCCCGGCCGTACAGGCATCCGGATAGGTCCAGACGCTGGAACTTTCCGCCGATCTCGACGCTGACGTCAACGACATCTGGTGAGTCGACGCGTCCGACCCGAAAGCGGTTCTGCGACTCTGCGTGGAGCACCTGGAAGCTTCCGCTCACCGGATCGGCCAGACGCAGCTCTCCGTCGGCGTGCAGGATGCGCAGCGTTGATGCCCACGGGTTGTAGGAGCGGTAGAGACCAACTGCTGCTCGGTAGGGGTGGTCGCTGCCGTCATCGGCCGGTTCCGGGTGCGGCCAGCTCGGTTCGACAGTCGGGAGGTCGCAGAGCAGGCGCAACACGTGACTGTTCGCTTCGGAAATGTCGGCGTACCCATTCACAAGCATGCAGGTGCCGAGTCCGCGATCAGGGTCGACTTGGGCGTCGGCGAACATGCCGACCATTCCGCCGCTGTGCCCCAATGTGACCTGGCCGTCGCGCTCAAGGGTTCTCAAGCCGTAGCCGTACCAGCCGTCGTCGTCGCGAACGTGGCGGCTGGACAGGCGCGCGAAATCGTCGGGACCGATTACGCCTTCTGCACCGCGATTGAGCAGGAAGCGCAGGTAGTGACCCATGTCTTCGGGCGTCGCTGCGATTGCTCCGTCTGCGGTGCACGCGGGAAAGAGGACATCAGGGGTTTGATCGGTCTCTGCTCGCCACAGGGCATCGTCGCGCGGCGGACGGTGGCCGCGAACATCGGTGCCGTGGTCGGTCGTGACGACCGATGCCGCCGAGTGGCTCATGCCCAGCGGGCCGACTACCTGCTCTGCGAGGTGGTTCTCGAGGGTCCGGCCCGTGACGGACTCGACGACGTCGCCGATCAGTTCGTATCCCGGGTTGGAGTACCAGAACGGACCGCCAGGTGCCTGCGGAGTGCCGACGGCCCCCTGCATCGCCGATTCGAGCAGCGAGTCCGGCGTCCACTCGCTGCCGCCGGAGAGCCCGGCGGTGTGGGTCATCAAGTGGTGCAGGGTGATGTCGGGGTGCAGGTGGGACGCCCACGGCAGCAGATCGATGACCCTGTCGTCGGTGGAGAGTTCGCCTCGACCTTGCAGTTGGAGCACCGCGACGCTGGTGAAAGCCTTCGAGATCGACCCGATCTGCCAGCGCTGCCCTGGGTCTACTGGCCGCATCCCGCTGCGATCAGCCAGACCAGAGTGCTCGACATGCAGGGTGCGGTTTCGATCGGTAATGACCAGCGCCATTCCAGGTACGCGCCTGCTCGCCTGCCACTCCAGCGCCCAGCGGACCGCCTCGTCAATATGGCTCTGCATTCGACCTCCTCAGTCAGTCGTGATCGTCGCGCAGGCCGACGCAGTCCAGCTCCCAGAAGATCTCGGAGTACACCAGGGTCCCGGTCATCCGGTGGGACAGCCATCTCGTCGGCGGTCGGCAGCGCCGAAGGCGGCTCTCTGGAGTCTTTCCGCCGCATCATGGTCGGACGGGCTTTCCCGGCGCAGCACAACAGCATCGGTCATCCACAGAGGTTATCCCCACTGTGGATGTACTTACACCTCTGTAATTCTGCGCGCTACTTCCACCGGGTGGCGACCATGAGGCCGGCAAACATGAAGCCGAAGCCGATGGCGATATTCCAGGCGCCGAGCGTGCTCACGAAGCCGATGCTGCTGGCGGCCACGTAGTAGAGCACTACCCACGTCAAGCCGATGAGCAGCAGCGCGACCATCGTGGGAGCCACCCACCTCGCGCTCACGGCCTGGCTTCGGTCGGTGCGCTCGGGTGGCGGGATGTAGTCAGCCTTCTTGCGGGACCGCGACTTGGGCACGTCCACCACTCCTTGGGTCATGCCCGGGGGCACCGGGCCACTTGCGTCTGCCCCGTAGCGTAGTTCCTATGCGGTCGACACTGGTGTGGCGCGTCCTCGTGCCTGTCGTTCTGCTGCTGATCGGCCTGCTGCTGGCGACGTCAGCCCGGCTAGCGGCGGGGACCGACCTGCGGGCCGAGCGCCGGACCGATCTGGTTGACCTGATTCGCGCCGAACAGGCCCGGGTGGAAGCGGGTACCGCCAGCGTTTCGGCACTACAGGACCAGCTCGATGCTGCGGCCAACGCGGAGGTGCCGGCAGTGACCGACCCGCAGTTGGAGGCGTTGATCTCCGAGGCTCAAGGCCCCGGGCTAACCGTGACGCTGGAGGATGCCCCGATTCCTGCCGATGGAGTCCCTGACGGGTACGCCGCCGACGACTACATCGTCCACGAACAGGACGTGCAGGGGGTCATCAATGCGTTGTGGGCCGGCGGGGCGGAGGCGATTGGCGTGATGGACCAACGCCTCATCGCCACCAGCGCGGTGCGCTGCGTCGGCAGCACCTTGCTGCTGCACGGACAGGTATATGCGCCGCCCTATACGGTGACCGCCGTGGGGCCAACCGATCGTCTGCAGCGTGCGCTCGACGTTTCCCCCCGGGTGACGGTCTACCGCCAGTACGCCGACCTTCTCGGACTCGGTTTCGACGTCAGTGCGTCGGACTCGGTCACGGTTCCGGCGTATGAGGGGCCGCTCTCGGCTCAGTTGGCTCAGGTGGTGGAGTGAACGCGGCCCGTCGAACGGTCGGGGTTGTCGGCGAGCTGCTGATCACGGCTGGGGTCGTCGTGCTGCTCTTTGTGGCCTACCAGTTGGTGTGGACGAACATTCAGGCTGATCATGCGGCCGACGCCCAGACCAACAACCTCGAGCGGCACTGGGGGGACCGGACGCCCGCTGATCCGGAGTTCGACCTGCCGCTGAAGGGCGGTGAAGCGTTCGCGCTGCTGCGGATTCCGGTTCTCGGCGACAACTACCGGGTGCCGATCGTTGAAGGGGTCAGCCTCGACGCGCTAGCGCAAGGAGTCGGCCACTACCCGGAGACCGCGCTGCCCGGCCAGATCGGTAACTTTTCGGTGGCTGGGCACCGGGCGACCAACGGGGAGCCGTTCGCGTACCTCGATCAGGTCGACGTTGGTGATGATGTCTTCGTCGAGACCGGAACCACTTGGTACACGTATGAGGTGACCAAGGAGTACATCGTTGAGCCGACCCAGGTGGGCGTCATCCTGCCGGTGCCGAACGAGCCGGGTGCCGTGCCGCGACGCCGGTTGATGACGTTGACGACGTGTAACCCGCGCTGGGACTCGTATCAACGGCTGATCTTCCACGCCAAGCTCGTCGATGAACTTCCCAAGAGCGAGGGTCGACCGGCAGCGCTTGGGGGTGCGGGCTGATGTACGGCTGGCTCTGGAGTCACCTTCCTGGTCCGACTGCGGTGCGCGTAGTCATCGCCCTGCTGCTGTTCATCGCGGTGGTGGCGGTCCTCTTCCTCTGGGTCTTCCCATGGGTCGAGCCGCGGCTGCCGTTCACCGACGTCACGGTCGACGAGTCCGCCGCAGCGACGACCCTGCGGCCGCTGGCCTAGGCTGGATGACGTGAGCTCGCGGATCCTTGTCGTCGACAACTACGACTCGTTTGTCTACAACCTCGTGCAGTACCTCGCCCAGCTGGGTGCTGAATGCACGGTGCTGCGTAATGACGCCGTCGATCTCGACCAGGTTTCAAGCTACGACGGGGTGCTCCTGAGCCCCGGCCCAGGGATTCCGGAGGACGCCGGGGTGTGCGTCCCGTTGGTACGCGAGTTCGCCGGACGCGTGCCGATCTTCGGTGTGTGCCTCGGGCTGCAGGCAATGGCCGTTGCGTACGGGGCAACTGTGGGCAGGGCGCCCGAGCTGTTGCACGGTAAGACCAGCCTCGTCGAGCACGAGGGCGTTGGCGTCCTGGCCGGGCTGCCGAACCCCTTCACCGCCACCCGGTACCACTCACTGGCGGTGGACGAGACTACCGTTCCCGCTGACTGGGACGTAACGGGACGCACGGCGTCCGGCGTCATCATGGCGATGCGTCACCACACTCTCGCCGTCGAGGGCGTGCAGTTCCACCCCGAGTCGGTGCTCACCGAGGGCGGCCACCTGACGCTGGCCAACTGGCTGAGCGTGTGCGGAGACCCAGAGGCAGTGGGGCGCTCAGCGGGGCTGGCCCCCGTCGTCTCTGCGACATAGTCGGGGATGCACTCAGCGAGCTGTTACGGGGGGTTGCCGACGCCGCCGCCGTTGTTGGACTTGGTGTCACTGGGGGTTGGCGTTGCGGTGTCGCTCGGGCTCGGGGTCGGGGTTGCGGGCGCCTTGGCGATGGTGAGCACAACGGGGGTCCCCAACCGGGCGAAGGATCCGCCGCTCGGCGACTGGTCGGTCACGGTGCCGGCTTGAGCTTGGTCGGTCTCTTCGTAGACCGGCGTCACGGTGAATCCAGCGGACTCGAGAGTCGTCGTCGCCGTCGCTTCGCTGTCCCCGATGACGTTGGGAACCGGGACCTCACCAGTGCTGACTGAGAGGACCACCACTGAGCCGGCGTCGACCAGCGTTCCGCCGTTCGGGTCGGTGCTGATCACCGTTCCCGCGGCCTGATCGGAGGCGACCGGGGTGGTGTCGACCAGAAGTTGGGCCTGCTGGACCTGGTCGATGGCTGTTTGCTGCGATAGCCCGACGACGTCGGGGACCTTGACCTGCTCTGGCCCAGCTGACACGACCAGCGTCACCGTCGACCCCTCCGGGGCCTCGGTGCTTCCGAGCGGATCCTGGGTGAGGACGGTGTTCTTCTTCTCGTCGCTGGTCTGGGTGTCTACCTGCGTTTCGAATCCGGCGGCGGTCAACGCCGACTGTGCCTCCGGAAGCCGGTCACCCACGACATCGGGGACTGCCACGTTCTTGGCTCCGCCACCTACCAGGGCCCAAGCGCCGACACCTAACAGCGCGAGTGCGATGAGCACGCCTATCACCAGAGCGACATAACCGCCCTTGCGGCTCTTCTCCTCGGGCTCCGGCTCGGTGATCGGGGTGAGCTGCTGGGTCATCGGCTCGGCCATGACAGGGGGCGCCGCAACGGTGGCGCCCTGCAACGCCCTGGTGATGTCAGTACGCATCTCTGCGGCCGACTGGTAGCGGTTGGCTGGGTTCTTGGCGAGCGCCTTCATGACGATGGCGTCCGCGTCGCCACCGATGTCGGGGGTCAGTGTCGACGGCGGCATCGGGTTCTCGCGCACGTGCTGGTAGGCAACGGCAACAGGAGACTCGCCCTGGAAGGGGGGCCGCCCAGTGAGCAGCTCGTAGAGAAGGCAGCCGGTGGAGTACACGTCAGAGCGTGCATCGACGGTCTCGCCGCGAGCCTGCTCGGGCGAGAGGTACTGCGCCGTGCCAAGGACATTCGCCGTCTGCGTCATCGTTGCGCCGCTGTCGGCGACTGCACGAGCGATTCCGAAGTCCATCACCTTGACGTCACCGTTGGCGGCGAGCATGACGTTGGCAGGCTTGATGTCACGGTGGATGATGCCTTGCCGGTGGCTGTACTCGAGTGCGTTGAGGACACCCGCAGTGATCTCCAGCGCGCGGTTCGGCATCAGCCGCTGACCGTCGCGCAGCAGTTCGCGCAGCGTTTGCCCCTCGACGTACTCCATGACGATGTACGGGACGCGCACGCCGTCGAGCTCGTCCTCACCGGTGTCGTAGACGGCGACAACCGATGGTGCGTTCAGTGATGCGGCCGACTGTGCCTCTCGCCGGAACCGAGCCTGGAAGGTGGCATCGCGCGCAAGGTCAGTGCGGAGCATCTTGACGGCGACTGCGCGTCCGAGCCGCAGATCCATCGCCTTTCGCACGTCGGCCATTCCGCCGTGGCCCAGCAGCTCACCGAGTTCGTAGCGCCCACCGAGCGTGCCGTTGGTCCTGTCGCCGCTCACTGCAGCACCGCCTCCATCACTTGTCGCGCGATGGGTCCGGCCACCGCTCCACCCGTTGCGGCGTCTCCGAGACGTCCGCCGTTCTCAACGATCACGGCCACCGCTACCTGCGGATCTTCCGCAGGGGCGAAGGCCATGAACCAGACATGTGGTGGACGATTGCCGTCCTGGGCGGTGCCTGTCTTACCGCCCACGTTGACTCCGGGGATCGCCGCGTTGCCCCCGGTGCCGTTCGAGACCACCGTGACCATCATGTCGCTTAGCTCTCCCGCTACCTCAGACGACACGGCACGTGACAATGGTTCCGGCTTGGTGATGGAAAGGGCCGACAGGTTGGGGGCCCGTTCCTCAGCAACGAGGTAAGGCTTCATCACGACTCCATCGTTGGCAACGCCGGCGCCGACCATCGCCATCTGCATCGCTGTAGCCCTTACGTCGTACTGGCCGATGGCGCTCTGTGCAGTCTGAGGGGCATTGAGGTCGTTCGGATAGACGCTGGGCGCTACGGCCAGGGGGATGTCGAGCCCCTGGTTGAAGCCGAACTTCTCGGCCTGGGCGCGCAGTGCGTCGTCGCCCAGGCCGAGCCCGACCTGGGCGAAGGCGGTGTTGCAGGACAGGGCCAGCGCTTCGGTGAGCGTGACGGTTCCGCCGAGGCAGGGGGAGTCGTCGAAGTTGCTGATGGTGGCTGACGTGTCGGGAAGATCGAGTACGGCTGGCCCAGGGATCTCAGTCTTTGGTGTGTAGTCCCCGCTGCTGAGGGCGGCTGCTGAGACGACCACCTTGAAGAGTGACCCCGGCGGGTAGACCTGCTGGATCGACCTGTTGAGCAGTGGGTCGCCCGAATCTTTGCGCAGCTTGTCGTAGTTCTCGCTGACCACGGTGGGGTCGTGTGACGCTAGCTCGTTGGGGTCGAAGGACGGCGATGAAGCCATCGCCAAGATCGCTCCCGTGCTGGGGTCAAGGGCGACGACTGCTCCCTCTTGCCCGCCTAGGCCCTCAAAGGCTGCACGCTGCGCGTCGGCGTCCAACGACAGGACGACTGTGCCGCCCTGCTGTTGCTGGCCGGAGAAGAGCGTCGTCAGGCGATCGACGAAGAGTCGGTCGTCCGAACCTGCGAGGAGATCGTTCTCTGCCTTCTCGATGCCCGTGGCTCCGTAGACGGAGTAGTAGCCGGTGGCTGGCGCATAGGCGCTGCCGTCGCTGTAGACGCGCAGGTAGCGGAGTCGCTCATCGGTGGGGACCGATTTGGCGACCTCCTTGCGACCAACCAGGATCGAGCCGCGCTGCTGGTCGTACTCATCGATGATCTGACGCCGGTTTCCGTCTCGGGCGCGCAGTTCGTCGTTCTGGATGACTGCGAGGACGTTGGCGTTGATCATCAGGGCGAGGATCAACAGGCCAAGGGCGACTGCAGTCCGGCGAATGGTGGCGTTCATGCGGCCGCCTCGCGTCGGGCATCGGGCGGGCGCCGAGCGGCGTCGCTGACTCGAAGAAGTAGCGCGACCAACACCCAGTTCGCGACGAGCGATGAGCCGCCGTACGACAAGAACGGGGTGGTCAGCCCGGTGAGCGGAATGAGCTTCATGACACCGCCCACTACAACGAACACCTGGATGCCGACAGCCGTCGAAAGTCCAGCCGCGAGCAGCTTGCCGAACGCATCGCGACAGGCCACTGCCGTCCGCATACCGCGTTCGATGATGATCGCGTAGAGAACGAGGAGTGCCATGACTCCGGTGAGGCCCAGCTCTTCGCCGAAGGCGGCCATGATGAAGTCGGTCTTGGCGAAAGGCACAAAGTCCGGGTGTCCTTGACCCATGCCAACGCCGAGGACGCCGCCGCTGGCGAAGCTGTAGAGGCTCTGAGCAATCTGGAAGCCGTCGCCAGACTCGTCGGCGAACGGATCGAGCCAGATGCTGACGCGCAGCTGGACGTGGTCGAAGAGTTGGTAGGCGAGCAGGGCGCCTGCTGTGAAGAGAAAGCCTCCGATGAAGATCCACGATCGCCGCTCTGTCGCGATGTAGAGCATCGCGACGAACAGGCCGAAGAAGAGTAATGAGGTTCCGAGGTCTCGCTGGAAGACGAGAACCGCCAGCGAGGCGGCCCAGGCCAGCAGAATCGGCCCGAGGTCGCGGCCGCGTGGAAGGTCGATACCCATGACTCGGCTGCGCGCCAGCGCAAGCACGTCGCGCTTGACGACGAGGTAGCCGGCAAAGAAGACGATAAGAACGATCTTGGCGATCTCGGCTGGTTGGAAACTGAAGGAGCGTCCGCCAAGGTCGAGCTGGATCCAGATCCGTGCGCCGTTGATCTCCGTTCCGATGAACGGCAGCAGGGGGAGCACCAACAACAACAAACCCACCAGCATCGCCGTGTAGGTGTAGCGCTGAAGGATCCGATGGTCGCGCACGAGGAAGAGCACCGCGACGAACAGTCCGATGCCGAGGACGAACCACCCCAGCTGCGCGACGTAGTCGGGGTCAGTTGGCGTGAGGTCTTCGGCCAGATCGAGGCGGTGAATCATGGCCAGGCCGAGACCGTTCAACAGTGAGACGGTCGGCAGCAGAACCGGATCGGCGTACGGGGCCAACCAACGCAAGCTGGCGTGTGCAGCGACCAGTCCGACGCCGAAGACGATCGCAAAGGTGGTGAAGTCGGTACTGAGCTGGTCGAGGAGCACGAGGTCGACCTGTGCGAAAGCGGCTAGAGCGATTCCGTAGGCGAAGACGAGGAGGGCCAGCTCGGTTCCTCGGCGCTGCTTGGGAGATCGCGTGCTCACCGCCGCCAGGCTTGCGGTAGCCGTGCTCATGGCGTCGCCGGGCAGCCAGCCGGCGGATTCTTGTCAACGCAGCGCTGCGCCTCATCGGCCAGCCGCTGCACGATGTCGCGGGCATCTTGGAGGTTCTGGGCGACGATGGCGCCGGTGACCTGTTCTTGCTCGAACTCAGGCAGTTCGCCGACACCGACGGTCGAGGTCTCGACCAGACGGGACAGGTCGACCCCGAACAAAGGGTCGGTGGGACCGCGGAAGACTGCGACAACGTCGCCCGTCGTCCCGGGGGTGGAGGCGACGAAGTACTGGCCCTGTGACCAGGTGTACCAACCGACCACCGAACCGACCAAGAGACCGAGCAGCAGCATGCCAACGGCAGTAATCGCCAAGAGACGGCGCCGCGAGCGCCTGCTCGGTGCGACCTCGTCGTCCTCCTCGGAACGAGCGAGTTGGGCCGCTCGACCGGCCGGAGTGTCAGGGAGCCGCAGGCGGCGGGAGTTTCGCTGCACGCCGACTGCTCCGACGACGAAGGCGTCGCCGGTGTCCGGTGCGCTCTGGTCGTCGACCACGTCTCCGACGACACAGGTGATGTTGTCGGGACCACCGGCGCGGAGTGCCAGATCGACGAGCTCGTCGACAGCGTGTTGAGGATCATCGTTCGCCAAGAGAGTGGCGGCGATCGTGTCTGCGGAGACAACCCCGGACAGGCCGTCGCTGCACAGCAAGAGGCGGTCGCCGACCTTGATCTCGCGGATCGACAGGTCGGCCTCAGTGGGATGGGTTCCGTCAAGGACCCGGGTGAGCACGTTGCGCTGCGGGTGGGTGGCGGCTTCGTGCTCTGAGAGGCGTCCGGCGTCGATCAGCGACTGGACGAGCGTGTGGTCACGGGTGATCCGTTCCAGCGATCCCTGTCGCATGAGGTAGCCACGTGAGTCACCAACGTGCACCAGGCCCAAGCGGCCTTGGGCACGTACGACGGCGGTGAGAGTGGTACCCATGCCGCGCAGGCGCGGTTCGGCGTCAACCAATCCAGCCAGCTGGTCCTCGATGCGCCGGACGGCTTCGGCGAACACCTCGAGCAAGTCTCCGGTCGGCTCGTCCTCATCGAGGGAGGCAAGCGCGGCAACCGCGACCGAGCTTGCGACCTCACCAGCCGCGGCACCACCCATGCCGTCAGCCACGACCAGCAGGTGCGAGCTGGCATACCCGCTGTCCTCGTTCCCGTCGCGAAGGAGTCCGACGTCGGAACGGGCGGCGTAGCGCAGGGTCAACGCCATAGCGCGCCAAACCTGGTCACTTGCGAAGTTCCATCACGGTCTTGCCGATCCGGATTGGTGTGCCAATCGGCACCGTCATCGCACCCGTGACGCGAGTGCGCTGTACATAGGTTCCGTTGGTCGAGCCGAGATCCTCGATGATCCAGCCAGACTCATGCGGGGAGATGCGAGCGTGGTGGTTGGACGCGTAGTCATCGTCGATGACGACGGTGCAGTCAGCAGACCGTCCGATCGTGATCGGGGTGGTTCCCAAGTTGATCGAGGTCCCGGCGAGGGATCCCTCGAGGACCGTAAGAGCCCGAGCGGTTCCCTTGCGCCCGCTCTTCGCCTTGGCTGGCTTGCTCGGGGCGGACGCGGGACGTCCGGCCGGCTTGGGCGCCCGGCTGCGCGTCACGCGGGGGCCGAAGAGGTCGGACCGCATCACCCCGGCCAGTGTGAGAACGAAGGTCCAGAGCAGCACCAGGAAGCCAAGCCTCAGGACGGTAAGCGTGAGCTCGGACATCACCCTCCCTGGGTACGGAAGACAATGCGGGTGCCGCCCAGGGTGATGATCGAGCCATCCTTGAGGTCGGACTGTTCGGCCCGGACGTCGTCGACCAGAGTCCCGTTGGTCGAGCCGAGGTCGACCACGCTGGGTGAT
Source organism: Candidatus Nanopelagicales bacterium (assembly GCA_038316135.1). Classification (GTDB taxonomy): domain Bacteria; phylum Actinomycetota; class Actinomycetes; order JAHEKZ01; family JAHEKZ01; genus JAHEKZ01. The sequence goes on along the minus strand of JBBQAL010000005.1, from coordinate 24,586 downwards.
GGGCGCAGGCGCAGCATCGCGTGCCGCCGAGAGGCACCTGGGTCAGTGATCTGGACGTCTGCCTCGCTGCCGCGTCCGATGATGCTCACATCTTGGGTCAATGGCACTTGTTGTCCCGCTACGTCGAGCCATGCTCGGGGTAGATGCCGGTCGACCGGGATCTCGCCAGGTGCTGCCTCGCCGAGGACGCGGAAGAGCCCGGTCTCGAGGTCGTCGTCCTGCTTGATGTCGACGGTGAGGGGACCGACAAAGGCGTACCCCTGTTCTCCGGCGTGCTCGCGCACGACATCGGAGAGCTCGCGGGACAGCGCGTCGCGGTAGACGGTGAGCCGATCGAAGTCGCTTGGCGCGAGGTCCACGGTGAAGGCATTGGGAACGATCGTGCGGTCACGAGCGACGATGGCTGCTCGATCGTCGCACTCACGCTGCAGCGCGCTCGCGATCTCGACCGGCTGAACTTCGGACTTGAAAGCCCGTGCGAAAGCGCCGTTGACCAGTCGATCGAGGCGTCGCTCGAAGCGGTCGAGGATGCCCACCGCACCTCCAAGTTCGTGGCCAAGCGTCGTGACCTCTGGGGACGACGGCCGATCCTCCAGCTGGAACTCGCCGGAGGCTCCTTGATCGTATCGGCGCAGGTCGGGGCCATCAGCCAGCCATCTGCGGCGATTCGGGAGAGCCGAGCCCCGGTGGTAGCCTTTCGGGGCCCTGACGGGGCACGCGCGAGTGGCGGAATTGGCAGACGCGCACGGTTCAGGTCCGTGTGTCCGCAAGGGCTTGGGGGTTCAAGTCCCCCCTCGCGCACCACCGACCTTTTTGTCCCTAGAGTCGTGCGGTGACTCCAACACCAGGCACCGGCGAACCTCGCCGCGGCGAGCGACGTCTACCCATGGCGTTGGCGGTCATCACGGTCGGCTTCCTCGTACTCCGGATTCCCGAGGACTTCCGGATACTTCCGGCCAGCCAGGTGGTCTTTCCGATCTTCCTGTTCATCCTGCTCGGACTGTTGGTGTGGGGCGACCCAGGCCGGATCGACCGAGAGAACCGCTGGCTGCGAGTCGTGACCGGAGTGATGATTGGAACCATCACCCTGCTGAGCGCCGGTTCGGCCGCCCGGCTGGTTGTCGGCCTCCTCACTGGAGCCGAGTTCTCGGCGCCAGCTGAGTTGCTGACCATCGGCGCGATTGTCTGGACGACGAACGTCATCGCCTTCGCGTTGTGGTTTTGGCATCTCGATGCCGGCGGTCCAGCCGCCCGGGCGGCGCGCTGGACGACGACCCGTGCAGCGTTTAAGTTCCCCGAGGAAGACATTCCGGCACTGCTGGATTCCGGCTGGTACCCACAGTTCGTTGACTACCTGGCCCTGTCCTTCAACACCTCGACCGCGTTTAGCCCGACTGATGTCTCTGCCATCCGGCAGTGGTCAAAGCTGTGGATGATGGCTGAGTCGGCGCTGTCTTTGACAATCCTCCTTCTGGTGGTCGCCCGGGCCGTGAACGTCCTGTAGTTCCGGCATCAGAGAAGGTGGGTCGACGCGGTCGCCTGCCTCGGATCAGGCTGGTCACGGATCCTTGGCGAGCGACTGGCTGCGGAGTACCGTCCGGCCATGAGAGCAGCTGGTTGGGGTTTCCGAGTCCTGGTGGTCGGGGTGCTGCTCGTGGGGTCGGTCGGCGTCAGCTCGGCCGCTCGTGCCGACGACTGCCAGCGAATCGATGGGCAATCTCCTTGCCTTACGTTCCAGCCGGCAACTGCTAGCCCTGGCACTCGGGTCACGTTCTCCGGCTTCGTAGACGCTGAGGACCTCAAGCAGTGGCGAGACGCACGGGGCTCGAAGTCGCAGATCGGCAGGTACCGCGACTTCCCAGCTTGCGGACCTGTCGGGGGAGCCTGCGAACTGCTTGTGAGCGGTGGACACCTGTCGACGCTCCACCTGAACCCGATTACCGGCAGGGTCACCGGGTCCTTCGTCGTCGGTGTGCACGGTAACTGCAAGTCGCCTTCCGGCGACCGGCGACACAGGACCTGGTCTCGGCGAGATTGGGCTCCTGCTCATCGTGACCGGATTGACCCTCGCCGGAGTCGCTCGACGGCATGATGTCTGGCCATGAGCACACAGGAGTTCTTCGAAAACGTCACGACCTTCTTCGACCTGGTCGGAGTGTCCGTGCTGATCGGCGGGCTCGTCCTTGCGGTAGTGGCTGCCGTCCGGTCGCTCATTCGCGGGGACAAACCGAGCCAGACCGTCGTCATCTTTCGCAACACCTTCGGGCGGGCCCTGCTGCTTTCGCTGGAAATCTTGATTGCGGCTGATCTGACCCGAACGCTCACGGTTGAGCCGACAATGGAGAACGTCTTGGTCCTAGGCGTCATTGTGATCATTCGAAGCGTGTTGTCGATCTCCCTTGACATCGAGATGGAGGGCGTCGTGCCGTGGCGCCGTCGGACTCTCGACGCCCAGACTGAGAACGGGGGACTTTAGCCGCTGTTGCCCACCTAGCGATGGGCGTTTCATGAGAGCGACAGAAGGTTGGTCGCCATGACATCACCTGCCATCCACTACCTCGACACGCAGGACATCGGACCCGACACCCTGCGCCGCCAGATGCATCTGGTGCGTCTGCTGAAGGACGCCGACCGGCGCCGCGCCTGCCCCGAGTTGTTGCGGGACGCGAGCCTGGGAATGATCTTCGAGGAAGCCTCGACCCGCACTCGGGTGTCGTTCGAGGTCGCAATGACCAAGCTCGGCGGACACGCGTTGTACCTCAAGCCTGGGGAGATTCACCTCGGCCAGAAGGAGAACATCGCAGACACGGCGCGCGTTCTGTCGCGGATGGTGGATGTCGTCGAGATCCGGGCATTTCACCATGAGACTGTGATGGGGTTCGCCAAGTACGCAACCGTCCCGGTGATCAACGGACTGACTGACTACAACCACCCCACGCAGGCGCTGTGCGACGTGTTCACCATGGGCGAGCACAAGATGCCGGAGAAAGCTTTCAAAGACCTCACCGTCGTCTTCATCGGAGACGCGACGAACGTCTGCACCTCCACCGCGCTGATCGTGACCATGCTCGGCGGCACGTTCATCCACGCCAGGCCAGAGGCTTACAGCATCGAACGGCAATGGCCCCAAGTGATCGACGAGGTGAAGCAGAACGAGTCCCTCTATGGCGGGAGGTATCTCTCGACGATTGAGGTCGAGGACGCTGTGCGTGACGCTGACTTCGTCTACACCGATCTCTGGTGGTGGTTCGGTCAAGAGGCCGAGATCCCTGATCGGACAGCCGCGTTCATGCCGCGCTACCAAGTGACACCAAAGTTGCTGGCCCGAGCGCCGGCGCAGGTGAAGTTCATGCACTGCCTTCCGGCCTCCAGGGGCGTCGAGGTCACTGACGCTGTCATGGACGGACCGCGGTCAATCGTCTACGACCAGTCGGAGAACCGGCTGCACACCGAGAAGGGCCTGTTGGCCTGGTACGTCTACCCGCGCATCGAGCGGGCGACGCCAGCGGTCAGGGCACACCACGAAGCCAAGGTGCAGGACTATCTCGCCGAGGTATCGACGAGCTAGCGCACCACGAGCGACCTCGAAGGAGGTCACGATGACGACCACAACTGCATCCGCCCCGGCGCGCAAGACCAAACCGCTCGGCGCTCTCCGCCGATTCGACATGATCCTGTTCAGCGTCGCGGCGATCATGCTTCTTACGCAGGTGCCAATCACTGCCAAAGAGGGTCCGGCCATCCTGTTCTGGACGGCAGTCCTCCTGGTCTTCTTCTTCGTCCCCTACGGCCTGATGACAGCTGAGCTCGGCTCGACGTACGCCGACACCGGCGGTATCTACTCGTGGGTCAAGCGTGCCTTCGGTGGCTTCTGGGGTACCCAGGTGTCCTGGTGGTACTGGATCAACGTGGGCATCTGGCTGCCATCGGTTTACCTGATGTTCGCCACCCTGCTCGGTCAGACGTTCGACTTCACCGTTGGATTCTGGTGGACCGTCGGCATGGCCGTTGGTCTGATTTGGCTCAACTTCGCCATCAACGTGATCACGTTGGACACCAGCAAGTGGGTTACCAACATCGCGGCGATCATCACCGTCGCGATCATGCTGCTGATCGGGGTCGCGGGCTTGGTGCACGTCATGACTGACGGTTCGGCGACGCAGTGGACGTCTACCGACATGCTCCCGAGCTGGGGCAGCATGGTGCTGCTGGGCGTGGTGGTCTACAACTTCCTCGGGTTCGAGCTGATGAGCTCGGCGAGCGAAGAGATGCAAGATCCGAAGAAGGACGTGCCAAGGTCCATCTTCACGGCCGGCGTCCTCATCGCAGTCTTCTACCTCGTCGCCATCGTCGGCATGCTCTTCCTGCTTCCGACTGACGGCTTCAACCGGACCAACGGTCTCTTCCGTGTGCTGGAGTCCGGCATCGGCTCCTCCGGCATCGCCGGCGCCGTGGTGGTCGCGATCAGCATCGGGGCCCTGTACTGCTTCTTTGCAGCCCTCGTTCCTTGGACGATCGGAGCCAACCGAGCCGCAGCTGAAGCTGCCAGGCGTGGCGACCTGCCACCGGTTCTTGGCCACACCAGCAAGCGCTTCCGTACCCCGGTCGGGGCCGCAACGGCCACCGCCCTGGTCGGAACGTTCTTCACGCTGGGCTACGGACTTGTGATGCAAGTCAGCACGAGTCCCAAGATCGAAACGCTCTTCTGGAACCTCTTCGCCTTCAGCACCCTGGTTTTCCTGCTCTCGTACCTGGTGATGGCTGCAGCGTTCCTGAAGCTTCGCTACAGCGATCCGGAAGCACCGCGTCCCTACCGGGTACCGGGCGGAATGGTCGGAGCTTGGATCACCTCGACCCTGGTCTTTGGGTTCATTTCCGCAGCCATCGTGTTCTTCATGTGGTGGCCAGGTGCATCCCTGACGCGAGTGGCGTACCAGAACTACGTCATGCAGGTAGGCGCTGGCGTGGCCCTCGTCCTGGTGTTGGGCGTGGTCCTCGCGCTGTTTGCGCCGCGATGGCGCCGACGTGCCGAGGCGGCAACTGAGTCTCGGTCGGCAACTGAGTTCGAGCATCCCGAAGCGACCGCTGATGTGGCACTGGAGGGAATCGCTCCGGACGATGCAGCAACTCTTCACGACGGCGTCACCGTCGAGGAACCAGTCGACGCGAACCGGTAGGAGGAACAATGTCTGCCCCGCTGATCAGCACGCCACGCTCTGACGGCTATCGGATGCCCGCAGAGTGGGAACCGCACCGCGGAACGTGGCTGATCTGGCCCGAACGTAGCGACAACTGGCGTAACGGTGCCAAGCCCGCGCAAGCGGCCATCGCTCACGTTGCCGAGACCATCGCCGCCGCCGAGCCGGTGACCGTGTGTGTGTCCGCGGGGCAGTACGTCAATGCGCGGGAGTGCCTTTCGGACTCAGTACGCCTCGTCGAGATGTCGTCCAACGACTCGTGGATCCGCGACTGCGGCCCAACGTTCCTCGTGAACGAGGCAGGGCGGGTACGCGGCGTCGACTGGAAGTTCAACGCCTGGGGCGGCCTCGAGATGGGCCTCTACTTCCCCTGGGATGCCGATGATCTAGTGGGTGAGAAGGTTCTCGACCTCGAACGAGACCAAAGGTACGCGCCGGACTTTGTCCTCGAGGGTGGATCGATCGACGTCGACGGGCAGGGCACCGTCCTCACCACTGAAGAGTGCCTGCTGCACGGAAATCGCAACCCGGAGTTGTCCCGGGAACAGATCGAGTGGCACCTGCGCGAGTACCTCAATGTCGAAAGGGTGATTTGGCTCCCGCGTGGCGTCTACCTGGATGAGACCAACGGTCACGTCGACAACTTCGCCCGCTTCGTGCGCCCTGGTCAGGTGATGTTGACTTGGACCGACGACGAGTCGGACCCGCAGTTCGAGATCAGCAGCGAGGCGCTGGCGATCTTGCGCGAGGTCAAAGACGCTCGTGGTCGTGAGCTCGAGATCACCTTGGTTCACCAGCCCGGCCCGGTCTTCATCACCGATGCGGAGGCCATGGGCGTCGACCACGTGCCTGGGGTGCAACCCAGGGTCGCGGGTGAGCGGTTGGCCGGCTCTTACGTGAACTCGTACTACGCCAACGGAATCGTCGTTCTGCCGGTCTTCGATGACCCGCATGACGAGGCCGCCATCAAGACCTATGGCCAGCTCTTCCCCGAGAGCCGCATTGTCACAGTCCCGGGGCGAGAGATTCTGCTCGGCGGCGGCAACGTCCACTGCATCACGCAGCAGGAGCCGTTCGGCGGGCACACGCTGTAACGAGCGCCCTGGAGGTGCACCATGACGACAACAACAGCTACGAATGTCATGACGCCAGAGCGAGCAGAACAAGCCACGCCAAAGCGCAGGCAATCGGCCGGTATGCGCCGATTCGGCTACGCCATCGCCATTGCCCTCAACGTCGCATTCATCTTCTTAATCAATGAGTGGCCCGGTTGGAGTTCGGTCCCCTTCCTCACCGATGAAACCGAGACGGTGATCCCGATCCTGAATGCAGCACTGGTGATTTCGATCGTGGTCAACGCCATCTACCTGATTGCTGACCCCCGTTGGCTGCGGGCGCTGGGCGACACGGTGACCGCCGCGGTCTCCTTCTTCGTGACCGTCGTCACGCTTCGCGTCTTCCCCTTCGATTTCAGCGCTTACTCTTTCGACTGGACGATGCTTGTCCAGGTCATGCTCGCAGTCGGACTGATCGGCTGCCTGGTCGGCGTCATCGCCAACCTGGTGACCTTCACTCGCGAGGTTGGGAAGGCTTAGGTGCGGTACGGCTAGGTCGGGACCTTCGCCCGTAGGCCCACAGCCGGCCAGCGTCGATCATCGGAGCATGACCGATGTGGTGGCTACACCGAACAGCTCAGCAGTACCGGTACCTGACGAGGGTGTGAGTGCCGCCTCCTGGCCACCGCGCGGATGGTTCGCCCTCGTCGCGGTCACAGCGGTTGTCGGCATGGCGGCAACCATCACCCAGATCGTTGAACGAGTGGCACTGGCGCAGAATGCCAACGCCAACCTGCTGTGTGACATCAACGGTACGTTCGCCTGTGGCAACGTCCTGACTTCTTGGCAGTCGAGCGTCTTCGGCCCGATTCCGAACGCGGCCATCGGCCTCAGCGTCTTCGCGCTGACACTCGGTGTCGCTGGCGCGGGTCTGCTGGGCTCGGCCCTCGCGAAGGCAGCATGGGGTGCCGCCACCTTCTTCGCCGGTTTCATGGCGGCGTTCACGGTGTGGTTCCTGGCGCAGACAGCCTTTGTGATTGGTTCGGTCTGCCTTTACTGCCTGGTGATCGGAACCATGGTGCTGCTGATCAATCTTTCTTGGTGGCGGATCGGGGAACGCCTCGGCTATTTGACCGGCAACCGGTTCCTCGATGGCGCCGGCTGGCTGGTGCGCGGAGGAACCGACATCGTTCTCTGGGTCGGACTCGGCGTCATCGTGGCCGCGATGATGGTCGGTGGACTCGCGCTCTGAGCGCACGCGGTCGGCTCGTAGGCTGCCGACATGCAGATCCGGACCGCGATCGTCGATGACCTCGACGCCGTCGTTGACATCGCATCGATCGTCGATCCGCCGGCTGACGACGCCGAGGTGGACGTCAGCTACTACCGGTACTTGATCGGACACGGACACCTCGTCGTCGCTGAGGCGTCTGACATCGTTGTGGGTTACGCCGCAGTGGTCGACGTTGGTCCGACCCAGCACGTCAGCGACCTCTTCCTGCATACCGATGTCCGAGGGCAAGGCATCGGCCGCAGACTCCTCGACGCGGTGTGGAGCACCAACTCGGCATCTGCGCCGCGGCAGACATTCTCGTCGCTTCACCCTGCGGCGCTGCCGCTCTACGTGCGGGCGGGGATGGTGCCGTTGTGGCCGCTGCTCTACCTGAACGGTTCTTCGGCGGTGCTCCCGCCCAGCCCACTGAAGGTGCAGACGATGGCCGGTAAAGCGGCTGCCGTCCTGGAAGCCGAGTGGTTCGGTTGGGATCGCAACACCGAGTACAGCTACTGGGCCGCACGCCCGGGAGCCCGAATATTCGCCGTCCGTGATGGGGAGAGCACACTGGCCGTTGGCGTCACGGTCCGCAACAGGGCGATGCATACGTTGTGTCGGTTCGCTTGTGCCGAGGGATCTGCGATGCCGGAAACGGCGTCGGCCGCAGCGCGTTGGTGCGGTGAAGACGTCATGGTCGCCGTCCCTGGTACCAACCGTCTTGCGCCCATGTTGTTGGACGCGGGCTGGCGAATCATCGAGCACGACCTGTACTGCGCCAGCGAGCCGGGCTTGATGGATCCGGAGCGGCTCTTGCCGCATCCCGGGTTGCTGTAGGCGACCTCCGCACAACGAGGAACGGCGCGGTCGATGCCACCCCCTCGTGTGGCACCGGCCTCGCCGTTCCATGAGTTCATCGGTTCGCCATGACCCGATGTGTTCGGCCATGTGGGTGAACTCTTCGGTAAGTCCCTAGGGTGAGTGCATGCCTTGGGTGAGCGAGACTGTTGCCGCCGAAGCTGTCGCTGCCCTGGGTGGACGCCCACGAATCGTTGTCAGCGGCAACTTCGCCGTACCGCACGCCCTGGTAAACGCCATTGACTCCGCCGTTCCGGAGTACCGGCTCTGGGCGCTGAACGCCCAGTCCGGGATGCCCGACCGCGCCGGTGTGACCCTGGAGACCGCGTTCGTGGGGCCGGCGATGCGTAATCGGACGCAGCTGCGCTACATCCCCTCGAGGCTTTCACTCGTTCCCGTGCTGTTCCGGAAGCAAGTCCGGCCCGAGGTGGTGGTGGCGCACACCTCCCGCGTCGTCGACGGAAAGGTCTCGCTGGGGGCGGAGGTGAATGTCCTCCCTGCCGCCATCGAGGAGTGTCGGGCCGTTGGCGGTTTGGTGATCGCGCAGGTTAACCGGGATATGCCCTACACCTTCGGAGACGGGGAGTTCGCTGTCGACGATTTCGACTACCTCGTCGAGGCCGACGAGCCGTTGGTCGATCTGCCGCCCCTCGTCATCGACGACATCTCGCATTCGATCGGCGCGCGGGTGGCTGACCGCGTTCCGGACGGCGCCACCCTGCAGCTGGGGATCGGCGCTGTTCCTGACGCGTCGGTCCGGGGGGTCGCTGAGCGCCGCGGCCTCAAGATCTGGTCGGAGATGGTCAGCGACGGGGTGTTGGCTCTGCACGAGCAAGGTGCTCTCGACAAGGATGAGCCGGTTGTAGCTTCCTTTGTTTTCGGCTCTCAACGGCTCTACGAGTGGGTCGACCGCAACCCGAACGTGCAGCTGCTTCGCACGGAGACGACCAACGACCCTTCCTTGATATCTCAGCGCCCGATGATGGTGTCGGTCAACGCGGCACTGCAGGTTGATCTCTTCGGCCAGGCCAATGCTTCCCGCATCAATAACCGGATCTACTCAGGTTTCGGTGGGCAGACTGACTTTGTGGTGGGGGCGCTGCACTCCAAAGGCGGGCAAGCGCTGATCGCCATGCGTTCGTGGCACCCCAGGGCCAACGTGTCGACCATCGTGCCGCTCATCGATGAGCCGGTGACGTCGTTTCAGCACAGCGCGGTCGTCACCGAGAACGGTGTCGCGTCGATCTGGGGGAACTCGCAGGAAGAGCAGGTGTTGCATCTGATCGATCATGCGGCTCATCCGAGCGTGCGCGACGAACTCTATGAAGAGGCAGTGGCGATGTCATTGGTGAGACCAGGCTCAGGCTAGGACGCTCGCCGAACTTGACGCGCTGATCTCAGAGAGCAGCCACTGCATGACGTCGGCAGCCGACCAACCGTCGGGGAACATCTCCAGCAACATGTGCACGGCCTCGAGGTCTTGGCCGAGAGTCAGCAGCGGAGGTTCCGCAGACCCGTCGTGACGGATTTGCGGCACACCGGCTGACGCCATGAGCCCGTTGCAGAGGCACTTGCGCCCAACGGTGTCTTCTACCTCGCCGCCTTTACGCACGTAGGCGTCGACCGGTTCAGATGGGCAGCGTTGCCCGATCGTCCCGTCCTCGCGCCGGTAGGGAGTGCGCAAGTAGCCGAGGTCGCAGATGCGACCTCGGGCAGCCGACACTTCGGGGTCGGCGACGGTGCCGGCCATCTGCACGACCTTGAACGGGAACCCGGTGGGGCTGGCGAGCGGGTCGGTGCGGACTTCGGCGGTACCGGCGTCCAGTGACATCCGAAGTGCGGTGCGGAGCGATTCGGTGAGGCCCGACTCGTGGCAGAGGGCAAAGACCGTGCCGATCTGGACGCCTTGCGCGCCTCCGGCTCGTGCGGCCACCACGTGCTTGGGAGAAGCCTGACCTCCGGCGAGCCAGTACGGAAGGCCAACCTTGGCAAGCTTGTCGAGATCGACGACGTCGCGGGGACCATAGATCGGTTCGCCACCCTCGTCCAGCTCGTTGCGCCGTGGCGGGGCGTTGTGACCGCCAGCCGTCGGGCCTTCTACGACGAAGCCGTCGGGCTTGGTCGTGTCGTCGCGCGCGAGGTAGGCGCCAAGGATGTGTGAGGAGATGATCGCGAGGAAGACCGGACGGGGCAGCGTCGCCGGTGCCGGCGGGACGACCTCCTTCGGATCGAGTGAGATGACGAGCTCGTCCGACGACTCAGAACCTGCGACATCGATCGGCAGCGTGACAACTCGGCCGTTGGCGAAGGCGTCGAGCAGCCGAGGAAGGTGCGTAGGGAGGCCGGCGCCGACCAGGACGACGTCGACATTGGCGAGCATCGCGCCGTAGAGGGTGGCCGGCGTCCACAGCTGGATCTTCTCGAGCAAGTTGATGCCGACGGGGCCGTTGTGACCCTGCTTGGCCATCGTCACCTGGACGAACGCACCGAGAACGGCCATGCGTACGGCGTCGAGTCGCTGGTGGTGGTCGAGGCGAGGGATAGGGCGGAACGGGGCTCCGGCTTTGCGTCCCCCTGGTCGGTAGTAGCGCTTGAGGGTGGCGGCGACGAAGTCTTGGTCGGGGTAGTCGGCCATTGCTGCTTGAACGTGGCCACCTTGGTCGCCGTCCTGCAGCCAGCGGGCGACCAGCAGGTCTGAGGCTACGCCGCTGATGACGCCGAGTCCCCCGCTCTGGGCGACCTGACGGGCGAGCCGCCAACTGGAGACACCAACGCCCATTCCGCCTTGGATGACCGGAGGGAGCTGGCGGGCGCGGAGGGCCGGCTCGATGGCGTCGACGTTCATCATCTTCGAACCTACGGTACCGTAGGTTGTCCCTTCAAGGCCAAACGTCCCAGTGAGGCCATGTCACACCGGTTCGGTCATTTCGAACTAATCCGCCCGCTGAGGCCACAATGGCCGGGTGCCCGAGCTGCCCGAGGTGGAAGCGCTCGCAGGATTCCTGCGCGAGCGCCTCGTCGGACGGGTGGTGGCCCAGGTCGACGTCGCCGGCATCGCGGCGCTGAAGACGTTTGACCCACCGGTGACCTCCCTCGGGGGACTGACGGTGACCGACGTCCGACGGCGCGGCAAGTTCCTCGATATTGACGTCGATGGCCTGCACCTCGTCGTCCATCTCGCGCGCGCCGGGTGGGTGCGCTGGAAGGAGAAGCTGCCAACTACGCCGCTCAAGCCGGGGAAGGGCCCCCTCGTGCTGCGGGTGCACCTCGACGATGGGTCGGGACTGGACTTCACCGAGGCGGGAACGACCAAGAAGCTAGCGGTGTACGTCGTCCGCGAAGCCGCGGATGTGCCGGGCGTTGCCAGGTTGGGGCCAGACCCGCTGACCCTGGACCGAGCCGCGCTCGATGCTCTGTTGGACGAGCATGCTCGTACCCAGCTCAAGGGGTTGCTCCGCAGCCAGTCGGTGATCGCCGGAATCGGCAACGCCTACAGCGACGAGATCTTGCATGTCGCCCGGCTCTCCCCTTTCGCACTGGCGGAGCGCATCGATGATGAAGCGCGCGCGCGGCTGTTCGCTGCCATCGGGTCGACGCTACGTGACGCCGTTGCACGCTCGGCCGGTCTTCCGGCGTCCGAGCTGAAGGACGACAAGCGGGCCGCGATGCGCGTCCACGGCCGCGCAGGTCAGGAGTGTCCCGAGTGCGGTGACGTCGTCCGCGAGGTTTCGTTTGCCGACTCGTCTCTGCAGTATTGCGCGACGTGTCAGACCGGCGGCAAACCCCTGGCCGATCGGCGCCTCTCTCGCCTGCTGAAGTAGCCGGACGCACGAATGGCCGGCGTGCCCCCAAGCCACGCCGGCCATTCGCTCAGGACTGTCAGATGTCGGCTCGCACGGTGGCGGTACCGAACGGCAAGCCCTCGGTGAATACCGTCGTGCCGAGGGAACCATTGAGCGCGTCAGCTGCGGCCTTGGTCAGCTCGAGTCGGACGCCGGTGAGCACAGCAAACCCGTCAGAAGTCAGCGTCGGCACGAGGGTGGTCGGGATGACCTTAAACACCGGCACCTCAGCCGGCTGGTTGTTGACCTTGGTCGCGTAGAGCAGACCTTCGCCGAGGCGGATGTCGAAGTCGCTGACCTTCAGCGCCTTGAAGTTGCGCAGGTTGACGAACCGCACGCCACCGGTGTGCGCGATCTCGCCGCCCGTGAGAGTGAGGGGGTTGCCGGCAGCAGTCACGAAGCTGTCGGAAGTGATGGGGAAGCCGTAGCGAACTGTCGGTCCCTGCTTAGTCCACACCAGCGAGGTCTTCGCGTCGGTGGCGTAGGGCAAGATCCGATTCTGGAGCAGCGTCTTGGTGACTGCCGGGTTGACGGTCACCGAGGTCACTCCACCGGAGATCGGCACGGTGGTATCGGACGTTGCTTGGGCGGGAACAACGCTGATGCCGACGGCGAGCACGCCAGCGGTGGCGACCACCGCAAGTCGTTGCAGGACACGCATGATGACTCCCAACGGGAAGAGGGCTAGTTGTCGCTCCTTCCGACCGAGAGGTCCTGCCGGATGCAGGAATCACCGGCCACTTCGCAGGGTGATGGCTAGGCTGCCGAACGTGAGCGCGCTGGACCGACTGAGGGATGCCGTTGGGCCGGAGCACGTGCTCACAGACCCTGAGGTGACGCGGCCGTTTGGCACCGACTGGACGGGGCGCTGGTCGGTGCAGCCGCTGGCCGTCGTTCGTCCCGCCGACACAGCCGAAACCGCCGCCGTGCTGACGATCTGCTCCGAGGAGCAGATCCCGGTCGTTCCTCAGGGAGGCAACACCGGGCTGGTGGGCGGGTCGGTGCCTGGCGCAACGGGCACCGTGGTGCTCTCGCTGCGGAGGCTCGCTGAACACTCGTCGGTCGACGGCGCGCGGCGGCAGGTGACCGTCGGTGCCGGTATGACGGTGGCCCAGGTGCACGCGATCGCGGCCCAAGCCGGCCTGACCTACGGGATCGACCTGGCTTCGCGTGACTCAGCGACGGTCGGCGGGACGGTCGCCACCAACGCTGGGGGCGTCCGGGTCGTTCGGTTCGGTGACACCCGATCACAGGTCGTCGGTGTCGAGGCGGTGTTCGCCGACGGAACGGTGGTGGACCGGACGAACGCTCTGCCCAAAGACTCTGCTGGCTACGACCTCTCTGGGCTCCTGGTCGGTAGCGAAGGCACGTTGGCGGTGGTCACCGCGGTGCGTCTGCAACTGCGCGACCCGTTGCCTTCAGGGCGAGTCACCACGATGCTGGGCGTCACATCGTTGGACGAGGCCTCCGGTCTGGTCGAGCACGTCGCGGACTCCCGCGATGACCTGCTCGCCGCCGAGTACATCGACGACGTGGGGATGCGACTCGTCAGTGACGTCGCTGCGCTAGCCCACCCGCTGGCCGCGCACTGGCCGTACTACCTGCTCGTCGAGACGGCGCAGGCCCCGCGATTGCCTGGTTCGGTGGATGCGGCCGTCGACCGCCGACTCTGGGCCTATCGGGAGCGGCAGTCGGAGGCTGCGGCCAGTCTCGGCGCCGGGCAATCCCTCGACATCGCGCTGCCCCCGAGTGCCCTCGACGCCTTCCTGGTTCGGCTTCCGTCGCTGGTGCACCCACACCGAGTCTTCACCTTCGGGCACCTCGCTGAGGGCAACGTTCACATCCAGGTCAATGGGCCGCCGGCCGATGACCACGGACCGGCGGCGGCGGTGCTGTGTGCCGTCGCCGAGCTCGGTGGCAGCATCAGCTCAGAGCACGGCGTAGGACGCGCCAAGCCTGAGTATCTGTCGTTGTCGCGCAGACCGGCCGAGATCGCGGCGATGCGCGCGATCAAGAACGCTCTTGATCCGGGCAGACTGCTCAATCCCGGCGTGCTGTTCACCCCCTAGCCACCGTCGAGTGCAACGATGTCGCCACCATGAGTTCCGGAACGCCATCGCCCAGCCGCCCGCTCGTGATCGCTCACCGTGGCGCGTCCGAGCACATGCCCGAGCACACCCTCGCCGCTTACGTGCAGGCGATTGACGATGGAGCCGATGGTCTCGAGGCTGACGTACGGCTCACTGCAGACGGCCACCTGGTGTGTGTGCATGACCGACGAATCGATCGAACGTCCAACGGTGAAGGGGTGCTTTCTACCCTCGAGCTTGCCGACCTCGAGTCACTCGACTTCGGCGGTTGGCAACAAGCAGACGGAGCGGTCGAACTTCCCGACCAGGTCAGCTCGGAGCACTCCCAGGTGCTGACACTGGAACGGCTCTGCGAGCTGGTGGCTGATTCCTCTCGCCACATCCAGCTGATGGTCGAGACCAAACACCCGACGCGGTATGCCGGCCTCGTTGAGCGTCGTCTGGTCGAGATGCTCCGCCGATTTGGGCTCGATGGATCGGCGCCGATCGAGCCGGCCCAGGTCACCGTGATGAGCTTCAGCGAGGTGGCGCTGCGGCGGGTACGACGGCTCGCACCCGGCGTACCGCTGGTCCTGCTGATGGAGCGTGTTTCGGTTGCCTATCGCTCCGGGATGCTCCCTAAGGGCGTGCGCGTTGCCGGCCCTGGGCTTCCGGTCGTCAAGGCGCACCCGAACTACGTCAGGCGGGTGCAGGCGGCCGGGTCGCGCGTCTTCGTGTGGACGGTCGACGACCCCGATGACGTCGAACTGGTCTGCGGCATGGGAGTCGACGCCATCATCACGAACCGGCCGCGCGAGGTGCGGCTGCAGGTGGACGCGCTGGTGAACGACGCCAGACGCTAGGAGCCTTGCCCTCAATAGCGAACGCCGTGGCCGAACCTGCGGCAGCTACATCTGGCACTTCGTCCAGTGGTTAGGCTCCTGCACCGTGAGCAAGCGCCGCGCATCCGCCCCCCGTCCAGCAGCTGGCCCAACGGACAGTGACGTCCCGGTCGTCGGGGGACGCGAACCGTGCCCGTGCGGCAGCGGTCGCCGCTACAAGGCCTGCCACGGCAAGGCGGCCGCGACGCAACACCGCGTCGTCCGTCCGTTTGCCGGCTTGGCGTCTGAACCAGATTGGGTGGCACTGCACGATCTGGTGCCTGCGGCCACGGCAACGCTGACGCCGAAGAACGCCGACCGTTCGGTGACGCTGTGCACGCTCCTGCCGATGGCGTGGCCGGCGCTGGTCCGGCAGAACGGCGACGTCCTGCTGGCCGCCCAGACGCAGACCTCGTCGGCTGACGTCGCCCGCGACCTCGGCGACGCATTGGCCCAGGCCTTGGTCGCCGAGCCCGGCACCCCGGTGCCGCCCCGGCTGCTTCCCGCTGACGCCCCTTCGCTCACTGATCTGATCGATGCCGCGCAACCGCTGCACGTGGTGGTGCACTCTGGCTTCGACTTCTGGCTCGATGACGCCGAGGCAGCTGACGAGGGCGCTCGCGCCGGACTCGAGCGGGCCAACGAGGTCGTCAGCCCCACCGCGCGTCTCGCAGCGGTCGAGGGCGCCTACTGGATGCAGCTCGGCGAACGGCGGCAGGTTCGATGGGTACTGCCCGAGGACGAGACACCGCTGGTCGACGCCCTGGCTCAGCTGCAGGTCGATGGCGGTCTCGAGCTCGCGGAGGGCACCCGATTCTTGGGGTCGTTTCGGGCCAGCGGGCTTGTGGTCCCGGTCTGGGATCTTCCAGAGGGCACTGAGGTCGACGAAGTCGAAGATGCTGCTGCGGAGTTCCGCGCCAGGCTCGACGGGGCGCTGGCCGACGCCAGGCCACTGTCGGGCGCTGGACGCCGAGCCCGAGAGTCGTTGCGCGCCCGCCAGTTGACCGTTCACTGACCGATTCGACGCCCGAACAGATGCTGAATGCTCGTTCGTCAAGGCTTGGTCAATTGCGCCGAAGGAGTTGCGCGGTGGCACTGAATGTGTGCAAGGTAGACGAGGTCCGAACGTCACTGTATCCCCCGTCGGTGGCGTTCGGACCTTTAACTTTTCACGAATCGGGGTGGCAACTGCACACTCTGTGCAAGGGGCCAGCCGATCAAGGTTGAGCAGTGTGGCGTCCGTCGCTTCACCAGATCCCGACGGCCTCGGTGAGCGTCACCAGCGCCAGCACGGCGAGCAAAGTTCCCGAGATCCGCTGCACTACCGAGAATCGCACATGCGCCACGAGCCACCTCCCGGCCAGAGCAGCGAGCCCAGCGACCAAGCTGAGGGCCAGCCAGGCTCCGAGCCAGACCTCCACGGGTGCGTCGAAGCGGGCGGACAAGCTGGCGGTGGTCAGCTGTGAGAGGTCACCCCACTCGGCCGCGAAGAGGACCAGGAACGACACGGTGAACGCTCTGCCGTGGCCCTTGCGCACCACGGCATTGATCGCCTCGGCTTCCTCCACCTCCTCAGCACCGGGGTCGATGTGCCCGGCCCCCCGGAACATCAGCACTGAGCCCAGGGCGAAGAGAGCGGCGGTGACCAGCTGGACGAGCGTTTCTGGCAGCAGGCCGAGCACCTGACCGGCCGCCACCGCGATCGTGGTCTGCACGCCAAACGCGGCCGTGACGCCGAGCCACACGATGAGGGGTCGGTAGCGGGTGGACAGGACAAGCGTTGCGATCAGGGTCTTGTCCGGGAGTTCGGCGGGGAGGATCAGCGCAAAGGTCACCAGGAGCGCAGCCAGATCCACGACCGGACTGTAGCGCCGGGGGTTGAGGGGTCGTCGGGGCTCGCTAGCCTGGGGTTCCCCCTCCCCTGACTGCTGGGATTCTTGTGACTGCGCTCGATCTCGACCCTGAACTCGTCGCTGCGATTGCCATCGCTGGTGCCGCCGTTGCCCTGCTCGCGCTGATCCTGACGCTGATCGTGGCGTTCCGCATCCGGCGCATGCGACGCCAGTACCTCGCGCTGCAGCAGGGTGGTGATGCAGAGTCGTTCCTCGACGCGGTCACTCGCCAGGGCGAAGAGGTCACCCATCTGCGTTCCGAGGTGGGTTCACTGGCGTCGGACGTCCAGACACTTCGCGTTGATCTCGCAGACGCCATCCGGCACGTTGCCGTTGTCCGCTACGACGCATTCAACGACATGGGTGGACGCATGTCCTTCTCCGCAGCCCTCCTCGACGATGGTGGCGACGGCGTTGTCGTCAGCTCGATCAACGGCCGTAGCGAGACGCGCACGTATGCAAAGGGCGTCAAGGGTGGTGTCAGCGAAGCCGAACTATCGCCAGAAGAAGTGCAGGTGATCGGTTACGCGCGAGCCAGCCACCCGCGCTCGTAGGTTCGGCGGCGGCCCGCTGCAATAGGCTCCCCTGGTGTCCTCTGATCACGCTGCCTCAGGTTCGGCCGCCCGCTATGGCTTTCTTGGACCAGCAGGCACCTTCACCGAGGCCGCCCTGCTGCAGTGGCTCGGTGACCGTGCCGTCGATGTCGTGCCATACGCGACCGTCGATACCGCGGTGGACGCAGTGCGCGGCGGCGAGGTCATCGCGGCCATGGTGCCGCTCGAGAACTCCGTCGAGGGTTCGGTCACCGCAACCATCGACGCGTTGGCGGGCGGTCCGGGCCTGGCGATCATTGCCGAGGCGCAAGTTCCGGTGACCTTCTCCTTGCTGGCGCGCCCTGGCTCGACGCTGAAGCAGGTGCGCGCAGTGACGACTCACCCGCACGCCCATGCACAATGCCGTCGTTGGTTGGCAGAGCAGCTGCCCGATGTTCCCGTCACTTTCGCGCCGTCGACGGCGATGGCCGCTTCCATGGTTTCCGACGGCGAGCACGACGCCGCGATCGCGGCTCCGCTCGCTGCTGCGGTCTACGGGCTGGACCAGCTCGCGTCCGACATCGGCGACCGGCCGGCCGAGACGCGCTTCGTGCTGATCAGCACTCCGCAGGCGCCGCAGCCGGCCACGGGAGCGGACAAGACCTCGCTCGTTCTCTTCATGGGGCAAGACCACCCAGGCGCCCTGTTGGAGATTCTCACCGAGTTCGCCGTGCGGGGGGTCAACCTGACCCGGATCGAGAGCCGTCCCACCGGCGGTGGGATCGGCGACTACTTCTTCTCGGTGGACGTCGAGGGGCACTTGGACGACGCCCGCGTCGGTGAGGCCCTGATGGGTTTGCGCCGGGTGTGCGCGGAGGTGCGGTACCTCGGCTCGTACCCGCGGCTGGACGGCCGGCAGCCGGTCATCCGCCGAGGAGTGGCTGATGGGGAGTTCCGGCAGGCACAGGCCTGGCTGGCCCGGATCCGGGAGGGTCGGCACTGATCTACTCGGGGCTCGAACAGCCTCAACCCGCTCCAAACTCCTGCCGATGGCCCCAGTGTGCGCCGATTGAGCCTGACTGGGACTTTCGCTGTGGTCAGCATGACGACCATGGTGCTGCTCGCGGTCGTGCTGACCTGGCTCGTTGCCACGTCCTTGCAGCGTCAGGCCCAGCGTGACGGTGAGCAGATAGCCGAGATCTACGTGTCGCAGGGCGTCCAGTCCAAGATCGACACCGAGGCCGTCGCCTTCTGGCAGGACCCTGCCGATGTGGCACCAGCTGTCGTCAGTTCTCTCGACACGGTGGCGCGTGACAACAGCGTCCAGGTGCTCGACAGCCTCTCGTTGTACGGCGTCGATGGTGAGCCGCTGTGGACGAGTATGGGCAACCCGCAAGATGCTCCAGCGCTGGACATGCGCAAGGCAGCTGAAGCCCAAGATGTCTTGTCCCCGGTCTCTACCGTCGTAGACGGCGCGACCGGCAGGTCGCTGCAGGTAACGGTCCCGGTCGTCTATGGTGACCGGCTCGCCGGTGTCTACGGCTTCGCCCAGGTCAACATTCCGTGGGAAACGACGGAGACCGCCGTCTGGCGCGCCGTCCTTACCGTCGCAGCTGTGATCACCGTCATTGCGCTGCTCGCCTGGCTGCTGCTCTTCCGCACCGTGCACCGGGCCAGCGGAACGCTTCGCTCGCAGGCATCTGAGAACGAGCACCTGGCGCTGCATGACGCGCTCACGGGGCTGCCGAACCGACGCCTGCTGCAGGACCGCCTTGATCGTGCGATTACGGCATCGGAGCGCTCTGGTAAGAACCTGGCGCTGATGATCTTGGACGTTGACAGGTTCAAGGAGGTCAACGACACCCTCGGCCACGACCGCGGGGACGCACTGCTGATCGAAGTCGCCAAGCGGCTGAACGAGGTGGTGCGCGACGCCGACACGGTTGCCCGCCTCGGTGGTGACGAGTTCGCGGTGCTCGCACCTGAGGTCGGCGGGCTTCTCTACGCCGAGCGGCTGGCGAGCCGGGTGCACGGAGCGTTCGACCAGCCGTTCCAGGTGGGCGAGCTGCAGTTGCACGTTGAGTCGAGCATCGGCATCGCCCTGTTGCCTGACCATGCCGAGAACGCAACCGAGCTCATGCAGCGCGCTGACACGGCGATGTACGCGGCTAAGGCCACGCATCTCGGCGCATTGGTCTACCGCCAGGGCGAGGACGGGAACTCGACGGAGCGGCTGCAACTGCTCGGTGACCTGCGCAACGCGCTCGGCACCCGCCAGCTCAGCATCAACTACCAGCCCAAAATCGACCTCGGCACCGGTCAGGTGATGGGAACCGAAGCGTTGCTGCGGTGGATGCATCCCGAACGCGGCAACATCCCGCCCAACGACTTCATCCCGCTTGCCGAGAACACCGGTCTGATCCAGGGGCTCACCCGTTACGTGCTCGAGATGGTCTGTGCCCAGATGGCGGAGTGGGACCGACTCGACACCGACTTCGCCCACCTGCCCGTCGCCGTGAATCTTTCGGCCCGCAACCTGATCGAGCCGGACTTCGACGAGTTCCTTGAGGACATCTTGGCGAGTCACCTGATCGAGCCAGAGCGGCTCGAGCTCGAGGTCACCGAAAGCGCACTGATCGAGGACCCGATTCGCAGTCACCAGATGCTCCACAAGATCGCAGCACTCGGCGTCACCCTTGCTGTTGACGATTTTGGTACCGGGTACACGTCGATGTCTCAGCTGGAGCAGATGCCGCTCTCGACGCTGAAGATCGACCGCTCATTCACCTCGAGGCTCGCTGACGACCCTGCCGGCGCGACACTGGTCAAGGCCATGGTCGACCTCGCGCACGAGTTCGGACTCGAAGTCGTTGCCGAGGGCGTCGAGGATGCCGAAGTCACGGCGCGGCTGCGCGAGCTGGGTTGCGACATCGGTCAGGGTTTCCTGTGGTCGCGCCCGGTCACATCTGATGACCTACCCGATGTTCTCTTCCAACTCTCGTTCCAGCGCCGGCCCAGCAAGTCCAGCGCATCTGAGGTCCAGTCAGAGTCAGCAGTCGAGTCTGCGCACTCCCCCAGCTGACCCCCGAACCCGCCGACTGTCCACCGGGTGACGCAATTCGTTGTCGAGGATGAACCACTCTGGTCGGTAGGCTTCCCTCGTGCTCGATCTCAAAATCCTTCGGGACGACCCAGACGCTGTACGCCGCTCGCAGTCGGCCCGTGGTGAGGATCCTTCGCTCGTCGACGCTGCTCTGGCCGCTGACGAACAGCGCAGATCTTCCATCGCTGGCTACGAGCGGCTGCGGTCAGAGCAGAAGTCACTCGGCAAGCAGGTGGCCTCCGCCCAAGGTGACGAGAAGCAAGCGTTGCTCGCGCGCACCAAGGAGCTCTCGGGTCAGGTGAAGGTGGCCGAGGCATCGGCGCGTGCGGCCGAAGAAGCGCTCAGTGGCGTCCAGCTTCGGCTCTCCAACGTCGTTGAGCCCGATGCGCCGGTCGGTGGCGAAGCGGACTTCACCGTCCTTGATCACGTCGGCACGCCGCGCGACTTTGCGGCAGAAGGATTCGAGCCGCGTGATCACGTCGACCTCGGCAAGCTGCTCGAAGCCATCGACGTCGAGCGCGGGGCCAAGGTGTCGGGCGCGCGGTTCTTCTATCTCACCGGCCCCGGCGCGCTTCTCGAGCTGGCGCTGATCAACCTTGCCGTCCAGCAGGCGGTGGCTGCCGGCTTCACCCCGATGGTGACGCCGGTGCTCGTGAAGCCACCTGCCATGGAGGGCACCGGCTTCCTCGGGCAGGCGGCAGAGAACGTCTTCCATCTCGAGCAGGACGACTTCTACCTGGTCGGTACCTCGGAGGTGTCGCTGGCTGCGTACCACTCCGACGAGATCCTGGACGCCAGCGCGCTTCCACTGCGTTACGCCGGCATCTCGACCTGCTTCCGCCGCGAGGCCGGCACGTACGGCAAAGACACCCGTGGCATCATCCGCGTCCACCAGTTCGACAAGATCGAGATGTTCACGTTCTGCAAGCCGGAGGACGCCGTCGCCGAGCACCAGCGGCTACTCGCGTGGGAGAAGCAGTTCCTCGACGAGCTCGAGCTCCCCTACCGCGTGATCGACGTTGCCACGGGCGACCTCGGCTCGAGTGCCGCGCGCAAGTTCGACATCGAGGCGTGGATTCCCACTCAAGGCAAGTACCGCGAGGTCACCTCGACGTCCAACTGCACCGAGTTCCAGGCCCGACGGCTCGGCATCCGGATGCGCGATGGCGACCGCACCAGCCCGGTCGCCACGTTGAACGGAACGCTGGTGGCGATCCCGCGGGTGATCGTCGCCATCCTCGAGAACCATCAGCAGAAGGACGGGTCGGTGCGCGTACCGGCGCCGCTGCAGGCGACGCTCGGCACCGACGTCATCGCGCCCCGCTAGGTCAAGACGTCGAGTTTGGGTGCGGCAAGTGGCGTCATGGCAGCAGTTGCCGCACCCAAACTCCTCAGCCTGTGGCGACCGCTCCCCACAGCTCGCGGTAGGACACCTTCAGCTGACCTCGACGACGACCTTGCCGCGGGCGTGCCCCTTCTGCACGTGAGCGATGGCGTCCGCTGCTTGCTCGAGCGGATACACGGTGTCGATGACCGCGCAGATCGAGCCTGCCTCGACCATGTCGACGATTGCCGCGAGGTCTTCCTGCTTGCGGCCGGCGAGCATCGGCTTCAGCGTCTGGCCCACGAACGGTGACGTCAATACAGCCTGTGCCTGGCGTCCCATCCCGAACCATTTACCCGACGAGGCAGCCCCGACCAGGACGTAGCGACCCCGCTCAGTGAGCACCTTGCGGAAGTCTGCGATCGAACGATTTGAGATGATGTCGATGATCAAGTCGTACCGTTCGCTGGTGGCGACGACGTCCTCCGTCGTGTAGTCGACGACGCTCGACGCGCCAAGGGAACGAACCATCTCCGTGTTGCGTCCACTGCAGATTGCCGTGACCTTCGCACCCATCGCGACGGCGATCTGTACGGCGTAGATGCCGACGCCACTGGAAGCTCCGTTGACGAGCACCGACTGGCCGGGCTGCAGCTGTCCCGTGTCTCGGACTGCCTGCAGCGCGGTCAGGGCGCCCATGGGGATCGCGGCCGCCTCGTCATGCGTCAGGTTTTTCGGCTTACGGACGACATGCTTGGCGGCGACTGCGACGAGGTCGGCCAGCGCGCCGCGCTCGACCTCACCCATCACCTCTTCGCCAACCGAGAACTCGGTGACGGCCGAGCCAACGGCCTCGACGACGCCAGAGAAGTCACTGCCGAGGACGGGGTTGCGCGGGCGCCGCATCCCCATAACCAGCCGAACCGGGTAGGGCTCGCCGGTCATCAGGTGCCAGTCAGCGGCGTTGATGCCGGCAACGTGCACGCGTACGAGAACCTCATCCTCGTCGATCTGCGGTGTTGGGGCGTCGGTGCGCAGACGCAGGACGTCGGTCTGGCCGTACTGATCTTGGACGATCGCTCTCATGGGGTTTCTCCTTGGTTGTACTGGAAAACATGGTCAAGGGGGACGCCGAAGACCTGCGCGATACGGAAGGCGGTCTCCAGCGAGGGCGAGTAGCGGCCCTGCTCGATCGCGATGACCGTCTGCCGGGTCATCCCGATCTGCTTGCCAAGCTCTGCCTGGGTCATCTCGTCGTGTTCGAAGCGCAGTGCCCGAATGTGGTTCGTGATGGTGGTGGGCTTCACCATGGAACGCCCTTGCGATAGGCAACGACCTCGGCAACGCCCTCGAGAATGGCCGACAGGACGAAGCCGAAGTAGAGCGCGTTGGCGATCCAGAACCAGTCCCACTCGGCCAGGGCCATAAGCAGACCGGCCAGACCACCGATGACCAGCAAGGCGTGGCCAACGTTGGTGCCGAAGCGCTCAATCTGTAGGTCGCGCTCGTCGGCGTCCTGGCTCTCACCAGCAAGTCCGGCTCGAATCGACAGCGTGAGGTGCACGATGATCCCGGCGGCAATCCCGAGCCCGATCGTCCACAGCATCAACGGCTGGTAGCCGATTTCAGTCAGTGAGCCGCCATCGAGGTTGATGGCCAGCAGTGTCAGATAGACGGTGACACCCACAATGGCGATGACCAGCATCGCCCAGGCGTTCTTCTCTCGGACTCCCATGACGCTCTCCTGATGTCAATAATGTTGGACACGGGAAAGGTAAAGCAGACCGGACGCGATGTCAAATGTACTTAACATGAGCCAGAAAGTCCGGCGGGGCGAGGATTGGCGGATTTACAGCGATTTCGGGCCCTCGAGCGATCAAATAGCGCACGAAATCCGCCGATACGCCCCGGCGACCTCCGCGTCCCGGGGCGGAGGAGGACCTCAGATCGCGGGGACGGTGGCCAGGGCTGCCGCGAAGCGCTCCTCGGTGACCGGCTCGTCGGTCATTCGGTCGCCGAGGTAGGCGTCGTACGCGGCCATGTCGAAGTGGCCGTGACCCGACAAGTTGAACAGGATGGTCTTCTTGTCCCCCGTCTCCTTCGCGGCCAGCGCCTCGTCGATCGCCGCGCGAATCGCGTGGCTGCTCTCCGGCGCGGGGATGATCCCCTCGTTGCGGGCGAACATGACCGCCGCCTCGAAGCACTGGTTCTGTCCGTAGGCGCGCGGTTCGATGTACCCCGCGTTCACCAGGGTCGAGATGGTCGGGGACATGCCGTGATAGCGCAGGCCGCCGGCGTGGATGGAGGCCGGCTCGAAGTCGTGACCGAGCGTGTACATTTTGACCAACGGTGTCATGCCGGCGGTGTCGCCGAAATCGTAGGTGTACGTGCCGCGGGTCAGGGTGGGACAGGAGCTCGGTTCGATGGCCAGGAACTTTGTCTTTACCCCCTGGGTCAGCGTCTTATGCAGGAACGGATAGGCAATCCCGGCGAAGTTCGAGCCGCCCCCCACGCAGCCGATCACCACGTCGGGATACTCACCGATCTCCGACATGGCTTCC